>CAYVTU010000016.1:0-65388 GCA_964454835.1 uncultured Brachyspira sp.
AATTTAAATGACAATCTTGACATTAAGTTTTAATATTATAATTTTTAATCCCATAATAATTTTTCAAGGAGAAAAAATGTCAAAGAAAACAGTAGTAATTGCAATTGGTGGAAATTCGCTTATAAAACAAGGGCAGAAAGGAACATTTGAAGAACAATATAATGCTGTTATTGATACCGTTGAAAATGTTATTGAGCTTATTAAAAGTGGATATAGAGTTGTAATAACTCATGGTAATGGTCCACAAGTTGGAAATGTTTTAATTCAATCAGAAGCTGGTAAAAGCCAGGTACCTACTATTCCATTAGATATTGCAGGGGCATTTACACAAGGTGGAATGGGATATATGATTTCTCAAGTCATTAAAAATCATCTTGAACAGCATAAACTCGATTATGATGTTGCGACTGTTGTTTCTCAAGTGCTAGTAGATAAAAATGATAAAGCATTTCAAAATCCTACAAAACCAGTAGGTCCTTTTTATAAGACAAGAGAAGAATTATCTGAGAAAATTGAGAAAGAAGGGTGGGTTGTAGTTGAAGATGCAGGAAGAGGTTATAGAAGAGTAGTCGCATCTCCAAAACCACTAGATATAATAGAAAAGAATGTTATTATCGATCTTATAAAAAATGATGTCATTGTTATTGCTGTTGGTGGTGGTGGAATACCTGTAATAGAAGAAAACAAGGTATTAAAAGGTGTTGCTGCTGTTATTGATAAGGATTTTGCTTCTTCTTTATTAGCAACCGAAATCAAAGCAGACTTATTCATAATATCTACGGGCGTTGAAAAAGTAGCTTTGAATTTTAATAAACCCGATATGAAAGTTATCGATAAAATGTCGGTTAAAGATTGTAAAAAATATATTGAAGAAGGTCATTTTGCAAAAGGAAGTATGTTACCTAAAATCGAAGCATCAATGAAATTTTTAGATAATGGTGGAAAACATGTTATAATTACTTCCCCAGAAAAAATATTTGATGCTGTAAATGGTAAGACTGGTACTCATATCGTTCCGTAGATGTGAAATATATTAATTTATATAGAATTTTTACTTAATTTTTCTATAGAGATTTTCTAAAAATTAAAATTGAAGAATAATAAAAATAAAAAAATAAAAAGATATAAATAATGATTTCTTTTGAACAATTTACAAAGATAGTTAAATTATATATTCCAGAAAATTTTAAGTTTAAATGCCTTGATTGTGGCGATTGCTGTCGCCATGAATCGGGTTATATATTTTTAATGCCTGATGAAATCAATATAATATCTAATTTTCTAAAAATGGATCCAGACAATTTTCTTAATATATTTGCCTTCAATTTTTCAAAATCTGTATATTCATTAAAAGAAAAAGAAAATTATGATTGTGTTTTCTGGGACGAAGAAAATCGTAATGGCAAGGGAGGGTGCTCTTTATATAAAATAAGACCTATGCAATGTAAAAATTTCCCATTCTGGATATCTACTTTCAGTGACAAAGATTCTTTTGAACTTCAAAAAAAAAGATGCAAAGGAATTATGTCACAAGAAGGTAAACAATACAGAAAAATAGAAATTTATAAATTAGTATATCGGGACTTAAAAAAGAGAATGATTCAATATCAGAGTTTTTTAAGTGATGATATACAGGATATTTTGTTTTACAATAAATGAAAAAAAGGAATAATCTACAATTATGAAACTTGTTCCTTTTGAAAAAAAATTATTATATAAAGGGAAATTTCTATCATTTTATAAAAGAGATTTTCTTGATAAAGAAAAGAACCAAAAAGAATATGAATATATAGAAAGAAATAATAAGCAAAAAGCCGTAATAATTATTGCAGAAAAAGAAGGTAAAGTTTTACTTATTAAGCAATATAGAGTTCCAGTATTAAATTATGTAATTGAATTTCCAGCTGGTCTAATCGAGAAAGATGAAAAAATGGAAGATGCAATATTCAGAGAATTTTTAGAAGAGACAGGGTACAACTGTAATATTATCGAAATATCACCATTGACTTTAACATCAGCTGGGTTAACAACAGAAGAAGTGTATTTTACCAAGGTTGAAGTTCTAGATTTTGTTGGGGAAAAAAGTGAAAGTTCAGAAGATATTGAAGTATTTTGGGTGAATAAAGAAGAATGGAAAAAACTTAAAAATTCTACAATATATATAAATGGATGGGTTTACGCATATCTTGAAGGTAAATATAATCAAATAAAGGATGAAAAGTAATTTTTATGGCTTTTTATATTATAGCATTTATTTTATTTTTTATTGTAATAATAATATATTATTTTCTCATGTCTAAAAGTAAAAAAATTGTTGAAACATACAATAATATAAATGATGCCATGGGAAAATATTTTATTATTCTTTCAAATTTTGAGAAAATAATAAAAGAAGAAGATATAGATAAGAAAAAGAATATGACTATAGATTTAAAAGAAAAGGCCAAGAATTATATCTCTGATTACCCTAATTCTCCATATAGAGCCGATATAGAAAAACTAATAACTAAATTAGAAGATATCGATAATTCTATGCAATGAAAGAAATATAACCAACAAATGAAGCTGAAGGGAATATTTGATATGAAGAACCATATTGTAAAGGATACCCTTTTATAGCACCTCTTAATGAAGCAAAAGCAATAGATGTCGTAAGAGAATTTGGGGAGCAGCTATTTTGATATTTATCTACAATTGTTTCTATTGAATCATAATCAAGTTTTTCAAGAGTATCTATTAAGATTTTATCATTTTCTTTAGCCCAATTAAATGCTTTTTCTCCAGTTCCATGAGGAGTAAAACCATAGTTTGGACCATAATGTGTTAGATCAGCAGAAGCTATTGAAATAGAATTCTTTGACTTATTAGCAAAGAATTGAGCGATCGAAACTGCTTCTTGAAGTGGAGGATAAAGAGCAATCAGTTTAGCTTCTGGGAAAAAATATTTGATAAAAGGTAGATTGACCTCTATAGTATTATCAGTAAAAAGTGGAGTTTCATCAGTAGTATCAAATAATTTTTTATATTCATTTAAAAGAGATAAATCAACTTCTATATTTCCAAAAGGTGTTTCACAATATTGATAATTTAATATAATTGATTTTTCGGAAAATTTTAAATGCCCTCCAAAAAGAACAATCGTATCTACTTGTATATTATGTTTTTTGCAGATTTCACTTGCTTTATAAAAGGAAAGATAAGCAAGATGGCCAGAAAACTCCCAGCCCGCGTGAGGAACTATTAGAGAATGAATTTTGTTTGTGTTTACGCTAATTGAAGAGGGGTTTACTAAATATTCAAATTTCTTAAAATATTCAATACATTTTACTTCATCTGAAGGATACCATCCAGAAGGAAGAGTTTTTTTTCTTACATTCATTTTCACCTACTTTAATTAAATTGTAATTAACCGTACAAATTAAAAAGTCAGCTGATTTTATAATTTGTAGTGAATTATAAGAAAATATCTCTAAAATTATTAATAATACAAATATTAATTGTTGTCAAGATATATTTATAATAATTAATAAAAAAACTTATAAATAAAAATATTTAGTTTAATATGATAAGTTATATAAAGTATTGCATAAATTGCAAATTGTTATATTATTAGCTTGAAATTAAATTTTAAGGTTGTAAAGAAAAAAATTGCTGATAAATTTAGTGAAATATAATTTTTATGGAGGTGTTATTGATTTTTTCTCATTCAAAAAGAGGAACAATTATTATTATAATAATTCTAATATCGACATTATTTGTTTCATGGTTTTCTCATTCTAATAAATTAGATATATATAGCTTGTTTTCATCTGAAAGAAGAATCGAAGAAACAGAAATAGCATCTATAAAGATAAAATATCCAATTAATAATGAAATCATAGACTCATTCTACAATAATTTCGAAATTTATTCTAAAAGAGATTACTTAAAGTTATTGCAATCTTTCGCACCTGCTTATTCAATTATTCGTGAACTACTTAAAAATAAAGGTTTTGACCCTCAATTTATTAATTTACTCTGGTGTGAGTCCCAATTTAAAATTGAGGCAAAGAGCCATATGAATGCTGTTGGTCCCTGGCAATTTATGGAGGAAACCGCGAGGCTTGTTGGCTTAAAAGTCAATGATGTTGATGAAAGAAAAGATATTTATGCCTCAACAATAGGTTTTATGAGGCACTTTACTTACTTATATAACAAGTTTGGTAGTTTGGAGCTGGCTTTAGCTGCTTATAATTGTGGTGATGGAAGGGTCAAATCTATCATTTCTAGATATAATACAAAGAATTTTTGGGATTTACTTAGAATGGGAGCATTTCCAAGGGAAACTTCTCAATATGTACCTAAATTTTTAGCAATTTCTAAGTGGGCGCAGAATAATGAGCCTTTAATAAATAAAATATTAGATAGCACAGGAAGCACATACTATGTGATTAAAATAAGTATCCAGAATGAAGAATCTTATAAATTACTAAAAAATCTTATAAATGCTAAACCATTTGTATTGAAATTTAATAGACATCTTAATAATATTAGAAAAACAAATGTTTTAGTAAATATATTACTGGATGAGGAAAGTCTTGAATATTTAGTTGTTAACCTAAATTATGAGAGTGAAAAAAATTCTAAACCAGTTACATCTATAATTCAAATAGATTTTCCGATAGATAAGACAAAAATAATTGAAAACATGTTTAATTCAAATTCTAATGTATCTAAAACTGTATCAACATTGAATATGCCATATAATAATCCTTTTATTCATTAGGTTTATTAAAATATAAAGGAGTTGCTTTATGGGTTTTAATGATGAGATGTTCGAGTCTCATATTTCAATTGCATCAAGTTCAATGAAAAGGTCTGTAATTCGTGAACTTTTAAAATTGGTTGAAAAGCCAGAAATCATTTCATTTGCAGGAGGATTACCTGCTCCAAATACTTTTCCTGTGGAAGAACTGAAGGAAATCGTAACTACTTCTCTTTCAAAATATGGAAAAGTCATGCTTCAATATGGATCTACAGAAGGTGATATTAGATTAAAGAAATTGCTACTCAAAAGATTTATGGATAAAACAACAATAAAAGGACTTGATGAAAATAATATACTCATCGTTTCAGCCTCTCAACAAGCTCTTGATATGGTTGGGAAGCTTTTTATTGATAGAGATGATTATATAATAGTTGAAAATCCTTCATACTTGGGAGGGCTAAGTGCTTTTAGAGCTTATGGAGCAAAGATGATAGGTGTAGACCTTGAAGATGATGGAATTAATATAAGTCAATTTGAGGAAAAATTAAATAAAATTTATAGTTCAGGGAAAAAAATTAAGTTTTTCTACACTATACCTGACTTTCAAAATCCAGCTGGAGTCTGTACTTCACTTGAAAAAAGGAAGAAAATAATAGATTTAGCAAATAAATATGATTTTATGATTATAGAAGATGCTCCTTACAAAGAATTAAGATATGAAAAAAAAGACTTACCATATCTTTATGAACTGGATCCAAGTGGAAGAGTAATAGGATTATTTACCTTCTCCAAAATTTACTGTCCTGGTTTAAGATTGGGGTGGATCATAGCTCATCCTAAAGTTATTGATAAATTAGTTATTATAAAACAAGCTGTAGATTTATGTACAGCTCCTTTTAATCAAATAATTACAGCAGAATACATGGAAAGAGGATTACTTGAAGGTAGAATTGAAAAAAATATTGAATTATATTCAAAAAGAAAAAATTTGATGTTAGATGCCTTTGAAAAATATTTCCCAAAAAATAAAGGAATAAAATGGACAAGACCTGAGGGTGGACTATTTCTTTGGGTTACCTTACCAGAAAATATCAATACAGAAGAATTATTTTATGATGTAATTAAAAATAATGTCGCATATGTTATTGGTTCTGCTTTTTACGGAGATGAGCCAAAATTCAATTCTTTTAGAATGAACTTTTCTTACCCAACAGAAGAAAAAATTGAGGAAGGAGTTAAAAGATTAGGAGAAGTTTTAACTAAAAAATTATCTTAATTTTATTAATTTTCCGAAGTTTGTTCTTCTGTATTTGTCTGTTGATTACTATCGGAAGTGTTTGTTGTAGTATTTGATTCTTGATTATTTTCATTATTTGTTTCATTATTTGATAAAAGTTCTTCTGCTTGCTCATCATCTTTCAGTGTAAGACTTACGAAAGGTATGTTTATCTTATCCTCGGCAATAGATGTCGAAGCAGTATATATGGCGTTTTTGATTTGGTCAGGTATTAATAAATCAAATTCATGAAAAGAAGCAAGACCGACTGCTCCATCTTTTATTCCCAATCTTAAAATACCTGAAATGAATCCAAATAAAAAACTCTTTTTTAAGTAATAATAAACTGATGATGATACTTTTTTAATAGCTGATGTTATAACATTTTCTGGTGCATATATATTCTGGTCAGATTCATATCCAATTATGAAATTCCCTCCCAAAAAAGCAGCTTGAATGGCAGCTGGGCTTCCTTTACCACATAGTTGAAAGACTATATCTGCTTTATTTTTATAAAGTTCAGTTGTGTTTTTTCTTATAAGATAAAAATCAGATTCATCTTCAATTTGAGTATTTAAAATTACACATTGATTATTAATAGCAAGAACTCCCAGTCTAAAACCAAACTCATATCTATTTTTGCTATCATTTTTTTTTGCTGTGATTATCCCGACAACATTATCTGAGTTTAATCTATTTGAGATACTATGATAATCTTTTGTTAGCAAAGAAGCAAATATCCCTGCTAGAAAACCAGCTTCTTCTTCTTTGTATAAAAGGAAGTTTAAATTTCTTGGAAGGGGATGTTGAAGAAAATATTCCATATCAATATCATTGGAAAACATATCTACCCCAATAAAAAAAGTATCAGGATTTTTAATTGCAAAATCAATAAAACTATCTCTAATCTTTTCACCATTGGCAATAATTATATTTGCTTTATTCTCAATAGCTTTTTGAAATTGCATTTGAACTTCTTGGTAAGAGCTAGGAGTAAAAAGAATGACTGAAATTGGAAATTCTTTCTTGATAGCAAGTATTCCTTTCAATATTTCACCACTTATATTAATTTGAGTAAAACCTTCTGGTTCAGATATTATAGCAATTGTAGTATTTTGTGGATTAAAGAAGAATTTTGATTGACCATATATGAAATTATTAGAATTAATAACAAATAGATTTGTACAGAAAAGCATAAGAAAGATAAAAACAAAGCAAATAGTAATATATTTATACTTCAATTTCACAAATATACCTTTTTATGTCAAAAAAAATGAAAAAATAGCTATCTTGGAAAAAGTATAAAATCAAATAAAAAGATTTCAAATTATAAAGTTTTAATCATATCTAAAGCTGCCTTTTTAGCTTCACCCATAGCTAAAATAACAGTAGCAGCACCTGTCACTATATCACCCGCAGCCCAAACTCTATTTAATGAAGTTCGTAGGTTTTCATCTACTATAATTCTTCCGTGGTTATCAAAGTTCAGACCTTTAACATTTTCTTGAATTATTTTATTAGGCGTTTGACCTATAGCAGATATTACTGTATCAGCATCTATTGAAAAGTATTCTGATGTACCTTCAATTTTATTTCGTCCATCGAGGCTTTTTCCTGCAATTTTCATCTTTTCTAGTTTGATGCCTTTAACATTTTTATAATCATCCAAAAGTATTTCAACTGGATTTGCAAGAGTTATAAAATCTATATTTTCTTCTTTTGCATGAATTCTTTCTTCTTTTCTTGCTGGCATATCCTCTTCTTCTCTTCTATAAACTATTGTTACTTCTGCTCCAAGTCTTTTAGCGACTCTTGCAGAGTCCATGGCAACATTACCTCCTCCTACAACGACAACTTTAGAAAATTTTTTAATCGGGGTATGATAAATAGGAAATTGATATGCATGCATTAGGTTGATTCTTGTTAAAAATTCATTAGCCAAGAATACTCCGACTCCATTTTCACCAGGTATGTTTAACCTTGAAGGAAGTCCAGCACCAGATGCTATAAGTAAACCATCATGAATTTCAAGAAGTTCGCTTATGTAAACAGTTTTACCTACAAGAAAGTTTAGTTGTATTTTAACACCAAGACTAATTAGATAATCAACTTCTTTATCTATGATAGAATCAGGCAATCTAAAGTTTGGTATACCATATCTTAATACTCCTCCTGTTGCATGCAAAGATTCATAAATAGTTACATCAAATCCTGCTTTTCTAAGCTCAAAAGCAGCAGTAAGTCCCGCAGGACCAGAACCAATTATGCCTGCTGATTTCCCAATCTTAGGAATATCAAAAGTTTCTTTTTCAGAGAATTTATCTGCTACAAATCTTTCAAGGGCTCCAATATTAATAGGTTCACCTTTTCTTGAAAGGATACATGCTTTTTCACACTGATTTTCTTGAGGACATACTCTACCACAAACAGCAGGTAAAACAGAGAATTGTCTGATAATATCTATAGATTGTCTAAACTTATCTTTAGCTATAGCATTAATAAAAGCAGGAATATCAATGCCTACTGGACAACCTTTTATGCATACTCCGCATAATCTACATCTTTCTGCCTCTTTTATTGCTTCTTCTTCTGTGTAACCCAGATTTACCTCATCAAAATTATTTATTCTTTCATTGGGATCCTGCATTTTTGGTTCAATTCTCATCTTTGCTCTCCCTTAAAAAGCTGACATTCTTGTTCACGATATTGTCTATTTCTTTGGATTAGATCATCAAAATTTACTTTAAAAGCATTAAAAACAGGACCATCGACACATGCAAATTTTATTTCATTTCCATATAGAAATCTACATCCTCCGCACATTCCTGTTCCATCTATCATAATTGGATTTAATGATACATAGGTAGGGATATTTAATTTTTTTGTAAGTTCTGTTACAGATTTCATCATTAAAATTGGACCAATAGCTATACAGAAATCATATTTATTGTTTTGAGCTATTGCATAATTTATTCCATCTGTAACAAGTCCTTTATGCCCTGAACTTCCATCGTCTGTAAATAAGTAAACATTACTAGCTATCTGAGATATTTCATTTACAAGGATGAAAAGGTCTTTTGACCTAGCTCCAAGAATGACATCTGCTTTTAATTTGTGGTTGACAGCTATCTCTTTTATTTTAGGAAAAAGCGGAGCAATTCCAAGACCTCCACCAACTAGTAGAACTGATCTAGTCCCGTCAGGTATTTCGAATCCATGTCCTAGTGGTCCTAGAACATCAAGAATAATATCTTTTTCTTTAAGACAAGACAATAATTTTGTGGTTTGGCCAACGACTTGAAATATAATTCTTACTAGATTTTTTTCTTTATCTATATCTGCTATTGTTAAAGGAATTCTTTCTCCTTCTTTAATCACTCTTAGAATTAAAAATTGTCCTGCTGAAAAATGCATGGCTATTTCAGGGTTATAAAACCATATTGAAAAAGTATTATCAGCTATTTTTTCTTTGACTATAATTTCATTTCTTTCCACAAAATATCTCCTGTGTTTAAGTAAATCATAATAGGGTTATTTTTCAATATAATGAAAAATTAAAAATATATTTTGAATCAAAATAATTTTATAGTAAAATCTAATCAGATTAATAATTGAGTATATATAATTATTTTTTATAATATAATAAAAAAACAAAATAAGGCATATAGAAAGGGGGTAAAATATGAAAGAAAAATATATTGTATTGATAACGGGTGGCGCTGGAATTATTGGTAGGTTGCTGGCAGAAAGATTTTTAATAGATAATTTTCAATGTATTCTTGTTGATATAGATAGAATAAATTTGAAAAATGTAACAGAAGATTTACAAAAAAAGTTTGGAAATGAAAATGTGGAAAGTTATATAGCAGATTTTTCAGATAGAGAAAGTGTGTTAAATATCATCGATGAAATAATTAAAAAATATTCTTTTATTGATATTTTAATAAATAATGCAGGTATTGTGACGGGTAAAAAATTATTGGATTCATCATTTGAAGAAATAGAAAAAACAATGAATGTAAATGCAATATCTCACTTTTGGACAATAAAAAAAATTCTTCCACTGATGTTGCAAAAGAATAAAGGGCATATTGTAACAATATCATCTGCTGCTGGTATTATTGGAGTACCTAAGCTTTCTGATTATTGTGCGAGTAAATTTGCTGCATTTGGGATAGATGAATCTTTAAGAATGGAGTTATATAAAGAGAAAAGCAAGATAAAGACAACGGTTGTATGCCCATATTATATTAATACAGGAATGTTTAAGGGAGTTAAAACAAGATTTCCTTTTTTATTGCCGATATTAGAACCAACAAAGGCTGTTGATAAAATATATAAGGGTATTATAAAAGGAAAAACAAGAGTTATCTTCCCATTTTTAGTTTATTTTACCTGGATTTTAAGACTTTTTCCAACAAAGTTTTTTGATTTTATGGCAAATTTTCTCGGTATACATTCTTCTATGGACAATTTTATTGGGAAAAATAGTATACAAAAAAATAACAAAAAGGAGCTATAATTATGGCTGAAACTATATCTATAAATCCTGCGAATGGAAAAGAAATAGCAAGATTTAAAAGAAATGATAAAATTGATGTTATAAATACAATTAAAAAATGTAAAGCAGCTTCTAAACTCTGGTCTTTAATATCAGTAAAAGAAAGAATAAAATATATAAAAAGAATTCAAAAGTATATAATAGCAAATTACTATGATATTGCCAAAGGAATTTGTGATGATAATGGAAAGCTTTTACTGGATAGTTATATAGCAGAAGTTTTACCTGCTATAATGGCAATAAACTACTATACAAAATATTGTAAAAAATGGCTAAAACCAAAAAAACTTAAAGGGAATAATATTCTGACCTTTAATAAAAGCGCAATTGAAACATATAGTCCTTATGGTGTTATTGGAATTATCTCTCCATGGAATTATCCATTTTCAATACCATTTTCAGAGGTAATTATGGCTTTACTTGCTGGAAATGGAGTAATACTTAAAACAGCAACCGAAACACAATATGTAGGAAATCTTCTTAAACAGGTCATTGAATCTGCAAAATTGCCAGATGGATTATTTAACCTCGTCAATTCAAGTGGTCCAGATACTCTTGAAGGCTTTATTGAAGGTGGTATAGATAAAATATTTTTTACTGGCAGCGTTGAAGTAGGTATAAAGATTCAGAGTGAAGCAGCAAAAAAGCTTATTCCTACTGTTTTAGAACTTGGGGGAAATGATCCAGCAATAGTTTTGAAAGATAGCGATATAAATAAAGCTACCTGGGGTATAATATGGGCTGGTTTTACCAATAGTGGACAATCATGCGGTGGCATCCAAAGAGTTCTTGTTGAAAAAAGTATATTAAATCCATTTTGCGAACAAATCAAAGAAAAAATTACCAATCTTAAACCACCATCTATGCCTTATAATGAAGAGATAGGTAATTCTGATATAGGTTTTATGACAAGTAAAAGCCAAAAGGATTTAGTAATAAAGCAGGTGATTGAATGTCTTGATAAAGGAGCAATTTTATATTCTTTATCCAAAATACCAGATTTTTTAGAAAAAGAAATTTTTACTGAAAAAGAAAGAGACGAATATATTGTGAAAATAAGGTCATCTACTTCAGAGGCCAAGAAATTTTTAGAAAAATTATTAAAATCAGAATGTAACTTTTTACCTGCCATGGCATTAACGAATATTAATGAAGAGATGCCCGTATTTAACGAGGAAATTTTTGGTCCAATCATTGGCATTATGCCATTCGATACTATCGAAGATGCAATAAATCTTGCCAACAATTCAAAAATGGGTTTAACAGCATCTGTCTGGACTCAGGATATTAAAAAAGGAAAAGAAATTGCAAGTAGAATAGATACAGGTGTGGTAATGATAAACGATCATCTTATGTCTCATGGCTTAGCTCATACTCCATGGGGAGGTGTAAAATACTCTGGACTTGGAAGAACACATGGGGAAGAAGGTTTTTATGAAATGCTAACAAAGAAAGTAGTAATAAAAGATACTCTGACTTTTGCAAAAAAACTTTTATGGTGGCATCCATACAACAAAAATATATATAATGGTTTGACTGGGGCGATGAAGCTTTTATATTATAGATCTATTAAAGAAAAATTTAATGGATTAAGAGAATTAGTTAAATTATTGAAAAGATTTTTTGAAAAATAGTTATTTTTAATAGAAAAAGGTTAAAAATGGAGGTAATATGAAATCTACTATTTTTGAATTTAAAGATAACGAAGGTTTTTCTTTATCTGCTTATTTATGGGAACCCGATGAAGGTATAGCTAGAAAAGGTATAATACATATTATACATGGACTTGCCGAGCATGCAAAAAGATACGAAAGATTTGCAAAAGAAGCAGTAGATAAAGGATTTATAGTTGTAGCAGATGACCATAGGGGACATGGGAAAACTGCAAAAAATGATGAAGATCTTGGCTTCCTTGGTGAAAAAGATGGATTTAATATGATGGTTGAAGATGAGTTTTTGCTTACAAAAATTATAAAAGAAAAATATAGTGGACTACCTTACTTTATTCTAGGACATTCAATGGGATCTTTTATATTGCAAAGATATATCCAGCAATATGGAAAAGAGCTAAATGGAGCTATTTTGTCAGGTACTACTGGTCCAAACCCACTTCTTTTATATCCTGGAAAATTTATTGCAAGACTTGCTATGATTTTTAATGGACCAAAGAAAAAAAGTCCTTTTCTTAATAATCTTTCCTTTGGGACATATAATAATGCTTTTAAACCAAATAGAACAGCTTTTGATTGGCTTTCAAGAGATGAAAAAGAAGTTGATAAATATATTGAAGATCCATGGTGCGGTTTTGTTTGCTCAACATCTCTATATTATTTTTTGACAAAAGGGATGATTGAAATGCATAAAAAGCATAATCTTAGTCTGGTTCCTAAATCACTCCCAATCATAATTTTATCTGGTTCAAAAGACCCTGTTGGGGCTAATACTGTTCAGTCATTATATAAAATATATTTAAAACTTGGATTGCAGGATGTTGAGATGAAACTTTATGAGAACGCAAGACACGAAATATTAAATGAGATTAATAGAGAAGAGGTAACCAGGGATATTTTGGGTTGGATATCGAGACATTTATGAAAATAAAACCATTTTTACTTGAAAGATATTTTGCAAAATACGAATTTTCTACTCCTTATCTTTTATGTAGTTCAGATTGCGAAACTCTTTCAATAGACGAACTTTTTGATATTACTGGGAAAAAAGAAGAGATCTTAAAACAGTTTTTAAATTTAAGATTGGGTTATACTGAATCAAGAGGAGATCCCGCTCTTCGTGAAAAAATAAGTAATCTTTATTCTGAAAATATTGGAATGGATAATATTTTGACCTTTGCAGGAGCTCAGGAAGGTGTTTTTTTGTCAATGAATTCCATTTTAGATAGAAAAGATCATATAATATGTCTATTTCCAGCTTATCAGAGCTTATATGAGGTATCGAAGGGTATTGGATGCCAGGTATCTTACTGGAATTTAAAAGAAAAAGAAAATTGGTATTTAAATTTAAATGAACTTAAAAAACTAATCAAAAAAAACACAAAAGCGCTTGTCATAAACTTTCCTCATAATCCTACTGGTTTTTGTCCATCAAAGCAAGAATATTTTGACATAATAGAAATTTGCCGGAAAAATGGGTTATATCTTTTCTCAGATGAAGTATATAGATTTTTAGAATATAATATAGAAGATAAATCAGATGAAATTATAGTTAAAAAAAGAGAACCACTTCCCTCAGCATGCTGTATCTATGAAAATGCCTTTAGTCTTGGTGTAATGTCTAAATCTTTTGGATTAGCAGGATTAAGAATAGGATGGTTGGCTACTCAAAACATCAGTTTATTAAACAAGATAGCGACTATGAAAGATTATACTACTATTTGTAGTAGTGCTCCTTCTGAATTTCTAGCAAAAATAGCTCTTGATAATAGTGATGCAATTTTGAAAAGAACTGAAGATATTATTTTTCAAAATTTAATAGAGTTAGCGAAATTTTTCAATAAATACAAAGGATATTTTCATTTTTCTTATCCTACTGGTTCTTCAACTGCTTTTCCATGGTATTATAAAGATACAGATGAGCTTGCAAAAAACCTTATAGAATCAAAAGGTGTTTTATTGATGCCTTCTTCTGCTTTTGAATATGGAAAAAATCATTTTAGAGTTGGTTTTGGTAGAAAGAATATGAAAAAAGCACTTGAACTTTTTGATCAGTTTTGTGAAGAAAAATTAAAATAAAATTTTAACTATGAGGAAAAGATGAAAAAAAAACATAAAATTAACAAAATTTTATTATTATTATCTATATTATTTATTTTGTTTTTAGTTAGCTATTCCTGCGCAAAAAAAGTAGATTCAAATCCAAAACTTTCAGAAATTAATTTAAGTTCAGATAGGACAGTTTCAGATTCACCTTCTATAAAGCAAGAATATCAAAATTCTACTAATTCAACTTACATTGATTTTTCAAATAACCCTGAAAACTATAAAGATGAAACTCAAAAAGATGCTTATCTTGTTTATACTGCTAATATAAGAGGAAAAGTCATATCTATAAACGAATTTGAAAAACAACTAGTAAAATTAATAAATAAAGATAATGGTTATATTTCTCTTGTTGAAAAATTTAATGAAGATGAGATAACGATAATTTTCAAAATTCCAAAGGGTAAATTTTACTCCAATCTGGACTCTATAAAAAATTTATTTATTTCTTTAGAAAATGAGAGAGTTCAGATTGAGGATATTTCTACTCAATATATAGATGTCGAAGCAAGATTATTAACTAAAAAAGAAGCTGAAAAAAGATATTTAGCTCTTATGCAAAAAGCAAACTCTGTTAAAGATATTCTTGAAATAGAACAGGCATTGAGGCAAATAAGAGAAGAAATAGAATCATTCGAAGCTAATTTAAGATATTTAAAAAACTCTGTTCAGTATAGTACAATTACTATTACTGCATATAGTCAAAGTATCAAAATACAGGGAGAAAATTTCTTAACAAGATTTATAAAATCTATATCTAATGGATTTAACTTTTTAGTTTCAGCCTTTTTATTTATAATTTCTTTATGGCCCCTTTTCGTTTTATTTATATTAATTTTGATTATTTATAAGATAATAAAAAGAAAAAGAGAGAAAAAAGATGCAAAGTGATAAAGATAAATACATTAAGGTTAAAATTCCCATTGAACAAAAGGAAAGTTTAATTGATGGGAAATTAGTTGAATTCGCTGAAGATAGAATAGATATATATTCTCCAATATATGAAAATGAAAAACCAATATACTTAGGTTATCACCCTAAAATGAACGAAAAACAGGCTTTACTTGCATTAGAAGCAGCTTCCAATGCTTTTGATAATGGAATGGGTTTGTGGCCCACAATGAAAGTCGAGCAGAGAATAGCTTGCATAGAAAAATTCTTAATATCTATGAAAAAGGTTGAAAATGAAATAGTATCACTTTTAATGCTTGAAATTGCAAAATCAAAGGAAGATTCTAAAAAAGAATTTGATAGAACTATAAAATATATAGAAGATACTATCTATGCATTAAAAGATTTAGATAGAATTTCTTCAAGGCTTGTAATAGCAGATAATGTATATGCCCAAATTAGAAGATCACCATTAGGGATTGTGCTTTGTATGGGTCCATTCAACTATCCATTAAATGAGACATTTACTACATTGATTCCTGCTATTATCATGGGAAATACAGTAATAGTTAAACCACCCAAACTTGGTGTTCTTTTCTTCAAATATCTTTTACCAATTTTTGCAGATTGCTTTCCAAAAGGAGTTGTAAACTTTATTTATGGTGATGGTAAAGAGATAGTGACTCCTATAATATCGACTGGTAAAATCGATGTCCTTGCATTTATAGGAACATCTAAGGTTGCTGATATAATACGAAAACAACACCCAACTCCCCATAGGCTTAGATGTATATTAGGTTTAGATGCAAAAAATCCCGCAATTGTACTGGATGATGCAGATATCAATCTAACTGTTTCCGAAATTGTTTCAGGCTCTCTATCTTTCAATGGACAAAGATGTACGGCTTTGAAAATAATTTTTGTTCAAAAAGGTATTTCTAAAGAGTTTTTTAACTTATTTTTGAATAAAGTAAAAGAACTTAAAATAGGAAATCCCTGGGAAGATGCCTTTATTACTCCTATTGCAGAAAGAACAAAACCTTCTCAAATTTATAACTGGACTTATGATTCTCTTGTTAAAGGAGCTAAAGCATACATTGAAGGGGAAAGTGTAGATTTATCAAAATTAGGACAATATTTACCCGATTCCCCTGAAAACACAAAAAATCAAATTGTTAAACCAGTTGTTTTGTGGGATGTAAATGAAAAGATGGATATCTATAATATTGAGCAGTTTGGACCATTAATTCCTATAGTTATCTTCGAAAATCTGGATACTCCTTTATCATATATCATAAACTCAAACTTTGGTCAGCAAGCAAGTATATTTAGTAAAGATTCTGAAAAAATAGCTAAAATAATAGACCCTCTTGTAAATCAGGTATCAAGAGTAAATATAAATAGCCAGTGCCAGAGAGGACCAGATATTTTTCCTTTTACTGGTAGAAAAGATTCAGCAGAAGGCACTTTATCTATTTCAGATGCTTTAAGAGTTTTCAGCATTAGATCTCTTGTTGCTTTTAAAGGAAGCGAAGAAAATAAGCAAATTGTAGATAAAATACTTGATCAAAGACTTTCTAATTTTTTGAATACAGATTTTATATTATAACTTAAAAGTTTTGAATTATTTAAATTTTTTTCCAAATTAATTATATAATTATTTTAAAGGTTCAGCTGCTAATATCTTTTTGTCTTTCTCATACTTTGCTGTAAGTATTGTATTAAATATTAAACTAAGTAAGATTATTATTCCACCAATATAAGAATTTGAGCTTATTTTTTCTCCAAATGCCAGGAAAACCCATATAGGACCTAATATTGTCTCCAATAAAGTTATTAAACCTGTTAAAGAAGTAGGAAGATATCTACTGCCCTTGTAGAAAAGGATATAGCCAAGACCTATTTGAAAAGTTCCAAGACCTAAAAGGATTAATATATCTTTCAAAGATAACATAAAAGTAGGTTTAAAAAATAAAGAAAAAAAGGCAGCTATCATTCCTCCAACAACTGTTGCTGGTATTAAATTTATCGAAGGATTTTTTCTTATTAGTAATATTTGAAAAGCAAGTCCAAAAGCAGTAATTAAAGCAAAGAAATCTCCAAGAAGATGAATACTCAAATCTTTGTTGAAAACCAAGATTAACATGCCAATGAAAGAAGTTATGATAGTAATCCAGATTGGTAATCTTATTTTTTCTTTCAATAAAAATGTTCCAAAGATTGCTGCCCAAATTGGCGCTGTTCCCTGGACCAATAGAGCATTGGAGACAGTAGTTTTAGATAGAGATAGAATGTAAAAAAAAGTTGTTATTCCAAGTAAAATAGATATTAGTAAACCTGCAAAACCAAGTTTTTTAAATTCCTTTATAAAATCTTTTTTATATAAAAATAAACATAATATAGAAATTGTAAGGCTCATAGATATTGATCTTGCAAATATTATGGTCCAAGCATTTACACTGACTGCCCTTACTCCCAAACCACCTAAACTCCATAGAATAGGAGCTAATACTGTCATAAAAAGGTATTTTGCCTCAAATTTTGTTTCTATTTTCGACATTGATTTTCCTTAATATTTTTTAAGTATATAAATTTACTATTTTTATTTTTACTTTTATTTGTCTTTTATTCTATCTTTTTAAGATTGAATTGTTCACAAATCTTTGAATATTCAATATAATTAAATTTATCTTCAACAAAGTAAAAAAAGTTTGAATTATCCTTTGAAGTAAATAAAAATTGGAGAAAAAGACTAAATTTTTCCACATCATTTTCTTCAATTATATATTCAATAAATTCAGTAATCCCAAAATTTTCAAAGAAATAAGATTTATCTTTGGTTTCAAGTCTATTTTTCCCTATATAAATAATAGTCTTATTTATATTAAGTAATGATAAAGATAAAATCGACCATCTTTCAAGATTATCCCATATTTGGGTTAAGTCTGATTTATCTAGATATTTAAATGAATTTATCTCATCATCGATAGGTTTGATTTCTTGATTCATATTTAAATTAAAAAGATAAACAAACCCAAGATGAACCTTACCTACCGAAGATATATCTTCATTTATTATCCCTAAAAATTTAAGTTTTTCTTCAATTTCAATTTTATTAATATTTATTCCAGTTTCTTCTAGAATTTCACGAGATAAGGCTATTTTTAAGATATTAGAAAAAGAATTGTAATCAAGGTTAAAAGTAAGATTATCTGAAATAATTTTGTTATCATTTAATCCAGTTTGATTAAATTCAGTTGTAAGAAGGTCATCAAGATCAATATGTCCCCCAACACCCAATGAATATAATCCATGTAACCTTTTTTCATTTCCTTTTCTTTTGTATGTGAAAAATCTATCATTTCTATCTTTTAGAATTATGTATGGAATTATCTGTTTTTTAGATATATCATTTTCGGCAAGGTTTCTTTCAATAAACGAAAAACTTAATTTATCAATCAGGTTTTTATCTTTAAAAATATTAGAATCATATGAAAAAAAAGGGAAATTGAATAAATACTCTATCTTTTCTTTATCTATGACCAATATCTTTTTATTTTTCATTATTTACCCTTATTGAATTATTCCCAATTGTTATATAAAACTTGTATATAAAGTTTGTATTATCCTCTTCCTTATCAATTATCAAATCTTTTTTTTCTCTATCTGCAATTTTAACAATGCTATCAAGAAAAGATATTGAAGAAGATACTAAAAATTCAGATTTATGTTTTTGGAAAAATTTTACATAAATTAAAGGTTTAAAAATTAATACAATTTTTTCATTTTCATAGTCTTTATCTAATTCTATAGCTTTATCAAAGAAAAGATTAGAAAAGCTTTTGCTCAGCAAGAAAAAATAATTCCAGATAGCGATTAGCTTGTTTTTTGAAAATAAAAAAGATAGTTTCAATAATAATTTGGTTTCTTTATAAAATATATTAGATGAAATTTCATTAATTAATTTTATCAAATCTTCTTTATCTTTATAACATATTCTTAAAGAACTAAAAATTGATAGAATAAAGCTGGCAATTCTTAAATGCATGACTTCTTTTCTATCAGATGGCTTATTATTCTGAACATATGATTCATAAATTAATGGAGTTTTTTGAGTTATTTCTTCAATTAAATATGAAAACTGAGCTATATCATCATTTTTTAATTTTAAAGTTAAGTCTGATAGAAATTTTTTTTCAAATTTTCGATTTATATATTCATATATAATATTTTTAATGCTCATCAATGGCTCCTTTTATAAATAATAGCATAAAAAAAATAACACAGAAAATTATTCTCTCAAATTTATTTTTGTAAAAGGTAGAGAAATAAAACTATTTTAATTTAATTAAGTTATGATAATTTTTCATTGTGAATTTGATATCTTTTCATTTTATAATTTTGGGAAAAAGAATTGAAAGAAAAAGTGGCACTTGCATTTAGTGGGGGAGCTGATTCGACCTACGCAGCTATTATATTAAAAAATATGGGATATGATGTCTATGCATTTAATTTCCCTATTGGCAGGCATGTTTCTGAAGATGTTTTTAATGTTGCCAAAAAATTATCTATTAAACTAGAAATAATAGATATTAGAAAAATTTTTGACCAGGTCATAAAAGAAAATTTTTATAACTCTTACCTAGATGGTTTTACACCAAATCCCTGCGTAAGATGCAATAGATATATTAAATTTGGACTTCTATATACAATAATTAAAAGTAAATATAAAATAGAGCTTTTTTCTACAGGTCATTATGCTAAAATTATTAAAGATGAAAAAGGTAGATATCTTATATCTAAACCAAGAGATAAAGATAAAGACCAAACATATTTTCTCTGGCAGATAGATAAATCTATTTTACCATATATTATATTTCCCTTACAAGATACAATAAAAAAAGAACTAAAAGATATTTTAGTTGATGAAGGCTTTACTGATATAGCAAAGAAAGAAGAGTCTTATGATGTATGTTTTATAAATGATGATTCTTATAAAAATTATATTATAAAACATGGTATAGATGAAAAAAATAGAATTGGATATTTTATTGATCAAAGTGGTAGAATTTTATCTGCACATGATGGAATATATAGATACACAATAGGTCAAAGAAAAGGATTAAAAATATCTTTTGGAAAGAGAATGTATGTCAGAAGAATTGATCCCATAAAAAATGAAGTAGAAATAGGAGAAAAACCTTATTCAAAGCACTTGAAAGCAAGTAGTATAAACCTTTTCATAGATGAAGATGAATTAACTAGTAATAAAGAATATTATGCAAAGATTAGATATAAATCGAAAGAAGAGAAGTTAAAATTATCTTTGATTAAAGAAGAAGGTAAGAAAAAATTGTTAGCTGATTTTATTAATCCTGTTGAATCTTCATCTTGTGGACAATCTCTAGTAGTTTATCATAATGATGCAATTAGTGCTGGTGGAATAATAGAAAAAATTGATTTAATATAGTTTATTGAAATAAAACTGGTTCATATCTAATACCAATAGAGCCTTTTTTAATATATAGTTTTATCAATGTAATGGTAGTTCCTTTAGAATTAACTATTTTATCTATTTCTTCCCAGGTAATTACATCTTTAATATCAAATTCATAAAAAATTTTATTTTCAGAAAAAATTGCCTGAGATATGACAATTTTATCAGTTTTAACAGGATTAATAAATGGTGCACCAACGATAATAATGGCATCATTTATTGAATCTGACTTTTTATATTTTTGAAGATCAAAACTAAAAGCTGGTCTCAAAGCATTCTGATCGTCTATATTAATATCTTCATCTTTATAGATTTCAGACATGCTTTATCCTCCCCTTTATTATTCATAAATTTTAAGTTATTAAATCATGCTGATTTATTGGTAAATATAATATTTTGTATTGCTTCTAAAAATTCTTGATTATCTATTGGTTTTCTAAAGAATTTTCTTACACCAAGTTTTAGTGCTTCTAAAATTAATTCTTTCTTGCTATATGCAGATACAACAACTACAGGTACATTTAATCCATATTTTCTAGTTCTTAATTCTTTGATAAAAGTTAAACCATCCATTTCTGGCATCGAAATATCTGTAATAACAATATCATATTTCTTAAAGGTAGTTTTTAGTAATGCTTTTGAAGCTGATAATTCTGCATCTACTTCATAACCTTCAAATTCAAGTAGATTTTTTAAATATTCTAATATTGCTCTTTGATCATCTAGAACCAGGACAGATCCTTTTATTTTTCCACTATTATAAGATTCTCTTCTGTCTTTATGATCATTGATTTCAAGAAATTCTTTTTCTTTTTCAATGTCTCCGCATCTTTTATCAACATACCAGGAGGAACCTTCTTTTGATTTTGCTACTTTTTTTACTTCTGCAGCAACCTTTGAAAGATCACTAATAGAATCAAAACTTCTTTTAAGATTTGTTACGACAGCTAATGATATGGAAAGAAATTTAAATTGTTTTAATTTGCCTTCTCTATCTTTTGTGAGAATATAACCCTGCTTTCTATCATTTTCATTATAAAAAGATGGGGCATCTTCATCAAATTTTTTAACAACATAATTACAAATATTCTCAATATTTTCAACAGCTGTAATAATTAAAAAATCATCACCACCAATATGACCAAAAAAATCAATATTTGAGTTTGAAAATTTTTTTAAACTTTCATCAAGTAATTTTGCGGTGTATAAAATTATTTCATCTCCTTTTGAGAATCCATAAATATCATTATATGGTTTAAAATTATCCAAATCACCATAAATGACAGCAAATTTCATTTCATCTTGATGTATAATAAGGTTTTGGAGTTTTATTGATATTGCTCTATTTCCTGGTAAACCAGTTAAAGGATTATTATCTTTGGCAATAAACATTCTATAAAATAGTTTAATTCGGTTAGATAGATACCTTAAATCAAAAGGTTTTAATACTACTTCATCTATTCCCAAATCAAGGTGTGTATCAAGGTCGTTTAATTCACCTTCGGTTGTTATAAGAAAAACAGGGCAATGTTTTAAAAGAGGGTCGAGTTTTATTTGTTTAATAATATCATAAGCAGATATAATAATAAGAGAAGAATCGACAAGAATTACATCTGGAATATATTTTTTTACAATATCTGTAAGAGAAACCTTCCCTTCGGTAATGAAAAACTGAAAACCATCTGCTGCTAAGAATTTTCCAGTGTTTAATGTAAGTTCAGTTTTTTCTCCAAAATATAATAACTTCATCAAAATACCTTTTACTTAATAAAAATATAAACTTTATAGATATCTCTTACTTAATAAAATATAATTAATATTTACTAAAAGTCAAAGAAATGAAATATATTTAATTTAAAAAAAGAGGCATCCATAATAATGGATTACCTCTTATAATTTTCAACAATAAATAGATATTATTTAATTCTCAATACTAACAAGATTATCATCTTCTACCAAGATTTGCTTTGTTTTCTTTTTTTTTACAACAAGATCTGTTTGTTCAATTGAATTTTCTTTCTCTTTAACCAAAATTTTTGGAACTTTTTCAATTTTTTGAGCTTGAATAAAATTTAAACTTCTTTTTGATTCACTATTAATCTCAATGTTAGAAAATTTTAAACTTCCATAAACAATTACCTGGGTTCCTTTTTTTAATCCTTCAAAAGATTGGATTGCTAGATTATTCCAGCATTTGACAAGTATGAATGTAGGTTCTTTTTGCCAGGATTCATCTTTTTTAAAAAAATGATTTGATGCTAAACCAAAATAGCAAAAACTTCTTCCATTTTTTGTTTCTCTGAAAAGAGGATCAGCTGTTAATCTTCCACTAATTACTGTAAGGTTGATGTCTTTCATAAAAATCTCCTTTTTACTTTTTAATTAATAATAAGTAAAATTTTCAATTATTATTACAAAATTTCTGAAAATTTTTCTTCTTTACTAATGATATTTTTGAATTATCATAAATAAGAAGAAATTAATAGAATAAGTAATAAAAAATTGCAAATAATTGCATAAAGATGCGGAGGTTTAAATGAAAGGTTTAACTATTGAACAATTATCCTTAAATCAAACTGAATCATTTAGAAAAACAATTTCAGAATCTGATGTCTATCTTTTTGCAGGAATAACTGGAGATACTAATCCAGCTCATATCGATGAATTATATGCTAATTCTACAAAATTTGGAAAAAGAATTGCGCATGGTCTATTAGTAAGTTCTTTTATTTCGACAGTTCTTGGAACAAAACTACCAGGTCCTGGTACAATCTACATCTCGCAATCACTTACATTCAAAGCACCGGTATATATTGGTGATACAATTGAAGCGAAGGTAACAGTGAAGGAAATAATAAAAGAAAAAAATAGAGTAATACTTACAACTGAAATATATAATCAAAAACAAGAACTTGTCGTGATTGGTGAAGCAATGGTTTTAGCTCCTAAATAAAAAAAAATAAGGAGTACATCATGAGCGTTCTTAAAGATATTGAAATAGCAAGAAATGCTAAAATTCTTCCAATAGAAGAAATTGCTGAGAAAAATGGTATTGAAAAAGAAGCACTTGAATTATTTGGTAAATACAAGGCAAAAATTAGTTATGACTTTTTTAAGCAAAAAATAAATGAAACTAGAGGGAAATTAATTCTTGTTTCAGCTATAACTCCGACCCCAGCAGGAGAAGGAAAAACTACAACATCTATTGGATTACATGATGGGTTAAGAAAATTAGGTCATAAATCTTTTTTGGCACTTAGAGAGCCTTCACTTGGACCAGTATTTGGTGTAAAAGGAGGAGCTACTGGTGGAGGGTATTCTCAGGTTTTACCTATGGAAGATATTAACCTTCATTTCACAGGTGATATTGCTGCTGTAGAAAAGGCACATAATTTAATTGCTGCTGCGGTAGATAACGAAATAAATAAAGGTTCTATAAGATTAGATTTGAGATCTATAAGATGGCGAAGAGCCATGGATATGAATGATAGAAGTTTAAGGAATATAATAATAGGTTTAGGTGGTTCAGTAAATGGATATCCCAGAGAAACTGGCTTTGATATAACTGCATCAAGTGAAATAATGGCTATATTATGTCTTGCTGAAAACTATAAAGAATTAAAAGAGATGATTGGAAATGTTCTTGTTGGCTTTGATATAGAAGGGAAACCTGTTTTTGCAAGAGATTTAAAAGTAAATGGTTCGGCAGCTGCATTATTAAAAGATGCTATAAAACCAAATCTTGTACAGACAATAGAGGGAAACCCTGTTTTTATCCATGGAGGTCCTTTTGCCAATATCGCTCAGGGAGCAAATTCTATAATCGCCACAAAGCTAGCTTTAAGTTTGGGAGATTATGCAATTACAGAAGCGGGATTTGCATTTGAACTTGGAGCCGAGAAATTTTTTGACCTGGTAAGTAGAAAAGCTGGTTTTGATGTTTCAGCAGTTGTACTTGTAGCTACCATAAGAGCATTAAAATTTCATGGAGGGAAAAAACTAAAACAGATAAATGAATCTGATCCTGATGCAGTAGAAAGAGGATTTCCAAATCTTGAAAAACATATTGAAAATATTAGAGCTTTTGGTACTCCAGCTGTTGTTGCAATCAATCTTTTTGGAACAGATACAAAAGAAGAGTTAAATCGATTATTTAAACTTCTTGAGATGAAAAATATGCCTTATGCTGTCTGTGAAGGCTGGGCTAAGGGTAGTGAAGGAATGATAGAACTCGCTAAGATTGTTGAGAAAATTGTTAATGAAAAAAAAGAAAGATCAAAACCATTATATTCACTAGATTTAACAACCGAAGAGAAGATATTCAAAGTTGCATCAACTATGTATGGAGCAGAAGCTGTTGATTATACTCCAACTGCTAAAAAAGATTTGGAGCAGATAAAAAAGTATGGATTTGACAGATTACCTATATGTATAGCCAAGACTCAAAAATCACTTTCGGATAATCCAGAATTATTAGGAAGACCAAAAGACTTTCTAGTCACAGTAAGACAAATAGAAATAGCTTCTGGAGCTGGATTTTTAGTGCCAATAACAGGAGAAATAATGAGAATGCCAGGCCTTCCTCAAGATGCTGCATATAAAGTAATAGATATAGATGAAAATGGAAATATCTCTGGCTTATTTTGATAAAAAACTGATTTTTATTCTTTTATTTTCATTCTTTTAATGGATTTATCTTATGAAGAAAAATAATAATACTGATAAACATTCATTGAAAAAGCATTTTTTTAATAACCTTTTTTTTCCAATTGCTTTTGTTATTTTAATAATAATTGTCAGCATTTCAATTATTTTTGTTTTAAATGAAAATAAAAATTTAAATATCTTATTAATTAATGAAACAAATTTACTTGCAAATCTTACAGAAAACTCAAAATTATACGATACAATAAGCTTGAATCATGTTATAAACAGTAAATCTTCTATAATATTTAGAGATCCTATTGCAAAGTATGAAATATTTTTTACAAGACAATCACCTTTCCCTTTAGAAAAATTTGATTTATATATGATTGAGAAAAAAAATGGTTATTTTTTATATGGAAAATATAAAATTTTTTTTGCTGAAAGCTATCTTTCTAGAGTATGTGTTGTAATTGTTCCAAGAATGCTATTTCATATCACAACAATAAAAACAATTATTATTGGATTATTTATCTATTTTTTTATCACTTTCATGTTATATTTAATTATAATAAAGATTGAGAAAAAAATTTCATTTGATATAACAAAGCAATATATTTTTATGAAATATATCCTTGAAGGGAAATATAAAGAAAGTGATAATTATTCTACTATTTCTGAAATAGATAATATTAGATATGGTCTTAATAATCTTATCAAAATATTGAAAGAAAGAAGAGAGTTTTATAATTATCTTATTTTATTTCAAAAGAAACTTTTAGATTTAATCCCAGTTGGAATATTGATTTTTAACGAAAATGGTTATTTTGAAGATGCAAATAATTTTGGTTATGCACAGATTGAAAGAGAAATAAAGAAAAATACTATTAACATTGATGATTCAGCTCAAATAATAAATGAAAAATTTACTATAGATTCAATTGTTACCAACGAAAGCCTTAATTTACTTAATGATAATAATACTTTAGAATTAAAAATAAAACCTGAAATAACATTTGCAAAAAAGGTTTTTGGAAGAATTATTTCTAATAAAAAAGTAATTCTTTTAGTTCCACTAAATATAAATATAGATGAAGATAATGATCAAAATATTTCTATTTTAAGACAAACACTTAGCCTTTTTATTTCTGATTTTGCTCATGAATTAAGATCTCCTTTGAATTCTATTCTTGGTTTTTCACAGATAATTAAAGATGGTGTTGAAGGAGATAATATAGTTGAGATTATAAATGATAATAAGATTATAAACGAATCAGGTCAGATAATGATGGCTTTTATAGATGATATTATTTTTCTTTCTAGATTAGGATTAAAATCATATAGCTCTTATAATGTTTCATTCAATTTGAGTATATTATTTACATTAATTAATCATTATTTTAAGGGAATATTTAAGAATAAAGATACTACAATTAATATCGAAGAAAATATAGAAAAAAAAGAGATAAATGCAGATTTTCAGACTATAAGAAGAATAGTTTTGTTATCTTTTTTTTATTTAAGAAGTTTATTTCCTTTACCAAATATAATAAATGTAAATCTAGTTCAAAGAAACGGAACAAAATATAGGTTTGAAATATCATATTTTTTCCCACAAGAAAACTATCAGAAACAGAAAGTTAGCGATATAGTAATTGATTTATGCAATGATATAGCTAAAGAAACATCGCTAGATTTTCAAAATATAGAGGAAGATAAAAATAATAGAAAAATTTTAATAGAATTTAATTATAAGATTTAGTTTGATAAAAAATAGGATCACAACCATTTTTTATCAAAGATTTATCCAGCAACATAGGTAACAAATCTGTAAAATATACTTGAATAATATGTGCAAAATTTTTATTTGGTAAATTACTAAGTTCATTTAATGAATAATTTAATGAAAAAAAACATTCTGATTTGATTTTATCAAGTAAATCTTGATTATTTTTTAACTTAAAAAAATTAATATTTTTATATAAGCTAATTCTGTCTTTCAATCTATTATTGAATGATGATGTGACAAAAATATTGTTTTTATGATTTTTAAAATCATCTTCGAAATCATCAATTGCGTCAATAAAAAATATAAGTTTTATAAGGTTAGAAAGGATAATAGAAATGCTTTTTCTATACATATAATTCATATAATCGAAAGGAAAAATTTCTTCAAAAAATTTTATTAGATTCTCAATTTCATTTGAGTTTTCAAAATTTTCTTTTTTTGGATTTTCAAAATACTCTTCAAAAAGATTTTTCTCAATATTTGATTTACTCTTAATATATTTAATAGATTTAGAAATATTTTTAAAAAGGAGATATGAGTATAATGATTTAATTGCTTTTTCATCCTTATAGTTATCAAAAAACTTTAATGATGAAAAGATCGAAGAATAATCTGTAAAATATTCAATTAATCCATTGTCCTCAATTAAAAATCTATTTGTAAATGTAGTTTTACAAAAAAAAGGTGAAATTGTAAATTTGTAATTTTCAAAAGAAAGTAAAAACAAAACATAAAAAAACAATGCATCATAATTTAAAAAAATTCTATTAATCCAGAGTCTTTTTTTTGAAAGATTTTTACAAAAACTGCAATATGCAGCTTGAATAAACAACCTTTCGTGTGGATAAAATAGTTTAATTGGAGGAGTTAATAAACCAGTCACAATTTATTTTTTTTAATTTCTAACTATTCCTGTCATAACATTTTTAAATCTTGTAGGAGCTGCACCATGTGTCATCATCATAACCTGTCCTGGTTGACCCTTTCCACAATTAATAACACCACATGGAATCCAGTATTTTTCATTTGCAATCATATCACAACTTTGCCAGAAAGATGGGGTTATACCCTGATAAGTTGGGTTTTTGACCATTTCGCAAATTTTTCCATTTTTTATTCTATATCCAATTTCACATGTAAATTGGAAATTAAGTCTCATCTGGTCAATACTCCAAGTTTTCACGCCATCAACATATAAACCATCTTCTGTCGCAGCAATAATATCATCAAATTCATAATCTCCTGGAAGAAGAGATAGGTTTATCATTCTTATAATTGGAATTGAGCTAAAATGATCGGCTCTATTGCAGCCATGGCTGGATTCATCGCCAATGATTGGAGCAAATTCTCTATTTGTAAAATAATTTTGATATAAACCATTTTTAACGATAAAGTATCTTTGAGCCCTTACTCCATCATCATCATAACCAAATGTTCCAAGTCCGTTTGGTAATGTGGAATCTGCTACAAGATTTACTATATTTGAACCATAATGCATGTTTTTATATTTATCTACCGTTATAAATGAACTCCCAGCATAGTTTTCTTCATATCCAAGAACTCTATCAAGTTCAGATGGATGACCACATGACTCATGTATTTGCAAAGCGAGCTGTTCACTTCCAATTATTAAATCTCTTTTACCTGGTTCGATTTCCTTTGCTTTAAGTAAAGAAGCTGCTTCAGAAGCAATCCTAGGGGCATTTTCTTTTAGCTTTAATCCTTCTATTAATTCCCATCCCATCTGCATATATTGACCACCAAAAGCCATAGGGTAAGTTCTTTTTTGGACATCATTTTCATCTATTGCTGTTGCCTCATAACCCGCACCAGAAACTACTGTTGTCTGAAGTATTTTTGCTCCTTCTGTATTTGCAAAATATTTATGTTCCTTTCTAAATCTCATCTGCGCTTCTGCAATTTTAATAGCAGGTTCTTTTCTCAATATTTCATCAATTTCAAGCAGGGTATTTAGTTTTTTTTCAAAAGAGATAGAAAAAGGATCGACAAGATATACCGAATTCCATTTGTCTTGATAAGCTTTTTCTTTGGTAAGTATAATAGGTTCTCTTCTGACTTTACTCGATGCTTTAGCGATCGATATGGCTTTTTGTACGACTTTTTCTATATTTTCTTTATTCAGGTTAGAAATCGAAGCAAAACCCCAACCATTATCTACAATGACTCTTACACCATAACCTTCTTCTTTATTTAAAGAATAATCTTCTAATTTACCATTTTTAGTATAAAGTGATTCTGTCTCTCTAATAATCAATCTTATATCAGCATAAGAAGCGCCTTTTAATTGAGCATAATTTAAAACTTTATCACATAAATCAAACATTTTAACCTCCATTAAATAGACTAATTAAAATTCTGTAGCCGAAGAAAAATTAAAATCTTTTATCTTAACACCAGGGACTTTCATCAATCCAAAAAAGTACTCACATTCTGAAAGTTCTGATGAAAGTTCTTCGATATTAGACAAAGCTGTTATAATTGATTCAGTAAATCTAAGATTGTTTGTACTATTTGTTAATTTACCTTTGCTAATTGTAAAAACACCATCTCTTGTCATTCCAGTTACCATCAAAGATAATGGGTCAATTATGTTCAAATAATGCAACCTGTTTATTAATAGGGCATTGTCAGATTCCTCTATCATCTTTTTAAATGTTTTATTTCCAGCAGCAACTTCTGGCTTTAAAGGATAACATTCCAGAGTCGTAGGAGATAGGCAATTACCAGTATTAGGTATTCCCAAAATTTTAGAATAATATTTGTTTGATACGAGGTTATTACATACACCTTTATCTACTAGGACAGTATTTGAAGTAGGATTTCCTTCAAAGTCATAATTTAAAGAAGGACCTATTTTTTGTTTTGGACTATCTATTATTGTAAGAAGAGGAGAAAAAATTTGTTGTCCTTTTTTATTTGTCATAAAAGTTCTTTTTTCATGGTAAGCATTTGCTGAAAAACTAAAATAAAAAAGGTAAATTAATAATTCAGCAAAAGCAGCAGGAGTAAGAATAACATCATATTTACCTGGCTCTATTTTCTTTTTATCTTTTAATAATTTTAATGAAATAATACATTTTTCAGCTAGTTCAGAAGGATTAAAATTTTCAAGTGAAGTACCATTAAATTCTTCTCTGGTAATACCATAATTGTTTTTCGCACTTAATGAAAAAGAAAATTTCCAATCATGGTAAGTATGATAGAATTTTTTATTTGTCATATGTGTAATAGTTGTTTTAGTTTGATTGCAAATACCCGCTGCAATAGTAGATTCTTTCATAAGATAATCGACAGATTCTTTAACATATTCCGCTCTAATAGATTCATCTAATCTTTTAAATGAATCACTTTGCTTTGCTTCATCTATGAAATTAATATTTTCAGGTAAATCAGATAATCTTTCATCAGGAATCTGCATGTTAAGAACATTATAAAGTTGTTCTAAGGCTTTTTCTATAACTGAATCTGAAAAATTAGAAATAGAAATTGAAGCTGTTTTCTTTTTATCAAGCATTCTGATGGTCATCTTCTGGTCATTAGATTCTACATGTTGAGTTATCTGACTTTGACCAAAACGTGTAAGGGCATCTATAGTATGAAAAAAAAGAATTTCAGTCTGCTCGGCTTTAGAAAGTTTAAATACTTTTTCCGCGATTTTTTCTACCATAAAATACTCCTAATTAATTAAAAATGTCTTTAAATAAATATAGAATTAGCTATTTAACTAATACTAAAATAACATTTATAATTTTTTGGTCAATAAAAGAAAAGAATAAAAATTCATAAAAAAAACATTTTATCTTCATACTTTTTTCATAATTTGTATTATAATTTATATCAGATATGAAAATACTAATTGTAGAAGATGAAAAGAAATTTGTCGATATATTAAAGCTATATTTTGAAAAAGAAGGATTTTCTGTACTTTTTTCAGAGACAGCTGAAAAAGGTTTAGAATTAGCATTAAATAATGATATTGATTGTATTATTTTGGATAGGATGTTACCTGGATTAAGTGGTGATGAATTATTAAAAAAAATTAGAGAAGTTAAAAATATTCCTGTTCTTATGTTAACTGCAAAAGGGAGTGATCAGGATAAGATAGAAGGATTACTTCTTGGATCAGATGATTATGTGGTAAAACCAGTAACACCATTTGAGGTTGTATTAAGAGTAAGAGCAATACTAAAAAGATCCGGATTTGTGAACATCGATAAAGCTGTTTTTCAAGACCTTGAACTCGATCGTAAATACTTTCAGGTTAAAGTTGATGGTGAAAAAATTGATTTAACAAAAGCTGAGTTTGAAATATTGTTTAAATTAGTCCAAAACCCAAAAATGGTATTTACTAGAGAGCAACTTATAGATGCTATTACCCCTGATGGAACAATAATATCAGATAGAACTATCGATACTCATATAAAGAACATAAGAAAAAAGATAAAAAAAGAATATATAAAAACTGTTTTTGGGATTGGTTATAAAATAGATTCGGAATAAATCAATTATGAAGAAATTAAAAATTTATCTTTGGGTCAAATTATTCTTTATGATTAGTATATCAATTTTAATAATAATGGTTTTTTCATATTTATTTTTGCAAAATATAGTATTTAAACAATTTGGGGTATATGTATCAGAAGATATTGATAATAAGAAAGAATTTTTTATAGAGAATCTTAAAAATATATTACAAAAAGGTAGTGATACTGAATCAATAAAAGAAAAAAATAAATTAGACACTTTTATTGAATTGCAGGAATTACTTAAAAATAATAAATATATTATTTCATGTGTTGTTTTTTTAAATAGAGCATTGGTTTTTTCATATAATAAAAGTGATATCAACTTTTTCCCTTTCCCCCCACCAAGATTAGAAGGTGAAGTCCCGCCTCCTGCTATTTTTGGGAAAGAAAAAAGATTTGCACCACCAAAATTGAAACCAGGTTATTTTTTCGAACAATATATATTTAGACTATATCCACTGCGAATTTATACAGTTAATTTGATTTTTTATAATGAAGCAGCAAAGAACTTTTTAGAACATATAAAAATAGTTTTTTTAATATTTTATTTGGTTTTGATTCTCCTATCTTTTCCTGTATCTTTATTAATCGCAAGACAATTTACAAAACCTATTATTGATCTAACAAAAAAAACAATTAATCTTTCAAATGGAAATTTTGAAGGAATTATAGAAAATAAGAGAATCGATGAAATAGGTCTTCTTATAGATGCTTTCAACAAACTATCTTCTGAACTGCAAAAAGATCAACAATTTAGAAAAAGAATCACATCTGAAATTACTCATGATATCTCAACTCCTATAAATATCATTAAATCTTATATTTATGGTTTAAATGATGGAATAATCGATATAAATACTGAAACAATAATGTCTATAGATGGCGAGATAGAAAGAATTAATGAACTTGTAGATCAGATCAACCTTTTTTCAAGTAAAGCAGATGTTAATATAGATAATATACCTTTTCTCTCAATATCAGATGAACTTGAGATTTATATCGAAAAAATATTATATTTATTCAAAAAAGAAAAAATTGAGATTATTCGAGATCTAGAAGAAAATATATTATTTAAAATTAGAAGAAATCACTTAAGATCTCTTATAGAAAATATATTAAAGAATTCTATCTTACATAATTCAAAACAAGTTAAGATAATAGAGGTATTTTTATATAGTGATAATAATAAAAAATTCAATATCGATAATATAAAAAATGAATTAGTGCAAAAGAAATATTCTTCTTTTTCAATAAATAAAGATTTTGATAAGACCAAAAATAGAAAATTTTTCATTCTCATAAAAGATAATGGAAATGGAATTGATTCAGAAGAGTTACCCGCTATATTTGAAAGATTTTATAAAGGGAAAAATACCATTGAAGATAAGAATTTAAGGACAAGTGGTCTGGGGTTATCGATAGTTAAAGAAATATGTAACTTATATAAGATAAACATTGAAATTTACTCTTTAATAAATGAAGGGACAGCCATAATACTTAATTTTTATTTATAATAATGTTTTTAATATAATCTAATTTTATTTCAGAGATTATTATTATAAATTCCTTATAATCAAATCTTAATTTTAAGACTTCTTTAATATTACATTTCATTTATGCATTACTTGAAATATTTAAAAACTATTATATCATATACAGAAAAGGTGAAAATATGAATAAAAAATTAATTTTATTTCTTATTTTTTCTTTTATAATATTTATTATTTTGACTTCATTGCAAGCAAGTTTGTTTGATACATTCAGTATTGAGCCTGAAAAAGACATTTTTTTAGAATATGAACTTGACACAACTTTACAATATAATCTGTTTGTCATTGATTCCTATAATGCTTCTTCTTTTGGAACAAAGCATAATCTTGAATATGCTGTTGTTTCTGTATATAGAAAAGATAAGAAAACAGCATATCCTAATTCTATTTTCAATTCTCCATTTAAAGAAGGTGGTATAACAACATCAGAAAGAGAGGCAATTGCTTCTTTTAAACCTGTTGACTCAATTGTCTATATCAGAGTTAGAGGAACATCCATAAAATCAGCAGGTAGTTTTGGAATAGCACTTTTTAGTTCAAAAAGTAAAAAAATGCCATTTAAATTGGCAAAATCGATTTTTGCTGAATTACATAAAGAAGCATTAATAAAAAATAATCTTGAGCAATATAAATTATTAGATGGAAAGGCAATTAAATTTACATATAATGTTGAAAAAGGAAAAGAATACACCTTAACACTTGTAGATTCTTTTAATAATAGTATGTTTGGAACATATTTTACTCTGGATGGTTTATGGTTCCATGTATTAGATGAAAATAATAACTTTTATGAAGGAATTTACTCATCAATTGCTGAAGATGGTGGAATAACTTCGATAAATTCAGAAATCAGTGCAAAATTTATAGCTAAAACAAGTATAGTTATAATTTTAATAGAACCTTTAAGTCTTATTTATGAGGGGACTTTTGGAATTAGATTTCAAAAAAATAATGAAATCTTAAAACCAAAATCTATTACAGAAGCCGAACCTATTGGTTATGAATCTAAAATTGAAGAAATATTTGATGAAGAGTTAATTAGTCTTGATACTATTGAAATAACAAATAAAAGCATCATAATCCAATTTGACACCAAAATTGGTAAAACTTATTATATATATCTATCTGATAATTATAATTCAGAAATATTTAATCAAACTTATACATTTAAAGATTTGTTTTTCCAGATATTTGATAAAGATCATATTCTTGTAAGCAATTGCTATGCATCAGAAGTAACATCCAATGAAAAAGTAGGAGGAATAACAATACTTAACAATAAACCTTCTGCATCATTTGAAGCTTCTAAGGAAAGCTATACAATAGAAATCTCATCTTTAACAAGTTGTATAAGTGGAACCATAGGATTAATAATTTTGGATTCAGATAAAAATCCTATTGCTTATAAAATATTGACAAAATAAGATGTTAAAACTAAAATGAAACAAGGTAAAAAAAATTTTGAAATTCTTGGGGGTTAAAATGGTGAAAAATCTGAAGTATGTTTTACCAATAATAGTAATTATTTTCTTAATTTTCTTTTCTTTCGATGATAATCCATGGAAAAATAGAAACTCTTATGAAGGAGCAAAAGCAGCATATGAGTATTATAAAAAACTATATGAACAAAATCCTAATTCATATGAAGCAGCTTGGAAATATGCTAGAATAGCACATTTTTACACAAATGAATTTATTTCTGATAGTAAGATAAAAAAAGAAAATTTTACCGCAGGTAAGAATGCAGCAGAACAGGCAACAAAAATAAATCCTAATGGAGTAGAAGGTTATTACTACTTTGGGGTATGTCTTGGAAGTTGGGGAGAAGAAAATGGAATACTTGCTAGTCTTTCGGCTGTAGGACCAATGGAAAAAGCTGCTACAAAAGCTATTGAGATAGACCCAAAATTTAATAAGGGCGCACCATATATGCTGTTAGCAAGATTATATCAAAAAGTACCTGGTAAAAGCAAAACAAAATGCAAAGAATATTATGAGCTTTCATTAAAATATGGACCTGATGGAAGAGTAAATCATCGATTTTATGCTGAGTTTTTAATTGAACAAAAAGAATATGCTAAAGCAAGAGAAATTATTCAAAAAGGATTAGCTATACCTTTTGATGAAGAAGATAAACTAATAGAAGAAAAAGAGATAAAGTTACTTAAAGAACTTTTAGCTTCAATTCAAGGAAAATAACTATTGGTTATACTGAATAAAGATTTTTTTATTTAATATGACGTTTTTTATCTTTTTTTCACTTTCAAGTATATCTAGGTATTTGGCAATTTCTACGAAAGGTTTATTAAAAGCAATAGTAAGGTCACTCCTGGTGAGTGGCCTTCTTTTTAATGCAGATAATAATTGTTCTTCAAATTCAGTTGAATAATCTATAATCTCATTTCTGTTTTTATATCTGCTTATTATTTCAACGGGTAAATCTTTCCACTTACTTGCAACAGATTCTAAGAATTTTTTTGTAACAGGTTTAGTAAAAGATTCAGTCGGTGGTCTATCTAGTGTATTAAGTTGGATCAGATCGGGATTTATTTTTTTAATTGCTTCATACAAAGCATCTAAATCTTGCTCTGTATCATTTATTCCTTGTGCAAAAAATACTTCTAACCAGATTTCTCTTTCATACATTTTTCGAAACTCAATTAAGCCATAAATTATGAGGTTAAGAATATCTTTATCAATAGGTCTATCAAGTTTTATAAATGTCTCAGCTCTTGCAGAATCAAGAGAAGGAAGTACAACATCTGCTAGACTGCAATCATTTCTAACATCTTCCTTATAAAAAAGTGAGGAATTTGTTATTATTGCTATTTTTATTTGAGGAAAATTTTTTTTACATAAAGATATAAGCTCGCCTAATTTTAAATATAATGTTGGTTCACCTGAACCAGAAAAAGTCAAAAAATCTGGGTATTCATTGTTTGAAAGATAATCAGAAATTTCAAGGAAAATATCATTCAATGGAAAAAATTCTTTTCTTTCATTCATATATTGAGTGGTTTTTCCGCACTCACAATATATGCAATTAAATGAACAGGTTTTAAAAGGCAATAAATCTACACCAAGAGATATACCTAATCTTCTTGATGGAACAGGGCCAAAAAGAAAATTATAAGCCATATTGTAAAATCTCCTGAAATAAGGTTACATAAAAATGAAAAATCTCAATTAGATATTTGTGAAAGTAATGTTGTTGCTTCTTCTATAAAAGTGAGATTATCTTTTATTATTTTCTGAAGTAGGTCGATAGCTTCATCTTTTTTATCATGTTTTAGTAAATATAAAGCCATATTATAATATACCTCACCTCTTAAAGTTCCTATTCTAGATTTAGTGACTTTTTCAAAGTAATATACTATTTCATCTTTGAAATCCTTTTTAGAGGAAAGATATATCTTTATATAATTTAGTAAAATATAAGCATCTACAAAATCTTGAGAAATAATATCGGGATTTATAAATAAAATATTCTGAAAAAATTGTATAGATTTTTCATAGAGATTTGCATCATAATATATTTTTGCAAGAGAGTAATAGGAAATATCGTAAAAATCGATAATCGGGTAATTTTGTATCAACTGTTCATAATAAAACTTGCTTTTTTCAAAGTTACCAAGCGCATCATAGCAGTAAGCAATATAATAAAGAGAGTGAGGGACATAATATGAATCTGGAAATTTATTCATAATTTGTTGTAGTTGATTTATAGCTAGATTAAATTGAGATTGATTTATCGAGTTTTGAGCTTGAATAAATATTGCTTCATCTTCCTTGTATAAAGGATTCAAATTAATTAAATACTCATCTTTTTGAGGCAAATAAGTCGTAAAAATAAAATAAATGGAGATTACAAGGCTAACAGCTGATATTATAAAATATTCAACAGAACCAGTTAAAGCTCCGTATCCAGCTGAACCTAATGTTAATGTATATGAAAGAAGGGAAATAAAGAATTTAGCTTTATCATGAATAAAGTAAATTGTATTATCTTTTTTAAAAATCTGGTATGAACCATTTGGTATATTCTCTATTTTTACAGGGGCATCATATTTGGTTTTATTAATATTTATAGAATATGTATCAATAACAGATAATGCAAAATTTTTAGGGTGAAGATATACAAAAATGCTTTCATATTTCTTATTTTCTTTAAAATCTAATTTTTTTTCAAATGTTAGAAAATTGGATTTTTCTATCTTAATTTTTGTTGAACTGGAATTTAAATCTCTTAATATATATGGAGTTTGTCCTACATAAGTATTATTCAAATAAATATTTGCTTTATATGGATAGGAATTTATGAATAAAGTCAATGTTTTATTTGTCTGAAGGTTTGCTTTTAAGTTAATAGAAGAGGAAATAATAAAAATATTTAGTATTATAATTAAAAGAATTATTTGAATATTTTTAAGTATGAGTCTCTTATTTTTTCCCATTTAATTCCTCCATAATATTTATCAAAAATATAAATTAAATTTGGTATTCGAAGAATAATTACTTGATTCCAGAATATCTTAGATACTTCAAAATTATCTTTTATTAAAGTAATTATATAATTCTCTATGATTTCTGGGGTGTTATATAGCTTTAATAAAAGTATAAACATATTTTCTATAAACACTAAATATTCAAATTGCTCTGCTTCTTTTTCATCTATTTCATCAATAATTTGGATTAATTGAATATCTTTTAGTTTGATTATATCTTCAAATCCGAGATAAACTGGTAAAGAATATCTTGAAATAAAAGCAACAATACTTTTTTCTGGTAATAAATATGTATTCAATAAAATAAAACTATAAAAGTTTACTAAAACTTTTTTATCAAAGTTTTTCAATATATCATTATCTTTATTAATTTCATAATAATCAGGGATAATTTTAACCAGAATTTTAAATAAGTCATATCTATCAGCAATGCTATAATTTTCAAAATTATATAAGAATAATTTAATTAAAAAATCATATTGAACACCAAAATCTTTATTTTTATTATTTTTATATTGCTTGGAAGGAATTTGTTGAACAATTTGTTTAAAATTTATTTCAGATATATTGAATAGTTTGGAATATTTTAATAAATCATTTGCCAGTTGTTTTTTTTGTTCATATGTTTTAGCATAGAAAAAGAGGGTATCAGCTTTTATTAAAGAATTGTCCAGGAAAAAGTTGAAAAAATTACTATTTTTTGATTTAAAATAAATGTCAGTAATTTCTTGCTCGGTAAATAATGAAAAAGAGTCTGGTTTTAATAATATTATTTCAGGAATAATTTTAATAAATTGTTTAAGCTGTGAATCATTTAAATTTTTCTGTATTATATAATTTGCCAATATCTTATTATCAAATTTAGGAAGTATTATATTAAGATAATTTTCTGGAATTTTAAAGATATCTATTATTGAAAGGTAAAAATCTGTCATGAAATTTAAATTTTGAAATGTTTCAATAAAAGGGATTAGTAAATATAATTCTTTTAATTGTTTATTATCTAATTGTTTAAATAATTCAATATCTTTAATTAATTCAAAAACCTCATTTTCAGATATTTTAATTTTTTCAAAATATTTGTTAAAATAGTTTATTTTATCTATTTCATCAATATTAGAAAGAATTATAGAACATATAACATATTCATAAGATGAAATAATAGAACTTTTTTCAGAATTATATGAATTTTTATCATCAGCTATTTTAATTAGATAATCTAATGTGATCTTAAAATCTTTATAATCTATATTTTCTGATTTTAGAAAAATATTATAAATAATTTCTTCAATACTTGAGTTTTCGGTGTGTTTCAATATGAGATTTTTTTTCTTTTCAGAAATCAAGGATTTGACTATTAAATTGAAATAATTTGAATCTATTTTTTCAATTTTTGTAATTATTCGGGATAATAGATATGGGTCATTTATATTTGATTTTATTGAATTCAAATATTGTATAAATATTTTTCTATCTTTTAAAAATAAAAGATACAATAAATTTCTAGAACTTGCTAAGGACTTAGAATATATAATTCTTTTTAATAATTCAATTGTTTCTAATTTTATTTTTCCAAAGTTATTATCTATTATTTCAGAAGTAAGTTCAAAATTAACTCCTTTTTCAATAATATATAAAAATTCTTCGGGATTATTTATATTTAAAAAATCGTTAATTATATTAATTAAATCTTCATTTAATGAATATTCTTCTTTAATATTAGTCATTAAATACAATAAACCAATCTTTAATATTTCTGGTCTTTTTTCATTTTCGATAAATAAGATTAAATATTGGAATAGAGGTTGCGGAATCGAACCTTTACAATATGAAAAAGCTGTCTCAAGTATATCTTTTGAAAAAACACTACTATTTTCAAATATGACATTTATAAAGTATTGATAGATTTTATCATCATTTTCTGCAAGTTTTAAAACAATTGGCAATAAATTTATTTCTTTTTCTAAAATATTTTTACAATCTTCAAAATCTAATTCATAAGGGTATAGAGAGAATAAGATTTTATAACTTTCTTCAACATCATGAACTCTTAAGAAGAAATCTACACTATTTTTTGAACCGATAGTCTTAGAATAAATTAATATAGAGGGAAGAATCTTTACTAAACCATCCTTACCAAGAAACTGAAATACAAAATCAAAAAGATTGATATAATTAACATTTTCAAAACTTTTAGAGATAGAAAAAAAGAAGTTTACCGTATTCAAATTAACAGATAAAATTGCATATTGAGCTAAATCATATTGCTTAAGTTTAGAGAGTAGTTTTAAAAATTTTATGGAATAACTTGAATCCCCTGAGATAAGCAGGAATGGAGATAAAATTAATCCTTCTTCGATTTGTGAAGAAGGGATTTTTTTTATATTTTCTAAAACTATTAAAGTATAAAATGGTTTTTTAACAAAAGTTAAAATTTTTTTTAGTATTACAGAATCAAATTGATATGATTTTAAGGGATAAACTCCATTCATTACAAAATTCAAAAATTTATCTTCTTTCATTTCTTTTGACAAATATTCAACCCAATATGTTTTTAACTCATCGCTTGAATTACTATAGTATTTATATAGTTTTTCAGGGTTTTTACTCTTTATATATTCATCATACAAGACCGGGAGTGTATCAGAAATTGGTAAATAACCCAGAGCTACATAAGCAGCTTCTTTAACTTCTGCATCAGGATACTGTGTAAGTTTAATAATGTAAGGAATTAATTCATAACTCATAGATGAAAGAACAGATCTGGCAAACTCTAGTTGTATATCTTTCTTATCATAGTTTGATTGAACAAAATCCTTAATAAGTAAATACTTTATAGGATTATTCATCTTTCCAATTGTATTGATTATGGAAATAGAACCCTTGATGTCAGAGTTTGAAAGTAATTTTGCAAGAAAATCAGCTGATTCTGAATGTTCAGGTGAGGCAAGTAATTCGATTATAGAAAGTTTTTTTGTTCTGTCTATTTCATTATCTATAAATAACTTATAAATTAAGTTTCTCGTTTTTTGAAAACTTAAAAGATAAGGAAATACTTCTTCTTTATTATTAGAATCTGAATTATTTTTTAATATAAACTTAAATAAATTGTATAAATTATCATAGCTATCCTGTGGGGGATCTAAAAAAATTAAATTTACGGAATAAATATAATTAAATAAAGAAGTTTTTTCTAGAAACTCTTTAATTAATGATATGATATTAAAATTTTTGCTTAAACTTTCATCTATATTTGTTATAAAAGGATCATAGGATTTATTCTTCTCAATTACATTAATGATTATTTTTATTATCTGATTATTTAATCTTATATCTTTCATAGATGTTCGTATTAATCCTCTGATGATTGATTCTCTTGGATTGTATTTTTCAATAATTGAAAGATATTGCTTTAAATAATCTTTATCAATTTCCTTTGATAACATTATATTAATTGTATTATCAAGTTTTAAATAGTAGCTTAGGAGAAATAAGTTTTTCCTTAATTCTTTAGTACTGTCATCATACGATAAATAAGAACCTGTTATCTTAGAATATAAGCCTTCGAGATTTGAATATAATTCATTTAAAATTTTCTCATCAAAGGTGAATTTTTTTTCAAAAATTGAATTTAAAAAGGGCAGATAATAGTTTGTAATCTTCAGATATGTATCTTTGTTAAGTCCAAAGCTTAAAACATTACAAAGAAAGTTGTAATAGTTAGGTAATTTTTTATATTCTTCAGCAGTTAAAGGTTCTTTGGATATTATTACCGATAAATTTACCAAAATATTATTTTTATTGTGATTTATAGTTATCTTAATTGCTTTTTTAAAGATTTCAAAATTTCTTTCCATTGATAGATATTTAGAAAAAATATCATCAATTTCAGATAAGAAATTTTTATCAATACTACTTAAAGCAAGTTCTCTAATCTGCTGTTTTATTTTATCATCAGGGTTAAAATAGAAAAGAAATCTTGTTTTTATTAAAATAAATCTATTTTCCTGAACTTGCTGAAATTGTTTTAAAAATTCTAAAGCCATTGGAGAAGGAATTTCTTCTTTCGTATGTTTGTCTATCTGTTCATATATTCTATTTTTAACCCATTCATCATTTTCGTTGATATAGACTAATAATAGAGTCCTATAAATTGCCTCGTTTTTTATGTTTAAAAGATATATTACCAATTCTTTTTTAATTAGGGAAGATTCTTTTTTAAAAAATACTCTGAATTGTTCAATATAGTATGATTGCTCAGCTTTAGAAAAATAAAAATAAATTGCTTTATGTATTATTTCTGATGAACTGAATTGCAACAACTTTTGAAATTCAGTTTTTATTTTTTGCCTTTCAGAAGATTTAAAACGATGATAGTTATTTGCAAGTTCATATATTAAGAAAGAGTTTAAATCATTGGAACCTGTCATCAAAAGAGATTGAATTTGATTAGAAATAAATGAAGGTCTTTTTGTTATTATTTTGCTTAAAAGTTCTTTTTTTAAATCTTCAGATCTAATTGCTTTGATTTTAGATATCAAAAATGCATCGGTAAAAATATCGATAAATTCTTCAAAATTTGTAGTAATTAATATCTGGATTTTATCTAAAGATGTAAAGTTCATAAAATATGAAGCAATCATCTTATTTTTTAAAAGAAAATTTAAAATGTATTGACGGGATTCTGAATATTGATTTGAATTTTCAAAAGTATAATAAAGATAGTATATTGATTTAATAAGATTTATTTCATCATTGTTTTCATTTGCATTTTCAATAATAGAAAAATTCCTCTCAATATATGAAAGTTTCTCTTCAAAAGTATATACTAAGATAAGAGAGCAAATTCTTTTTAATTTTAATTCATCTGTTTTAGGTTCTTCACTTTTTTTAATCGAATTTTCCCATAAAGCAAAAAAATCTTTTGGTTTTTCTGTAAGGGTAATATAATAAATAAGTTTAAGTTCATAAATAAACTTCGGTATTGTATTCTTTAAGTAAGAAGCTTTTTTTTCTTCTGAATATTGTTGAAATTCTTGTAATGAAATAAGACTGTCTTGAGAATAGATATGGATATTATTAAGTAAAAAAAATGTAAGTAATAAGAATATTAAAAAAACCTGAATAAATTTGTTTTTCACAAATTTTCCTTTTTCTTTTTTCTTCTTTTTTGTATAAATATAAAAAGGAAAAATAAAACTAACAAAAGTAAAACTTTTTTTATCTTTCTTAAATACATTATATTATATAGGATTCATTTTTCAAGTCGAGTACATAAAATAATTTTGATAGAAAAAAATATTGCAAATTTGAAAAAGATTTCTATCATTTTATGGAAAGAAGATTAAATTCGGGGGTATCATGAGTTCACTTCAATTTATCGATGAAGAACTGAACAAATTAAAAGAATCTGGACTATATAATACTATTAGAACAATATCTGATGAGCTCTCTTCAACAACGGTAGTAAATGGTAAAAAAGTAATAGATATGTGTACTAACAATTATCTTGGACTTGCTAATCAAAAAGAATTAAAAGAAGCAGCTAAAGCTATGATAGAAAAATATGGGGTAGGTCCAGCAGCAGTTAGATCTATTGCAGGTACTACAGATAAACATCTTGAGTTAGAACAAAAATTAGCTGAATTTAAGCATGTGGAGGCAACAATTCATCTTCAAAGTGGTTTTTGTGCAAATCTTGGTGTGATTCCCGCCCTTGTTGGAGAAAATGATCTTATTTTTTCAGATGAACTAAATCATGCATCTATAATTGATGGTTGTAGACTTTCTAAAGCAACTATTATTAGATTCAAACATTCCGATGTTAAAGATTTAAAAGATAAATTAGAAGAGAATAAAAATAAAAATAGTCGAAAACTAGTAATTTCTGATGGTGTTTTTTCAATGGATGGAGATATCGCTCCTCTTCCTGATATTACAGAAGTCTCAAAAAAATATAATTGCATAGTGTATGTTGACGATGCCCATGGAGAAGGTGTTTTAGGAAGAAATGGGGCTGGGATTGTCGATCATTTTAAGTTACATGGGATAGTAGATGTTGAAGTTGGAACACTTTCAAAGGCTTTTGGTATAGTAGGAGGGTTTGCAGCTGGAAGTCAAAAACTGATAGAATATCTTAAACAAAAAGTCAGACCTTTCTTGTTTTCATCTTCGGTGACTTTAGCTGATGTTGGTGCAGCAATAAAAGCAGTAGATATATTAAGATCATCATCTAATTTAGTTGAAAGACTATGGAATAACGCAAGATATTTTCAAAAAAATATGAAAAATGCTGGATTTGATATTGGAAAAACTGAAACACCTATTACACCAGTAATTCTTGGAGATGTTAAACTTGCAAGAAATTTTTCTTCAAAACTCTTTGAAAAAGGTATTTTTGCTCAATCGATAGGCTATCCAACAGTTCCAATGGGCAAAGCAAGGATAAGAGTTATGGTTCATGCTGTTCATTCAAAAGATGAATTAGATTATGCCATAAGCACTTTTACAGAAATAGGTAAAGAGTTAGGGGTTTTAAAATAAAAGGAGGAAAAATGGGGACACAAAGAGCAATTGTAAAAGAAAAACCAGAAGCTGGTTTTGTAATAAAAGATGTACCAATACCTGAAAAAATAGGACCTAAAGAAGTTTTATTAAAGGTAAAAGCAGCATCAATATGTGGTACTGACCTTCATATCTATGATTGGAATGATTGGTCAAAGGTAAATATTAAGCCACCAAGAGTAATAGGACATGAATTTGCAGCAGAAGTTGTCGAAATAGGAAAAGATGTAACATCGATAAAAGTCGGTGATTATGTTTCAGCAGAGACCCATATTGCATGCGGGACATGCTATATGTGTAAAACAGGGAATAAACATATCTGTCAGAATATGAAGATTATAGGTGTACATACAGATGGTGCTTTTACAAATTATTTAGTTATACCGGAAGAAAATGCCTGGAAAAACCCAGGAGATCTTCCTATAGAAATAGCATCTATTCAAGAACCATTAGGAAATGCAGTTTATACTGTTCTCTCAGGAGATGTCGCAGCAAAAGATTTTTTAATAACAGGAGCTGGTCCAATTGGTCTAATGGCTATTGCTGTGGCAAAAGCCTGCGGTGCTGGTAAAATAATTGTAACAGAAGTCTCTGAATTAAGAAAAAAACTTGCAAAAGAAATGGGTGCAACATATGTTTTGGATCCCACAAAAGATAATGTTCTTGATTTTATTAAAGACATAACAGATGGTTTAGGGGTAGATGTTGGACTTGAAATGTCGGGCAAAGAAAATGCTCTTGAGACTCTTTTACGAGCTATGAAAAAAAGAGGTAGAGTATCTTTACTTGGTGTCTTTGATTCTGATCCTGTTGTAAAACTAAACAATGATGTAATATTTAAGGGTTTAGATATTCATGGTATTACAGGAAGATTAATGTTTCAAACATGGTATCAAATAAAATCATTACTTGAAAATAAAAGAATTGATCTTTCTAAATTAGTTACCCATAAATTTCCTCTATCTAAAATTGAAGAAGGAATAAAACTTCTTAAAAAGGGTGAAGCAGTAAAAGTTGTTTTATATCCCGAATAGTTTTTAATTTTTGTTGACTTATTTATTTGCTATGATAAATATTCTTTCTGTATCAATAGCTAAAAGGAGTATAATATAGACAGAAGAAGACCACCTGCAAAGCAGTATGATATCAGGAAAAATGATGAAATTACTGCAAGTGAAGTAAGAGTTATAAGTGAATCTGGAGATCAACTAGGAGTACTTCCTTTAAAAAAAGCAATTGATTTAGCTTTTGAAAAAGGTTTAGATTTAGTTGAGATTTCACCAAACGCCGAACCTCCTGTTTGTAAAATTATTGACTTTGGCAAATTTAGGTTTGAAAGGGAAAGAAAAGCAAAAGAAGCAAAGAAAAATCAGAAACAGGTTGAAATAAAAGAAATTCGTTTTACTGCAACCATTGAAAAACATGATATTGAAGTAAAACTGAAAAAGGCTAGAGAATTCATTGAAGATGGAGACAAGGTCCTTTTCAAGTTAAGATTCAGAGGAAGAGAAATAGTTCATTCAGATGTTGGTGTTCAGCTTTTTGAAAGTATTATTTCAGAACTTGAAGATATAGCAATATGTGAGAAAAGACCTTATCTTGAAGGTAAATTTTTAACAATGATGATTGCAGGTAAAAAGAAATAGTTTTATATTATAATTTATATATTATGGAGTAGTTTATGCCAAAACTTAAAACAAAATCAGCTATTAAAAAAAGATTTAAAATGACTGCAAGTGGTAAATTGATGAGAAAACATACAAAAAAGAATCATATCTTAACTAAAAAGAATGGGAACAAAATACGAAATTTAAGAAAACTTACCGTATTAAACCCTTCTGAACATAAAAGAATTGAACTTGGCTTACCATATGGTCTATAAGGAGAATAAAGATGGCAAGAGTAAGATTTGCAGTAGCTGCTAGAAAGGCTAGAAAAAAATTATTAAAAATGACCAAAGGATATTGGGGTAAAAGAAAAAACTTATATAGAATTGCAAAAACCCAGATATTAAAGAGTCTATATTATTCTTTTAGAGATAGAAGAAAAAAGAAATCTGATTTTAGAGCTGTATGGAATGTTAGAATAAATGCAGCTGTTCGTCCATATGGATTCACATATTCATCATTTATTCATAAATTGAATGAAAAAAATATTAAACTAAATAGAAAAGTCCTTTCAAATATTGCATTAGAAGATCCAGAGGCTTTTGCAAAAATTGTAGAAGTTGTAAAATAAGATTTATTTTGTATATAATTTAAATTGGGCTATCCTTTATTCAGGATGCCCTTTTTTTTTGATTTTTTCATTTTATAAATTATAATTGTTTAAGTATGAATTTTATGAAACAGGATATTATAAATTCCTTATACAAAGAAGTTGATAAATTGCTTGATATGGTTAAAACTCAACAAGATAAAATAAATAAGCTTGAAGATGAATTAAATAATAAAAATAATCAAATCAGTATTTTGAAATTAGAATTAATAGATTTGATTGGAAAAGTTGAACATTTTAATGATCTTTTCAGTGAGCTTCCATTATACAATAATTCAATCGATGAAGATAATAAAAATGAAGGTAATAAAAATATTGAAAGTTTTGAAAAAGATACAGGAAATCAAAATTGGGGAGAGTAACTTTTTCTTTATTTAACAGGGAGTTTCAATTTATTTCAGAAAAAGATGATGATGAAAAGCTAAAAGATCTGTCAGATAAATTTAAACAAAAAATTGAAATTTTAAAAAATGAGACAAATGAGGAAGATTCTATCAAATTATTAGTTTATTTATCAATTAATTTACTTAATGAAAATTTAAAGTTAAAAGAGGAATTAGAGAAAAATAATTCATTTGAACAGGAAAATATAATATTACAGATAATTGATAAAATAAAAAAAACAATTAATAAGGACTAAATATGGTTGAAAGAGTTAGAGATAGCATTCTATCAAAAATCGATTCTATTTTTGAACTACTTAAAGAAGAAATCGAAGAAGTTGAAGAATATAAACTTAGAATAATTCAAAATATAAAGAACTATAATCCAAATAATTTTATGAATATGGATTATGAAAAAAAAAGACTTGCTCAATATTTTGACCATACATACTTAAAACCTGATTGTACATATGAACATGTGGATAAACTAGCTGAAGAATCTTTAAAATATGGTTTCAAAGCTATTTGTATACCACCAACTTTTGTGGGCTATATAAAATCCAGATATGAAAAACTTTTAGTAGCTACTGTTATCGGTTTTCCTCTTGGATATACATATTCTTCTACAAAGGAAGAAGAAACATTAAGAGCACTATCGTTTCAAGCTGATGAAATAGATATGGTACAGAATTTTTCTATGATTAAGAATAAAAAATATAGATATGTATTTGATGAAATAGCAACATTAAAGAAAGCCTGTGGTGAAAAGTGTTTAAAGGTAATTTTAGAAACTTCTTATCTTAGTTTAGAAGAAAAGATAATATCTTCTATATTATCCTATTGTGCTGGTGCAGATTTTATTAAAACCTCAACCGGTTTTTCTGATAAAGGGGCTACTCTGGAGGATATTGTCCTTATGAAGATGATATTTTTAGATAGAAAGGTTAAAGCTTCTGGGGGAGTTAAAACAATTGATTTTGTTAAAGAGCTTGTTGAGCATGGTGTTGATAGAATAGGTTCTTCATCTTCCTGTCAAATAATTGATAGCTTGTAATGACTTGTTTTTAAGGTCTTAATAATTTTATAAAGTAAAAAAAGGAAAATATATGAAAAAGAAAGTAATAGTAATATTAACTTTGCTTTTTATATTAATACTTATCACAGTTATAATATATCAACAACATATAATAATTAAATCAAATCAAAAACTTAATGTGGGATTTATCTATATTAATAGTATCAGCGATTTTGGTTGGACATATGCTCATGAATCAGGGAGAATTCAGCTTAAAAACAATTTCAAGCAGATAAGTGCAATATATAGAGAAAATGTTTCCCCTGATAATTTAGCATTAACAATAAAAGAGTTAGTTGAAAAAGAAAGATGTAAAGTCATCGTAACTACAAGTTTCAGCTATGATTCTAATATAATTAATCTTTCAAACTTGTATCCCGATATAATTTTCCTTTCATGTGCAGGTTTTACAGTTAAAAAAAATCTTATACCATATATGGTAGATTTATACCAAATCTATTATTTAAATGGATTAATTGCAGCTGGTTCAACGAAGACAGGTAAGATCGGTTATATAGGAGCATATAAAATTCCCGAGGTTATCAGGCATATTAATGCCTTTACAATTGGTGCTAAAGAAATCAATCCCAATATTAAAGTAAATCTTTCCTGGTTAAATAAATGGTATGACCCTGAAAAAAGTTCAAATATTGCAAAAAAAATGATTGAAGATGGCATCGATGTAATAGCTTATACGGAAGATAGCTCAGCCATACCTGAAACATGTCAAAAATATTATGAAGAGACAGGCAAAAAAATATATACTTTCAGTCACTATTCTCCAATGGATAAATTTGGTGAAGATGTAATTGTTTCAGGCCAAATAGTGAATTGGGGTTTGTTATATATAAATATTTTTAATAAAATATTATCTGGAAGGATCGAACCAAAACTTCATTATTGGTTTGCAAATTCTAATGCAGCAATTCTTGGTAAAAATTACAACACAATGATATCTCAGCAGGTAATTGAAATTTTAAAAGAAAAAAAATTATTAATAAATTCAAACAAAATTAATCTTTATGAATATATAATATTTAGATATAATCAGATGAAAGATAACTTAATTACATATGATCCATTTACCGGTCCAATATATTCTAACAAAGGCGAACTTAAAATATATAATAGAGAAAGAGCAAATCTTACTGATCTTTTGACTATGGACTGGTTTATTTCATCTATTTTTGAGGAAAATTATTAAATGTATCTTCTGGGAAAACTATCTTAAATACCTGATCTACTTCTTCGACAAAATAAAATTTTATTCCTTCTTTCAAATATTGAGGAATTTCATCGAAATCTACCTCATTTTCTTTTGGTAATATAATTTCTTTTATAGCTGCCCTTCTTGCTGCAACTATTTTTTCTTTTAATCCACCTATTCCAAGTACTCTTCCAGTTAAAGTAAGTTCACCTGTCATGGCAACTTTTTCTCTAATCTTTTTCCCTATAACCAGTGATAGTAAAGATGTCGCCATAGTTATTCCAGCAGATGGGCCATCTTTTGGTGTAGCTCCTTCTGGTATATGTATATGAATTTCATTATCATCAAAGAATTTTGGTTCTCCACCATAATAGGAGCATACACTTCTTACATAAGAAAGTGCAATATTTGCACTTTCTTTCATAACATCACCAAGTTGACCTGTTAATTTAAATCCTTTTGAATTTGGAATATTGAGGGATTCTATTATTAATGTAGCACCACCAAGTTCTGTCCATGCTAAACCAATACTCAAGCCAGGTTTAGTGATTTTTATGAGTTCATCATCTCTAATTTTTGGTACGCCAAGATAACTTCTAATATCTTCAGGGGTTAGCTTTTTAGTATAATCTTCTTTTAATGCAATTTTTGTGGCAACTTTTCTACATATTTTTTCAATTTCTTTTTCAAGGTCTCTAACACCTGCTTGCCTAGCATAATTATTTATCAAGTACAAAAGTTCTTCTTTTCCAAAAGTAATATCATCTTTTTTCAAACCATGTTTTTTTAATTGTTTTGGTACAAGGTATTTTTTAGCAATTTCATATTTTTCTTCATCTATGTATCCCGAAAGTCTAATAACTTCCATTCTATCTAAAAGTGGTCTTGGAATAGTATCCAGAGTATTTGCAGTTGTAATGAAAAAAATGTGAGATAAATCAAAAGGAAGTTCAAGATAATTATCCCGAAACTCATAATTTTGTTCGGGATCAAGTACTTCGAGCAATGCAGCAGCGGGATCTCCTTGGTAAGAAATCCCAAGTTTATCTATTTCATCTAACATTATGACTGGATTTTTAGTCTTAACAATCTTCAATGCAGATAAAATTCTTCCAGGCATTGCACCAACATAGGTTTTTCTATGACCTTTAATCTCTGCTTCATCTCTCATGCCACCAAGGGAAAATCTGTGAAATTTTCGATTCATTGCTCGAGCTATAGATTTACCTAAGGATGTTTTACCGCACCCAGGAGGTCCGACAAGGCAGATTATTGAACCCTTTACGTCTTTATTTAATTTTCTAACAGCTAAAAATTCGAGTATCCTTTTTTTTACGTCTTCAAGACCATAATGATCTTTCTCCAACATATCTTTTGCTTTTTTCAAATCAATTGATTCTTTACTCTCTTTTTTCCAGGGAAGGCTAAAAACAAGATCTAGCCAGTTTCTAATAACAGCATATTCAGAACTTTGAGGTTCCATAAATTCCAGTTTTTCAATTTCTTGCTCTACCTTTTCTAAAACCTCCCCTTCAAATTTCATCTCTTTTAATAATTTTCTAAATTTTGCTATTTCAAAACTTCTTTCATCACCAGAAATTCCGAGTTCTTTTTTAATCGCTTTAAGCTGCTCCCGCAAAAAGAATTCTCTTTGTTGGTTTGCTATTTTTTCATTTATTTGATCATGAATTTTTTGCTGTATTTCAGCAATTTGCATCTGATTTCTTAAAAGTTCAATAACTTTGTGCATCCTTTTTTTTATATCAAATATTTCTAAAACTTTTTGATGTTCTTCACGATTTAAATCTAAGACAAATGTTGTAAAATCAGCTACTTTGGAAGGAGAATCAGCGTTGAATACAGTAGCTTTAACTCTTTGAAGAAAAAAATGATTTTGATCTGCCAATGTTCTTACCATATCTATAATAGTCGCTTGATAAGCACGAATCTCTGGGTCATTAGGATCATATTCTTCCTCTATAAAATCAACTTCTGCCTGTAAAACTCCTTTTTCATCTCTTAGAAATTTTTTAACCTGTACTCTTTTTAAAGCATAGAAAAGCATTGAAACCACATTAGAACTAATAAAACTTCTCTTTAATATTTTGATTGCGACACCAATATTATATAGATTGTTTTCTGTAAAATCTTTATCTAAATCTTTCAGCATCAAAGCACATAAGTAAGTTGAATTTTCAAGAGGTTCTTTTAGTTTTAGCAGATCATCATCAAGTTCTAAATCTATTGGCATAAAAATTCCAGGGAAAAGGGGTTTTGGAGAAACAGGGAAAACAGGCATTATAGGAGGAAGCATTTTGTCAACTTCTACAAGTTTTGTGCTCATAAACCTAACCTTTATATATAAAATTTTTTAATACTACAAAATAATTACATTAGATTAAATAAATTATTATCGCTTATTTTCTTTTAAATAATAAAATAACAAGACGGAATAGTAAACTATTTTTAAAACATTTAAAGATAAAAAATATATTTTGATATTATAAAAAATACATAAAATTAATTTAAATTAAAAAAAACTATCTTAATAAAATATACCGAAAAATAGCTAAAAGGTCAAGAATAATGGATATTATCAAAAATTATAATAAAGTTTTCCAATTTTCTATTTTATTATTCTTTCTTATTCTTTCTCTAAGTAAATTTAAATAATCTTTTCTTCTTATTAATTTAGCACCGAATCCTGCTAAATAATCCGTATAAACCTGACAATCTATTAAATCAATCTCAGTTTTTTCTTTTAGTGTCAAACAAAATTTTGCAAAAGCTACTTTAGACGCATCTTTTTCTAGGTGAAACATAGATTCTCCAAAAAAAATTGAACCAATGCATACACCATATAAACCACCTACAAGTTTTCCTTCCATTCTTGCTTCAATACTATGTGCATAACCTGATTTGTGCAATTTGATATATGCTTCTATCATATCTTGAGTAATCCATGTACCTTCACTATCTTTTCTTTTAACAATTGCACATAAATTGATGACTTCTTCAAATGATTTATCGATTGTTACAGTAAAACTATTTTTCTTTAGTTTTTTATTTAGTGAACTGCTTATATGAAAATCTTTTAAAAATAACACAAACCGGGGATCTGGTGACCACCAGAGAATTGGAGAATTTTCAGAAAACCAGGGAAATATTCCATTTTCATATGCCACAATAAGTCTTTTTTCACTTAGATCTCCGCCTATAGCAAGAGGATAATCTGCCGGAGCATTTTCAACATTTGGAAATTTTATATCTTTATCACAAAAAAAAATTGAATTTTCTTCCACTTTAAACTTTTTCTATTTTTTTTTGTCTATTTTTATTTTTTTTTGCTTTTGTATTGGTATCAAAAATAATATCTATATCTTTTTGTTTGCCTTCATTTGTTAATAAAATCCGAGCCTGGTAATTTTCATTTTCCTTTTTATTAAATACAAGGAAAGAAACAAACTTTGATTTTATTTTTTCTTCAATAAATCTTTCTACCTGCCTTGCACCAAACTCAGGGGTATAAGATAAATTAGCAATAAAAGAGACAATTTCTTCTGAGTAAACAAGTTCAATTCCTTTTTCTATTAATACTTTTGAAAATTCATTTAATTGAAGTTTGACAATATCTTCAATCTGATGAATACCTAAATCATTAAATATTATAATAGAATCTAATCTATTTCGAAATTCTGGTGAGAAATATTTTTCTATAGCCTGCTTAATATTAATATCTTTTAAATTAGAACCTTCAAACCCCATCTGTTTTTTATTAGCATATCTTGTCCCTGCATTAGAAGTCATGATAATTATGACATTTCTAAAGTCGGCTTTTTTGCCACTATTATCCGTAAGAGTAGCATAATCCATAATCTGTAAAAGTGTATTAAAAATATCGGGATGAGCTTTTTCTATCTCATCTAATAGCAAAACACAGTATGGATTTTTAATTATGCTATTTGTCAACAATCCACCTTCTTCATAGCCAACATAACCTGCTGGTGAACCTATTAATCGGGAAACAGTGTGTTTTTCCTGATATTCACTCATATCAAATCTAAGAAATGGAATATTTAAGTGTCTTGCCAGTTGTTTGGATATTTCTGTTTTACCAACACCAGATGGTCCAACAAATAAAAAGGATGCTACTGGTTTATCTTCTTTTCTTAAACCGCTTCTTGCTAAAAGAATTTTATCTACAATTTGTTTTATTGCATGTTTTTGACCTATAATGTTTTCTTGAAGTTTGAATTCTAAAGTAGATAAAACCTCTTTATCACTTGAAGAAAGCATCTCTATAGGTACCTTTGATATTCTTGAAATTAATTTTTGAATATCTAATTCATCTATAATAATCTTTTTATTTTGTTCCGAACTAAATATTCTAGCATGTGCTCCTGATTCATCAATCAAATCAATTGCTTTATCGGGTAAAAACTTTTCTCTAAGGTATTTCTGGCTTAATTTTACAGAGGAAATAATCGCTTGTTTGGTATATTGTACTTTATGATGACTTTCAAAAATATGAATTATTGATTCAAGAATTTTAATAGTCTCCTCATATGATGTTTCAGGAATATCCACCTTTTGGAATCTTCTGGATAAAGGTCTATCTTTTTCGAAAATTTTTCGAAATTCATCATAACTGGTTGAACCAATGCATCTTAATTGTCCAGAAGTCAAAAATGGTTTAATCAGATTTGCTGCATCGAGTGAAGAATTACTAGTCGATCCAGCTCCAATGATGGTGTGTATTTCATCTATAAATAAGATTGAATTCTTATCCTGCTTAATATTATTTAATATCATTTTTAATCTTTCTTCAAATTGACCTCTAAACTTAGTTCCAGAAATTAAAGAACCAAGATCGAGCATATAGATTTTAACTCCTCGAAGTTGATCTGGAACCTTATTTTCTATAATTTTTTGTGCTAATCCTTCTACTATGGCAGTCTTCCCAACTCCAGGCTCACCAACAAGAAGAGGATTATTTTTATATTTTCTGCATAGAATTTCCATGACTCTTTCTAATATATCTTCTCTTCCAATAAAAGGAGCTAACTCATTAAGTTTGGCTTTTTCTGTAAGTTCAATTGCAAAATTTGTTAATTTTAATTTTTTTGAGCTTTTATCATCTATTTTTGAATCTTCTTCATCATCATCTAAAAAATTATAAGAGGAATTTGAGTTTTCAGTGTCCGAATCATACTGCATCTTCTGAAAAGATTTTGATTTTGTAAGTTCAATAATAGTTGATTTTTTAATAGATATTTTTTCAAGGAAAAAACTTGCATATGAATCATTTAAATCAAAAATTGAAACAAGTAAATCTTCTGTCGAGATAAATTCTTTTTTGGAGTTGTAAGTAAAAGTGACAGCTAATTCAAAGAGTTTCTGAAGCTGATAACTCTGTTCAGGTTCTTTTTGGAAATTAATAACAGGAATTTTACTCTCAATATACTGTTTTAATTCATTTTTTAATAGTTTTATATCAAGATTTAATGCAGAAAAGATATTTTTTAATGTTGGATATTTTAATGAACAATATAAAAAATGTTCGGGAGTAACAAATTCATGCTTTCTTTTTTTTGCTTCAACAAATGAATCTTGAATTATATCTGATAATTCTCTTGTGATTTTCATAATTTTACTATTCCTAATATTTAATATAAAAATTAATAAACAAAAATTAATTTGAAAATTTGGAATTCTATCTTAATAAAATATAGCACAATTTTTTTAAAAAGCATATAGGGGTGGGTATTTCATCTTTATTAAATTTTTTCAATTGAACATGTTAGCGGGAAACCATTTGCTCTTGCAAGCTGATGAGTTCTGTTTATTTTAGAAACAGCAATATCAAAAGAATAAATACCAACTATTGCATTACCGGTATTATGTATTTTTAACATAATTTCAACTGCTTCATCATGGTCTTTCTGGAAAACTATCTGTAGTATTGAGACAACAAAATCCATGGTAGTGACATCATCATTATGCATTATTACTTTATATTGAGATGGTTCATCTAATTTTGTCTTTTTTTTTGAAGTAATCTTTTTCGTGGTAGATGTTATGGTAGATTCCATATTTATCTTTTTATAATATTGTTATAAATAACAACTTATTTTATTGATATAAAAAAAATAATGATTAAAATATTAAAGATTAATATTAATAATCAAAAAGAAGATGACATTTTTTTTAAAAAATTCAATATCAAATAAGAAATATAATAGAAATTACTTTAATAGAGTATTGAATTTATAAAAAATTTATAAAGGAGGAAAGATGAATTCTTTTGTTGTATTTTATTCAAAAAGTGGCAATACAAAAAAAATTGCTAAGATAGTTTCTGAAAAGTTAGGCTCAGACTTAGAAGAAATAAAAGATTTAAAAAATAGAAAAGGCTTTTTTGGTTTCATGATTTCTGGCTTTGAAGCAGTAACAGAAAAACCATCAAAGATTGCTCAAATAGAGAAGAATCCTGAAAATTATGATTTGGTAATTGTTTGCACACCTGTTTGGGCTGGTTCCCTTTCTTCACCAGTAAGAACATATCTTCAAAATTATGGAAAATCTATTAAAAAAATCGCTTTTATTGCATGCTGTGGTTTAAAACCAAATAAAACGTTTAACCAGATGCAAAAACTATCAAAAGAGCCAATAAACTCTTTATATTTAACAGAAGAAGATATGAGGACAGATAACTATATTTTAAAAATTGATAATTTTATTGAAAATATTAAATAATATTTGTATTTTTAGATTTTGAATTTTTATTATTTAGCCAGTTGTTAAAAATCCATCATTCTTTTCAAGATATTCAATGTACTTTGAAACTCCAACTTTTAATGAAGTAAAATTTTTATTATATCCAATTTCATGCAATCGGGTTAAATCTGCTGATGTAAATGTCTGATATTTATCTTTTAATAATTGTGGAAAAGGTATATATTCTATTTCCGAAAAAGGATAAATATCTTTTAAAATTTGAGCAATATTTAAAAAGCTTTTTGCTTCACCAGTTCCACAATTATATATACCAGATTTGTCTGGATTATTTAAGAAAAAAAGATTTATATCTACAATATCATCAATATATACAAAGTCTCTTAAAAAATTATTACTTCCTTCAAATAATTTTATCTTTTTTTCTTTTTTAATTTGATTAAAAAAATGATATACAGTTGAAGCCATAGTGTTTTTATGATTTTCACCAGGTCCATACACATTAAAGTACCTTAAACCAACAATTTGTAGCTGTTTTTTATTTTTTAAATATTTTTCAGATTTATTGGTGTATTTATTATAATTATTTTTCTCAAAATATATTCTTACATAATTATCAAATATATATTTGGAAAAAGCGTAGATATTTAGTGGATATTCACAGGAAAATTCTTCTTTAAATCCATTTTTTCCATTTCCATAAACAGATGCAGACGAAGCATAGATTAATCTTATTTTGTTATCTATACAATGGTGCAAAATTTTCTTGCTATATTCATAATTGTTTTTCATCATATATTTGCCATCAGTTTCCATAGTATTAGAGCATGCACCTTGATGAAAAATAAGTTCAGATTTTTTAAAAGAAGATAAATTTTCAATAAAATCTTCTTTATCAATAAAATCTATGAATTTTAATGCATTTAAATTTCTTTGTTTACTTGAATTTTTAAGATTATCGACAATTATTATGTCATAGATTCCATTTTTATTAAGTTTATAGACGAGATTACTACCAATAAATCCAGCTCCACCAGTTACTATTATCATTATTTATCTCCAGATTAATATTATATCTATAGCTTTATAGTTAATAAAAAAAAAAGAATGTCAACAAGACAAAGATTTGGGTTTAAAAAAATAAAAATTAATTTAATTTAGGTCATCAATATTGTGGAGGAAAAAGTGGAAGGTTCAACTAAAGAAAAAAAAGTTAAGCTAAATAATCCAGTTGTAAGTATCATCATGGGGAGCGATTCAGATATTCATATAATGAAAGAAGCCGCATTGATATTGGAAGATTTTTGTATTAACTATGAGATAAGAGTTATTTCCGCACATAGAACTCCTAAAAATGCTTTTGAATATGCTCAAAAATTGGTTGATAAAGGTATAAAGGTAATAATTGCCGGAGCTGGTGGTGCAGCTCACCTTCCAGGGGTAATCGCAGCTATTACACCATTACCTGTCATAGGAGTGCCAATTCAATCTGCATCCTTAAACGGATTTGATTCCTTATTGTCAATTGTACAGATGCCATCAGGAATTCCTGTCGCAACTGTGAGTATAAATGGTGCTAAAAACGCTGGAATTCTAGCTGCTCAGATACTGGCTATTTCAGATGATGAAATACTTAAAAAAATTATAAATTTCAAAGAGAAGATGGAAAAATCTGTAGAAGAAAAAAATAAAATTTTTAAAGATAATAATTGGAAAAGTAAATAATAATAGAAAAATAATATTGTTTAATACAAATCAAAATAATTCTTTGAAATTACTAAAATTTGTGCTAAAATAAATTATATTGATTGTATAACATATAAGAATAATTTATTATTACTTATGCTATATGATCAACAAAAAAAGGAGGAAAAATGAATAAAAAATCCTTTATGTTGGTCTTTATAGGGGTTCTTTTAATGTTTATTTTTTCTGGCGTATCCTGCGGAACTACTGGTTCTTCTGGTAAACAAACAAAAGAAATACCTTTTATGCAAATTGGTGGAGTTTCGGATGTTTTTAATGCTAATTTTAATGAGTTGACAGATTTATTTGGAGTAAACGAAGCTATTGGTGATAGTGAAATACCAAAAATTCCAGAAATTGATATTGTCAGTGTTAGCGCTGCTGATGATAAAGAAAATATGAGATTTGATATTTATCATTCAGCTCCAATTAGCTTGAAAGATGATGTTTTCTATGGATTTGCTCAATTTTGGAAAGATGGATATGATGTATATATGTATTTCCCTTCTACTCAAGAATTATACCTTACTTTGTATGACTCAAACGGAAAAGTCGCTAAATCAGTTAGTCTTGACCTGGAAAAAGCAAAGGTTACTTTAATTCCATGGTCATTAGCTACAAGTAACCCCGTAAATGTAGCTACCATTATTTTAAATAAAGCTATTCATTGGGGTTTTAAACCTGGTTCTCCAGCTACTCTTCTTGTTAGATTTCTTGCAGGAGTTTATATAAAAGATAAAGGCATGTATTACTCAGATATGACTCCAGCTATCAAAATTGAATTTAACTATTAGTCTCTAGGAAATTAGCTTAAAAACTAAAATTGGAGCCTGCTAAAGGCTCCTTTTTTTATTCTACTATATTTATTCTAATATATTTTATTCTGTTTCTTTATTAGTCAAAGATTTATCAAACAATTTACCATCAATTAATCTTATCAATGTTACCACAAGAAATCCGAAAGTAATGATATTCAGCAAAATTACTAAAATTAATCCAAAATACTTTAAAAATGGCCAGACTCCCGACATGAAAAAGGTTGTGATAATAAAAGCAGCCAATGGGAAAGTATATGACCACCAGGATAAATCAAATTTAATTTTAAAGAATAAATCTATTAAGGAAAGCAATAAAATAAAGAAAAAGAATGCTGAGCAATAAAAGAAAATTACTGTTGGATTTCTTTGTCCCGTCAATTGAAAAAATGCAAGAGATGAAATGGATGGAGGAGCGATTAATATTAAAAGAGAAGGAATTAGCTTATCTTTTAATGGATGATGAAAGATAAGACGATAAATCAGAATAGTAAGTAAAACTAGATAAAATAATACTGCACTTGAAAAGAAGAACCATTCAATATAAACAGGAAAAATCTGATGAGCAAATACTGGAATCAAAAGATTTCCAACGACAGGAATAAACCATGAAGGATTCATATGATGAATTTCGAATTTTATCTGTCTTATCCATTTTGATATTATTATAAAAGAAAATAAAAATTGCAAAATACATCCAATGAAAATCAAAATTAAGGCAAATTTAGCAGAAAAAGTTCTAAAACCTTGACTTATCAATAAAAAGGAAATACTGATTGTAGAAAAAAAGTTCATAGAAATAGGGTCATTAAATTCATCTTTTACATCGTTAAAAGTAAAGATAATCTTTAATAGATAAATTAAAAAAGCAATGAAAAACAAACAAACTGCAATTCCAAGCCATGCTCTATTTACCCATAATCTATTAATCCAGGAAGGCTCTGTAAAGACATTTTGAGCCATTTCAGTGGTGAGGCTTACTCCAATTATTCCCATTACAATTGTAAAAATTGAGACTGGAAAATTTTTAAGAAAATTTTTCATAAAATACCTCCGGCATCACTAAAAGATAAATGATGATATCTAATAAATAAGGAATTTATTTTTTTAATCATTTACCTATAATTTAGGATACTTAAAAACAGATGAAAGTCAAAATTAATCGTTAGAATCAAAATTCATAATTTTGGTTTTTGTAATATTTTGAAGATAGTTTAAAAGCTGCTCTATCCCTTCTTTTGTCTTTGTTGAAATATAAAAAATAGGAAACTCATAGTTACCATAATTAGTTTTATTTTGTAATATTAAGTTTTCTAGTTCATTTTCACTCAAAAGATCTATTTTATTAAATATTAAAACTTTATTAATATTATCTGAGTTCAAAGTTTTTAACATCGATTCTACTATATTGATATGTTCTTTGTAAAAACTAGAAGAACAGTCAACAACAATTCCAATTAAAGAAGAATATTGAATTTCCATTAATGTTGTTTTAAATGATTCAACAAGATGAACAGGGAGATCTCTAATAAATCCTATTGTATCAGAAATTATTATCTTATTTTTATCATTGAGAAATAGCTGCCGACTCTTTACATTGACTGTTGTGAATAAAGCATTATCTGAATATTGATTTGATTTTGTTAATGTATTTAAAAGTGATGTTTTACCAGCATTAGTATAACCTACAAGAGAAAAAATAAATTCCGACTTCCTATTTTTTATATGCAAAATCAGGTTTTTTTCAATTTTATTAAGTTCATTCTCAAGTCTCTTAATTTTTTTTGATATTGTTCTTCTATCTACTTCAAGTTTTGTTTCTCCAGGTCCTTTTAATCCAATACCACCTCTTATTCTATCGAAATTTTCATAAGAACCAGCAAGTCTTGACTTCATATATTTTAGGTTAGCTAGTTCTAGCTGAATCTTGGCAGGCTTAGAGCTTGCTCTTTCAAGAAAAATTTGATATACTAATTGGGTTTTTGTGATTATTTTTTTCTTTAACACTTCCTCGCAGTTTCTTATTTGGGTAGGAGAAAATTCTGTATTGAAAACAATATTAAATTCATTTTCAGTATATTTCAAGATATAATCCAGTATTTGTTCTATTTTCCCTTTTGTAAAAAATGTTCTGGCATCAATATTTCTATACTTTAAAATTAATCTATCTGTATTTATAATATTTATTCCAGCACTATCGCATAAAAGACGCATTTCTTCATCTATTTCGAATGCCATATTTAAATTAAAATCATTGTTTGGAAAAATACTTATAAGTAAACCTTTCAATTTATCCTCTAATAATAGAAATTTTAGAATACAAATTTAATGAAATAAGTATAGTCTCAAATATAAATTTATAAACTGATTTTTAGTAAGTTAAATTTTCATAAATTTATTTCAATATAATTTTATCTTGATTTCTAGTTAAATTGAATATTGCATAATATTTAATAAAATATATTTTTAAAAAAGGTAATACTATTATGAAAACAATAGAGATAAACGAAACATATAGTGGCAAAAGATTGGATAGATTCTTGATATCTTATTTTATGAATTGTTCCAAAAACTATATTTTTAAACTTTTAAGATTAAAAAAGATTAAGGTAAATAATGTTAGGGTTGATGATAAATATATTTTGAAAAGTGGAGATTTAATTCAATTATATGTTTCAGATAGTCAATATGAGACAATGCAAAATGGTACTTTCGTAGAAAAGGATAACAGACTAGAAAAAAACAATATTCAAAAATATTCAGATGATTTTTTTCTATTGATAAAATATGAAGACAATTCCTGTCTAATAGTTCAAAAACCTTTGGATATGGTTGTTATTGAAGATGAAAAGGAAAAAAAATGGGTATTAACAAATTTTGTTAGAAATTATTTTTATAGAGATGATTTAAAACAACCAATAAATAATGAAAATAACTTAAATAATGATAAAAAAGAACCTGCCAACTTTAATATTTCACCTGTGCATAGAATAGATAGAAATACTACTGGATTAGTTATTTTTGCAAAAACTTACCAGTCTTTTAAAGATTTTACTGAGCTTTTTAAGAAGAGAAAGATTGAAAAAGAATATCTTGCAATAGTACATGGCAAATTGCTTTTTCCAAAGAAAATAGTTTTGAGTCTATCAAAAGATGAACAAGAAAATATTGTAAAGGTAGATGAGCAAAATTTGAAAGAAAATTCAAAAATTTCAATAACCAATGTTACTCCATTGGCTATAACAGATGAAGCAACATTAATTCGAGCCACAATCGAGACTGGAAGAACTCATCAGATAAGAATCACCCTTGCTAATACCGGGCATCCAGTAATTAATGATATTAAATACGGGAATAAAAAGCTATATGAAGATTTTTCAAAAAGATATGGAATTTTTTATATGTTTTTATTGGCTTATAGCTTAAAATTTGAAGATAATTTACCAGATTCTATCCAAAATTTAAGCGGAAAAAGAATATATGCAAATTTACCATACTTCTGGGAAAAGATATTAAACAATCATTTTAAGATATCCAAAAACAAACTTGAAGAACTTTTAGAAAATTTACGAAAATAAAGAAGAAAATAATAAAATGAAATTTTGCAAATACGCACTATATTTTAAATTGAATAAAATTAATTTATATATTATCAACAATTTAAAGAATAGAGGTAGCCTATGAAAATCAATAAATCAATTTTATCCATAATGTTAGTTCTTCTATTTATCAGCATTTTTCTAGTTTCAAATCGACTTGTTTTAGCTGCTTCGGTTGAATTTCCATATTTTATCACTATTTTTGCAATAAATAGCAATTTTCAAACTACGCCAATTGCCTATTTTGACATGGTTTTTAAAGGTGGACTTAAAACAAATATAAATTTAAATTTTTCCTTTTTTTATAGCGATTCACTGATTTTTAATGTAGAAGATACAGACTCAAATGAACATCAGATTGTTCCATCACTTTATTTAAAATCTTTAAATGCAACAATAAGTAATCTCTTTGGTTTTCTTGATTTCTCATTGTTTATGAATGATTTTAGAAATGCAGGTTTTGGTGGCTCCTACAATACTTTTTATTATTCTTTGAATATTGATAAGACATTTGAATCTGTTTACAAAATTTCGGGTTATGGACTTGCTATTAAAGGGACATTTTTTAATAAAATTTTAGCTGTCTCAGTATATGGTTATCAACCTTATATTTCAAGGGTAGGTGCTTCCACAATCGATAGTCTAGATGTTTCTTTTGATGTTAATCTTGAAGATCTGTCAATTTCTGCATTTTTCGGAACAGAGGCTTTTTCTATTTATAGATGGGCTATTTCGATATATTTTGAAAAAAAGATTTTCAGCCTTCTTTTAACAGCTGGGATGGAAGATATCAGTACATATGAAGATTTGATGAGTCTTTATATGCTTTTTGAACAAAAATTCCTAATAGAAAATTTCTATGAATCTTTTGTTATATTCTCAAAACCAGAAATCTATCATGGAATAGATTTGTCTACTGGTGGGGAAAATACAGGTATACTTATAAAACTAGATTTAGGATATAAAGATAAGTATAATTCATTTTTTGCTGGACTTTACACTTCTTTGGAACTTAGAAACTACAATCTTTATAGTTTAAATACTACGCCATATATAAAACTATTATCGAGTGGAATATTATGGAGAATAGATATTACTTTCAACCTTTTAAACCTTTCTACAATCTTTTCAGAGATAAAGTTTTCATTTGAAACAGCCTTTTAAGAAAATAGAATTTGTATCATTCCGTCGATTTTCTAACTAATGCTACTCCTAAAATATAATATAAAATGAAAAAAACTATCATGATTATCAATTGAGGTATTGTATCTATAAAATTATAGTTTTTAACCGAAATAGCTCTTATTGCATCAATTGCAAATGATGTTGGGAAAAGATAAGATAATATTTTTCCAGCAATAGGAAGTGAAGATATTGGCCAGAAGACCCCAGAAATTAATAAGGAAACAAGTATAATTATAACTGCTAATTGAAAACTTCTGATTAAAGATGAAAAAGAAATGCTTAAAATAATACCCAGAAGTGAACCACAAATTGAAAGCAAAAACATAAATATAAAAATAAATATTATAGATATAGATAAAATTCCTTTGTAAAACAAAAGGTACAAAGATAGAAGAATAATTATTTGAATTATGTTTATGAAAAGATAAGATATAAAATATCCTGTTAAAATCTCAAATGAATTCATTGAAGAGCTTATAATACTTTCAAGAAGTCCATTTGCCTTTTCTGAGGATATTAATGAAATTGAAAATATAATAGAAAGTGCAAATATAGAAAAACCTATTATTGCAGCTATCCATGAATTCTGGATAGAATCTGTTTTCTCATAAAAAGACTTTGTCGAAAATATGACAGCGGGCTCAATTCCAAAAGAAGAAGAAAGTTTCATTATGGAAGATTCTAATGCAGCGGTAATTATCGATGATTTTAATTTGTCAGCTTCATCGATATATAATTCAATTTCAGCGGGATTTTCAACTGGGATTCCAGAGAGTTTGATATATACAGATTCATCAAGATTATCTGGAAATATTATTATTCCATCTAATTTTCCCTTTTTAAAATCTTTTTTAGCTTTATCAACTGATTCATAATTGAAAAGACTTATCTTTTCTTTATTTTGAACTAGCATATTTTGAATTGAGTTTGACACATTAATTTGCTCGATTTGATTATCTTTTAAATCTACTATTGCTAATTTTATTATATCTACCTGTGGCTTATAAGTTACCGAAAAAACAAGAATTATTATGAGTGGAGCTAATATAGCTAATATAAGAAATTTTGGGTCTCTTAAAAATGTTAATAATATTCTTTGGGGAATACTAATTATTTTATGCCATCTCATACTTATTCCTTTTATTCATTTAATATTTAAATGTCGAAATATTGGATTTACTGCAATCTTAAAATTGCTTCATCCAGTGTTTTTGCCCCGGTTAATTTCAGGATTGCAGAAGGTTTTTCTTCTATTATAGCTTTGCCTTTGGCTAATATCAGAATTTTATCACATATTGAGGCATCATTTATATTTGAGGAAGAAAAAATAACGGTATTTCCCTGTTCTTTTTGATAATAAATTTGTTGAGTAATAAACTGGGATAATGGTAAAGACATTCCATTTAAAGGATCATCGAAAATTAATAAAGATGGGCAATGTATTAAAGAGCAGATGAAAGAAGCCATAACCTGCTGGTCAAAGGTTAAATCTTTAACTTTTGTTTTTTTAAAATTTATTAGAGAAGTGGAATTTAATAGCTCATCAGTTTTCCATGCAATCTGAGCCTTTGTCATTCCATATGTCCTACCAAAAAAATAAAGGTTTTCCTCTATTGTCAATAAATGATAAATTTTTCTATTCTTTGGGATATAACCAACAAATCTAAGTATTGGATTATAAGGAATTTTCTTATCTAATAAAAAAACTTCGCCTTTTTTTATTTTTTTAAATCCCATTATTGTCTTTAATATTTCAGTTTTACCTGAACCTGTTGGGGCAAAAATTCCGTAAATTGTTTGTTTTTCTACTGAAAAACTGAGCATCGATACTAAATCTTTTTTGCCTGATTTTATGGTGAGATTATCTACTTTTAGGGCTAATATTGCCATAAAAATGCTCCAATTTAATTTTTCTAAATAAAGAATCAACCAGAATATTGATTTTGTCAATAAAGATTTCAAAATATGCGTAGCAAAAAATGAAACTTTGCACCTAAAACAAAAATTGAAAGTTAACAG
>CAYVTU010000017.1:0-53067 GCA_964454835.1 uncultured Brachyspira sp.
ATTTCGCCTTTTTTACACTTAATTTTGCTTCAATTAAAAAAATTCAAGATTGGAGCATAAATATATTATAAAAATTTATGAAAATCCTGAATATTATATTTTTCAAAGTTATTCTTTAGACTTTTTAATAAATGAAAAGACTGTCAATAATAACATAAGTACTCTTATAACGGATAAAAATGGAAAATTTATTTCTTTTTCTTATGAATATGACAAAAAAAAAGATTCTGAGATTGAAAAATTAGATAAAAATTTGATTATAAAATCCCCAACATATTTTTATTTTAAATACTATAAAGAAAAAAATAAGATAACAGTTGAAAAGAAATGGATAGATGAAAATGCAGTAGAAAAAATAAACTCAAAAGAAGAATATCAAAATTTTGAAGATTTTGAAATATGTAGCCTAATTCCTTACAGTTTTTTCTATTGTGATAAATGGAAAAAATTAAATAGTCTTTTGAAATCCGATAATACTGCTTTCGACTTAGATGAAATAAATAAAATTCAACTTAAAATTGCTTCATTTAATTTTAACAAAATAATTTATTTTAATACAAAAATAATTGATATAAAAAGAACAAAACTATTAATAAATAATAAAGAATATAATTGCTATAATATAAAGATTAAGGTAGTATTACCATCTTTTATAGAAGTAATGAATTCTTTATTTGCTAAAAAAAATACTATAATAGATTTATATCTTGATACTGAGCAAAATAAAATATTAAAATTCAATGATGAAAACATATTATTTATTATGGAGGAAAAAGTTGATAAATGATTTTTTTAAAAAATTTTTTAGACAAATATCAATTTTATTTTTAATTATATTAATTATTTGTCTTTTCTATATTAATGTTTTTGCACAAGAACAGCAAGAAGAATCAAAAGAGAAAAGTGGAATATATATTATCAAAGATATTTCAGTTCAGGGTAATTACAAGACAAAGACAAGAATAATAATTCAGGAGTTAGAATTTAAAGTAAATCAGACTTTTAATAGTTTAGAATCTTTAAATGATTTAATAAAAGAAAGTAAAAGAAAACTGAAAAATTGGGAAATTTTTTCTTTAGTAGATATTAAATATGATGTAAAAGAAGAAAATAATATATTTATTATAATTATTGTAGAAGAAAGATGGACATTGTTTCCTGTTCCAGGTTATAGTTACAGTTCAATTTATGGAAGTACATATTCTTTTTCATTAACAGATGCTAATTTTTTTGGTCTTCACTGGAATTTTGGTGCTGTTATTTCTTTCAATGAATATAATAAATCTTTTATTTTAAATTTTGTTAATCCAAGATTTTTCGGGTCGTACTATTCTTTTACATTTTATTTATATTATCGTGATTATATAGAAACAATATATAATAATAACAATTTAGTATATGAAAGTAATATTAACTCTATCTACCTTTACACTTTATTAAGTAAAATATTGACCAATCATATAAATATATATATCGATATGAATCTTGAATATCGGATATTTAATACCAGTTTGAATTTAATAGATAAAAATGAGATTGAATTGAATCAATCTCTTTTAGGTATAGGCATAATTTTTAATAATACTGAATATTATTATGGGATTAAAGATGGCTTTTACATGGAAATAAATGGTGGGTTATCTCCTTTTATATTAGGAAATTTTGAAGTAAATTTAGGATTAAAGCTAATTTTTTGCAAAATATTTTTTAAAGAAAGTATGTTTTCTTTAAGATTTTCATTAAAATATTTATATTCGAATATAGGAAATTTTTATATTTTGACTGACCAGCAAATAAGAGGAATAAAAAATGGGGAAATATTCGGGAATTTTGGCTTTTATTCTAATATAGAAACACATTTTAAATTGTTTAATCTTAATTGGCCATTTCTTATAAAATTTTATTTACCTGTATTTTTAGATTTTTCTTTATTTGACAAAAGTGATTTTGTACTAACAACTGGTTCAGGTATTAAGATATATCCTGCTCCTATAAATTTAACAATAAGAATAAATTTAGTTTTTAATATTTTTAATTACATTAAAGGTGAACAATACTTTTTCTTCTATTTTGGAACATCAGATTATTTCTAAGTTTGAAAATAGAATTTTATGAATAATATATATAGTGAAATTGAGATTTTACCATTTGATGATTTAGAACAAAATAAATATTTAATAATATATAAAAATTTAAAATATAAAACTTCAAGTAAATTATTAATTTATATTATTGAATATTTAAAAAACGGTTATTCTTTAGATTATATATCAAATGAGCTTAAAATAGAATATAATTATTTGAATTATATAAAAGAAAAATATATAGATAAATTGTTTGAAAAAAGAAGAAGAAAAAATTTTCTATTTTTACAGATAAAAATATTTTCTTCCAAATTCTTTTTAAAAATAGCAAATTGCTTCAGAATATTATTTAGACCCAAATTTCTTTTCTTTTTTTCATTACTAAATTTGATTTTTCTGATTATATTTCTCTTTATTTCAATCAAAGAAAAAATATTTAGTTTTAACTTGATTAATTTAATTAAATTATTAGATTGGAAATCCTTATTATTAATATTTATATCGATAAATTTAAAAGGAATTATTCATGAAATAGGGCATATGTCGGCTCTTAAATATTATGGTTATGATAGTACAGAAATCGGATTTGGTGTATATTTATCATTTTTTATCTTTTATGTCAATTTAGATGAATCTTGGAGACTTTCTAGAAAAGAAAGAATAATTGTAGATATTGGAGGTATATTTTTTGAGTTTTTATTTCTTACTTCTCTAACTATTATTTATCTTGCATTTCGCAAATATAATATTTCAAAAAATTTATTACTAATTAACTTTTTAATTATTTCTTCAATTATTTATAATCTTTTTCCTTTTTTTAAATTTGATGGATATTGGATAATATCTGACTATTTCGGAATATCAGATTTACAAGAAAAAATACCTTTATATTTAAAGAATTTAGTAAATTTTAATAAAAACTATAATAAAAATAGAGAAAAAGTAGAAAAGGAAATATTTGAAATAAATAATTTAAGTATTACGAAAAAAATTTTTCTTATTATTTATATGTTATTTTATATTCCTGTTTTTTTTTATGTGATATATTTGATAATTAATTTTTTATATTATTCTTTATCAAAATTACCTACAATAATTAGTAAAATATTATTTTTGTCTTTTTATGATTATTTAGAATTAATAACTACTGTATTTATAATAATAGGAATTATTTCATTTATTTCGAAAAAATTAATATTTTTTTTATTAAAAAAACGCAAGAGAGAAAAGAATGTTTAAATTAGCTTTAAGAAATTTATTTAGAAGAAAATATAAAACTTTTTTGATTTGCATTTTATTTATAATATTGATAACTTTTATTTTAATTTTTGGAGGGATAAAAAAGTCCATTTATTACAATATAGAAGAAATGTTAAAGAATAGTTATTCTGGAAGTTATTATATAACAAGTTATGATAAATTTAATTCAGGTTTTCTTTCTTTGGGTATTAAATTACCTAAATCAATTGATATTCAGATTATTAAACAGATTGATGAAATTAATAATAATTTATATATATCAAAAAGGATTAAAATAGGAGCAATCCTGTATAATGAAGATAAAAATGAATATGATTTTTCTATTATTATTGGTATAAATCCAGATAAAGAAAAAAATATTCTTAAAAGTATGAATCTTTCTAATAATTCAATAGAAAATTTGAGTAATATTCTAACTGAAAACAAAATAATAATAGTTGAATCGCAAAATAAAGAAAATAAATTAAAAAAAGGAGATAATTTAATAGGATTTATTAAACATATTTCAGGATATTTTCTACCTTATGAATTTATTGTAGAAGATTTTTATAATAATGATTTAATTAAAAATTTTAAGTTTGATTTAAATATTATTTTTATGAATATAAGATATTTGCAAAATATTCTGGGAGTCGATAATTCTTTTGTAACAGATATAGTATTTTTAGACAAAGAAAATAGATTTTATAGCAAGATTAATGCTATTTCAATAAAACGAAGTTTGACTTTTGTTTCCGCAAAAGATTCTTTTGATATATTTTCAGGATTGATTGATTTTTTATCTATATTCTTTTTTATTGCTGAGTTTTTAATTATTTCAATATTAATTATCATCATAATTAATAGTATGCTTTCTTCAATATTTGATAGAAAAAAAGAAATTGGCACGATGTATTCTTTTGGTTATAGTAAAAGCAAAGTTGTATTTATTTTTTTACTTGAATATATATTTATATTTTTAATTTCTTACTTTTTTTCTATTTTAATTTATTTTATATTAATTCAATTGACTAAAATTTACCCAATAAATATTAAATTGTTGTCATTTTATTTAAAAAGTAATCCTTTAAGCATTCTTTTTGATATTAAATATTTTTATTTAGCTTTATTAATTCCATTTTTTTCAATATTAATTGGAATAATTTTCCCTTCAAAGATTCTATTTAAATTTGAAATTGTTGAGTTATTAAAGGAATAATAATGTTAAAAATAGCTTTTAGAAACATTATAAAGAATAAAAAAAACTCAATTATTATTTTTATTTCATTTTTTATTATCATATTTTCAATATTATTTATAAAAGGCATAATTAATTATATACCCTTTATTGAAAAAAAATCTTATCATGATTGTCATGGTGATATTGAAATATTATTTTACAATAATTATCTTGAACCTGATCAATTGAACTTTATATTAGAATATAAAGAAGTTAAAGAATTATTTTCATATACAAAGTTATATAATGCATTTTTTGATTCCCCCAAAGGTGGTGATAATTTAAATATTATTGGTATTGATTTTGAAAAAGAAAAATATTTAAAAGATAAATGGATAGTTCTGGATTCAGGAAAATTTTTCGATTCAAATTCAATCGATGAAATTATCTTAAATGTTTATTATAAATATAGTTTAAAACTTGAAATAGGAGATAAGATTATAATTCAATGTATTAACAAAGATAAAGTCGTAAATGCATATACATTTAAAATAGTTGGATTTGTTTCAAAAAGTTTTGAACAAAATTTTATTTCTAAAAGAGCTATGGAAAATTTGTTCAATTCAGATAGCGTTAATATCATAAAAATAAATCTAAATTCAAATGATGAAAAAAATATATATAATACTCAAAATAAATTAAAAAATTATTTTAATGAAAAATTAGATTCCAAGGATTTTACTATTTCATCCATCTCTGATTATTTGAAATCTTCTGTGAAAAATTTTATTGGTTTTGTTTTTGGAATAATGATTATATTTTTCTTGATAATTTTTATTATTTCAGGAATTTTAATAGGAGTTATGACTTATCTTTCAGTTGCAAGAAGACATAAAGAGATAGGAGTTTACATTTCTTTAGGTTTTAACAAAGTAAAAATAATATCAATATTTTTTTTAGAAAAATTAATTATTATTTTAAGCAGCTATTTGATAGCAATATTGTTTTTTTTGACTGCATCTTATTATTTGTCTGTAAAGAAAGTTCTGGTAACATTTGGAAACTTTTTGTCGGGTTATCTTATTTCTATTCCAAAAGTAGAGGATATATTTATATTCTTATTTTTCCTTATTTTTGAATGTTTATTATGGGTAGTAATTTCTACAACAGATATCTCACCAAATAATGCAATGAAATATTTGAATGAAAGATAAGATATTATTTTGACATTTTTTATAAGAATACTGATTAATGAATAAAAAAAGAAAAAATATTAAAAAAAAATAATATTTTAGGGAAACAATAGATGGCTAAGAAACTAATATTAAGAAAATATTGTATTTATTTTGTATTATTCATCTTGTTCTTTTATTTACCATTTACTTTATTTGCTATAAATGATGAATATATAGGAAATAAAATATTAAAAAAGTCAGATGAAAGCTTTATACCTGAAACATTTAGTTATAATTTGAAAATTACAAATATCAATAAAAATGAAATTGTACAAATGCATGGTATAAAAAAAGGCAAAGATAAAAATTTATTATTTATTGATTATCCATTAGCATTAAAGGGAATAGTTCATTTGAGAAAAGATTATATTATATGGACTTATTATCCAACATTAAAAAAAACAATTAAGACATCTTTTCAATCTGTGATTCTAAACTCAATTGTTTCATATGGTGATATTATGTCTAATGAATTATCATATGACTATAATGTCAATAATGTTGATGAAGATAATTTATTTTTTATTTTAGAATTAGTGCCAAAGGAGAAGGGTAAAGAGTCTTATGCTAAAATAGTTTTATGGATTAATAAGCAGAATTTTCTTCCTTCAAAAAGATTATATTTTTCAAATTCTGGAATTCTATTAAAAACAGCAATATTTGAAGAAATAGAATTTGATGGAAATTTTTTAAAATATTCAAAAATAAAATTTGAAAAAGTAACTTCTGGAGAAGTTTCTTATGTAGAATTTTCAAATATAAATTTAAATATAAAAGTTCCAGAAAGTTATTTTAATCCAGATACTTTAAGTTTTTTAAGTGGAAAATGATATGAATAGAAAAATTTTAATATTATATTTTTTATACTATATAATTCTCACTTTATTTTTGTTTAGCTTATTGTTTATTAATAATTCTTATATTTACGCTCAGAATATTAATATTGAACTTTATAATGAAAATAGTTATGTAAATTTAAATGAAGATAGTGTTTTTGATAGTGGAATTTTTAATTTAAATAATTTTGATAGTTTTTTATTAAGTCAAATAAAATTTATTGGATCTTCTCAATTTTTTAATATTATGATAAATTTAAAATTTAGATATTATATTAATTCAATATATAATATTAATCCTTCTTATTCATTAATTATAGATGAAATTTATTTTAATTTAATCTTAGATAAAATGTACATCAGATGTGGTAAACAATACCATAAATGGGGAAGTGCCCAATTTTTTAATCCGCTTGATATTCTTAATATAAAAAATAATAAAATATATCAGATTATGAATGAGGGCTCTGCATTTTTTGAAATTATGTTTCCAATTCTAGATGTTATTTCATTATCATTATTTACCTTTGTAAAAGATAATTATATTGATAAAATAGATAAACTACCTTTAATTATTAATTTTAAATTTGATTATAATTTTATAAATTTTTTTGTTTTTAGTTTATTACAAAAAAATTATAAACCAATTTATGGAGTGAATTTAGAATTGATTTTACCATTAGGAAATGTATTAAGCTTAAAAATTTACAATGAAAGTGTTATAAAATTTGAATCAAATAAAACCTATTTTTCTGAGTTTGAAGGAGATTTTGTAGAAAAAAATTATTCAAAAGATTATTATTTATCTTATGTTTTAGGGTTGAATATTTGTCTAAATTTTGAAATTAAATTTATAAAAACTATTGATGCAAGTGTGGAGTTTTATTATAATGATGAGAATTGGGATAATTCGATGTTTATAAATTTTATAGATTATTATAAAACAAAGACTTATTTAGAAAAAATCCAATTATATAATAAATATTATAATATTTTCTCAAATTCAAAATATTATATTTGGTTGAATATTAATTTTTATAAAATAATAAATACAAATAAAAATTTACAAATAAGTTTTATTTATAATTTTGATGATAAAAGTGTTTTATTTCTTATGAATATAAACTTTTTATTATATTCAAGTATTTATTTGAATACTGGTTTTTGTCATTATTCAGGCAGCAGTTATTCAGAATTTGGTTCTAATATAATTAGATATCAGATATATGTAAACATAGGTTTATATATTTAGAATGATTAAATAAATTTAAATATTTTAAATAAAGCAAATAAAGTGGCGAATAACGAAATTAAATATAATTATAATTACTATTAAATTAATAAAAGGAGTTAATTATATGAAATTAGAGCTTATGAATATAAATAAAACATATTTTTTAGGGAAAACAGAAATCAAAGCTTTAAAAAATATTAATTTAAAAATAGAAGAAGGGGAATTTGTTTGTATAATTGGAAAATCAGGTAGTGGCAAAACAAGTTTATTAAATATTATAGGTCTTTTAGATAAACCAGATGAAAAAGGTGAAATTTTTTTTGATGGAGTAAATATTTCTAAATTAAAGCAAAATGATTACTATAAAATAAGAAATGAAAATATTGGATTTGTTTTTCAATCATTTAATTTAATTCCTGTACTAAATGTTTATGAAAATATAGAACTTCCATTTTTTGCAAATCCTAAAAAATATAAAAATATTAATAAAAGAGAAAGAATTATAAAATTATTAGAAGAAATTGAGTTAAAAGATTTTATTAAGCATAAACCTGATGAAATTTCAGCGGGTCAAAGACAAAGAGTTGCTATTGCAAGGGCATTAGTGACAAATCCTAAAATAGTTCTGGCTGATGAACCAACAGCTAATTTAGATTCAGAAACTGGAAAGATTATAATAAACTTGCTGAAAAAAATTAATCAAATTGAAAAAACAACATTCATTTTTGCAACGCATGATTTAGAATTAACGAGTTTTGCAAATAAAATTTATAATTTGAAAGATGGAAAAATAATTTTATAAAATGAAATTTCACTTATAGTAATTAAGTATTTTCAGTTTTCACTAATCAATTTATGTATAATTATTTTAATTTAATTTAAAAATTTTTGATTTATTAAAAGTAATTTCAAAATCGATTTTTTTTAGATTTTATCGTTGATATGAGTAGTTCATAGTTTCAAACATTGTAGTTACAATAGTAGCATCATGTGTGTTATATAGAAATTTACATCAGCAGATTAAGGAAAGTAAGCAATATATGGTAGTAAATAATTTAATAGATATTTTGAAATTTATTTAATTGATTTTTAGATATTTATAATTTAAAATATGTTTGTCGGAAAAAGTTTACATTTAAATTAAAAGTAGGAAGGTTTTATATGAAAAAATTATTTAAAATTAAAAAGTTACCCTCAAAGAATCTTGCTTTACTCTTAATAGCTTTCTTTTTTATTATTATCAGTTGTCAAACTTTGGTTTTACCAGGATCATCTAGTAAAAGTTCGAATCAACCTTCCAGTAAACCTATTAAAATTATCGCACTTGTTGAAATTCAGATTGTAAACAATCAAAAAGATTATGTTCTTATAGAAAAACCAGAATCAAAATCTAGAATTTCATATCATTTAGTAAACTTAAAGAAGAATCAGATAGATGAGCTTGAAAAATTAAATAAAAAAATAGTTGAAGCAAATATTAAAGTTGTTCAGGAGCTTTCTCCTTACAACAAAAAAGCAGAATTATTATCAATAAAATTGAAAAAATAAGATTATATCAATATTGAAATCTAAGGAAAAAATGCAATATTTCTCTAGATGAAAAATGCAATAATTAATAAAAATAAATACTTGATGGGTCATCCCTGGATATTTGAAGGGACGGTCTTATCATATCAACCAAATGAGCCTGAAAAAGCTGAAATTATTCATGTTTATGATAACTCTAAGAATTTTATTGGAACCGGTTTTTACAATAAAAATAGCGATATTAGAATAAGACTTTTTTCAAATGAAAAATTGGAAAAGATAGACAAGGAATTTTTATTAAGACTTTTTACTAATGCTTTTTTATATAGAGAAAAAATATTTGGTAAAAATATAAAAGATTTATCCTGTCGAATATTTTACTCTGAATCTGATGGGTTTTCGGGACTGACAATAGATAAATATAATAATAATTTAGTCATTCAAATCACATCTCTCTTAGCTTATAGTCATTTACAATTGATTAAGGAGTGCCTTGTTAATATTTTAGCCCTCGAAATTATTTCAATAAGAAGTGAAGAGAAAATCAATAAATTAGAAGGGATTGAATATAAAGGGGAAATAATTTTTAATAATAACATTAAAAAATCAATTGATGAATTCAATACTAAAAATTTAAGAAGTGAGCCTAAAGATAAAGAAAATGTAAAAGATGAAAAGAATAATGAAGAGAATAAGGAGATTTTTACAATTATAGAAGAAAATGGAATAAAATATAAAATTAACCTTACTAAATCTCAAAAGACGGGGTTTTATTTTGACCAGGCACAAAATAGGATTAAAACAGCTAGATATGCTGAAGGTAAAAATGTTTTAGATCTTTTCTGTTATACAGGAGGTTTTGGTTTTAATTGTATAAAAGCTGGAGCAAAGCATGTTTTAGGGCTTGATAGTTCAAGAGAAGCTATAAACTTAGCTAATGAAAATAAGAAATTAAATAATTTCCAAAATATCGAATTTTTACAGTCGGACTATTTTGATTTTGCTAGAAAGGAAATAGAAAAAGGTAACAAGTACGATCTTATCATCCTTGACCCGCCAAAGATGACTCATTCAAGTAAGAAGATAAAAGAAGCGATTAAAGGTTATATAGATATAAATTTTCTCGCTTTTAAACTACTTAATAAAAACTCATTTTTAATAACTTCAAGTTGTACGGGTCGAGTAAGCTTACAAAACTTTATTGATGCAGTCATGACAGCAGCCCAAAAAGTGGGTAGAGTTGCAAAAATCATTGATATTGGTTTTCAAGGGCAAGATCATCCAATCCTTTTAGCCGCACGCGAAACTCATTACTTAAAATGTCTTTATCTATATGTAGAATAAATCAAAATTGGTTTATCTTACAATATTTCAAAGAATTTCAAAATATCAAAAATTAAAATAAAAGAGATTGTTAATAATGTTGACAAATGATGTCTGTAAATTAATAATAAATATAGTTACTTTTTGGAGGTTATATGAAAATATATTCTATTATTTTATGGATTTTGGCAGCTGCTATTAAAGTTTTTGTCATAATATTTGCAACAGGTGCAAACTCATTAGCTTTATTTTTTGACCCACTTTCACTTATATTTGATTTTGGTATAACTCTATTACTTGTATTTACCTTTTTAAGACCCGCAAAGCTTTTTGAATATATAAAAATAACAGTTAAAGAAAAAAATATTGAAAGAAATCTTGCTTATAAAATATCGATGCTATATAGAAATATCTCTAAGATTCTTTATGCTGTAAGTTTTGTCGGAACATTTATTGGTGTTGTATTGATTCTATATAAGGTGGGGTCTAAAGAAATTGCACCCGATAAAATAGCAACATCTTTCGCAGTTGCATCATTAACAATATACTATGCTCTTATAACAAATCTTTTTATTATTTACCCTTTAATTTCTGCTACTGAATTGAAAGCTGAATAAAAACAGTCATTTACTATAGATTTATTAGATATATTTTATTAAATTTTACTTTGGATTATTTATTATAAATAAAAAAGTTTTAAGTATTTAAAAATCTCGAATGTTATTAATATTAGCGATTAGCTAATTTTTAAAGGTTAAAAAATGAAAATAGGAATAATTTATTTATCAAAAACTGGTAATACAAAGAAATTAGCAGAAATTGCTTATGAAATAATTAAAGACAAATATGGAAGTGAATTTGATATAGAAATAAAATCTATTGAAAAAGTTGATTTGAGAAGGATTAATTATGATTTAATTATATTTGGTTCATATTGTGATTCAAATTCATATCCTAGAAAAGCCAAGATATTTTTTGAAAGAATAAAAGGGAATAAAATAAAATTAGCTTCATTTGTGACTCACGCAACAGCTGAATCCGGTGAATACTATGATAGATGGGCTAAGGGTTGTGAAGAATTTTTTTATAATTTTTGCAAAGAAAATAATGTAGAAAATCTCGGATATTTTCACTGTCAGGCTAAACCTTCCTTTGCCATTTCTTTATTTATAAAATCTTCAGTATTTAAAAATAGAAATGATTGGGAAATATATAAAAAAGATATGAATAGACATCCCAGTAGCGAAAGCATTGACAGATTCAAAAAATTTATTTCAGAAATTTAAAAAATCAAAAAATTTGACAAATAATTTTGTAATATTATAATATATAATATAGAATAATTTAATTATTCTATCATTTAAACTAATAAACATAATTTAAGAATTTTAAATGTTTATTAGAATCAATCAATTTATTTTTTAACTTAATTTAAAAAAAGGAGGTTTATATGAAAAAGTATTTTAGCTTGCTTACATTTTTTTTCTTAATATTATATTTTGTATCATGTCAGGGACCAATAGGACCTATTGGCCCGATTGGTTCTACTGGACCAATAGGTCCTACAGGTCCAACTGGACCATCAGGTGAAGATTCTATAGTAAAAATTATTTTTGTTTCCTCAGATTTATATGCAAGAGATATAGCTTTTAATTCAAATACAATTGTTTGCGTAGGTGACTATAGTTCAATATATGTAAGCACAGATGGAAAAGTATGGAATTCATCGAGTATTAAAGTCACTATTGGATATACTTTATACGGTATCGCGTACGGAGAAGGAGTATTTATCGCTGTTGGAGATGGTGGAATAATATTTAGAAGTACAGATGATGGTAATAATTGGCAACAGGTAAGTTCTCCAACAAATATTCCTTTTTATGATATTGCTTATGGAAATGGGACTTTTGTATTGGTAGGAAACGATGGAGAAGTTGGAGTAATATATAGGAGTACTGATTTAGGGTTAACATGGCAAGAGCCAAGTTATTATGGTAATGTATATAGTTCAATAAACTACGCAAATGGGATATTTTTTGCAGGAACAAATTATGGGGATATATCTACAAGTACTGATGGAAATGTTTGGAGTGAATCAATTAATCCAATAGGATCATATTTATACAAAATTATTAATGTATCATATGGTAATGGAGTCTATATTGTAGCTGATAGTTATGGTAATTTAGCTTCGAGTTTTGATGGGATAAACTGGCAATCTATATACCCTTCATGGCAAATCAGCTGTTATGGCTTCTGTTTTGCAGAAAATTGGTTTGCTTTATTGACTGAAAGTATGATACTCTGGCCATATGATGAATCAACCTGGTTATTTCCATATACTGAATTGCCAGGTTTAGTCGAACAAATATACAACGGTATCTACTGGATTCCTTGGTTAAATGATGGTACTTTTTTAATAACTATTTTTTATAATTAGGTACAATAGTAGAAGTATATTAGTATTATAGCCTCATCTCAATGTTCTATATCAAACCTGCCTACTAACAATAGTAGAATTATATTAGTATTATAGACTTACATTCTTTTATTTTTTCAAAATTATTTTATTGAAAATTTTATATTTTTCTTATTCAAGTATTCCAAGCATTACATTAAGTGTTGCCTTTTGTCCTTTGATTTCAACAGGTTCATCTGTTTCAGGATTGTAATCTGATGGTGAATCCTGAGATATTATTACTTTAATTGTGCCATTTTCAAATCCTTCGATTATTTCAGAGGTATTTGGATCAGATGTATAAAAATCTTTGTCATTCAAAAATTCAACAACTTTTTTAATCGCATTATTTATATCCGTATAATCATTTGTTGTTAATACTACTTCGGCTTTTAAGATTTTTCCTTTTATTTTAGTGCTTTGACCATTTTCCAAATTCCAATCAAATTCAAAATCTTGTGGTGATGAAAAATTAAAGTCTTTACTTGATACTAACTCTTTTAACAAATCTTCAAACTTTTCTTTTGCTGTTTTTAATCTTTGATATTGAGCTTGCCCATTGTTAAAAGATAAAATTCCATCTTTTAAAATCACATTATGAAAAATTTCTTCTTCGCCAGAAAACATTTGTATTATAATATCATTTCCTTTTATCTGCCATGTACCATCTGAGAAATGTTTACCGTCCAGGAAGGAATAGAAAAGTTTTTCATTATCGTATATTTCAAAAGTTATTTGCTGATAGAACCCTTTTATAGCTTCCCAATCTCCTAAAATAGACTTTTCATCTAAAGTTGTTTTTTGGCAAGAAATAAGATTACTTAAAAAGAAGAGTAGTAAAAGTATAAAAAAAAGATTTTTTCTAAAGGACATCATTAATCTCCTTTTTTTAACATTTGGTTTACATATTTTTAAATTATTCAAAAAAAAACTCAATAATGACATATTAAAAAATTTTAAATATGTTAATTTTTTACTATTGTTAGATGAATTAGGTAAAACTTATGATAAGAAAATGCAAAATTGCAGATTTAAAAGATATTGTAACATTATTAAATCAATTATCACAAGAATTAAATGAAGAAAATGCTTATCAACTAAAAGATATAAAAAAGCAGTTCAAAAAATTACTAAAAGAAAAATCAAATTATGAAAATTATGTTTATATATTTGATAAAAAAGTAGTTGGTTTTATTTCAATATTATACTATAAAAGTATTTTTCATAGGGTTGGAACTGCATTAATAAATGAACTTATAATAGAAAAGAGCTATAGAGGAAAAGGTTTTGGTAAAGAACTAATTGAATATGCTATTCAAAGAGCTATAACTAAAAATATGGACGAAATAGAAGTTGGAGTAATGAAAGAAAACTTTAGTGCTATTGAATTTTATAAGAAAAATGGGTTTGATGAGGAGTATTTATTATTAGGAAAGGAATTTTAATGCTTGGTTTAAAAAAAGAAGAATTAAAACTTGGAAATTATTATAGATTTTGGAAAAAGGAATTTCATAGAATAAAAAGCAGATTAATAAAAATTTTAAATGGTAAAATATTAACTATTGAACATATAGGAAGTACTTCAGTAAAAGATTTATCTGCGAAACCAATAATAGATATTGCGATGGGAATAAAGAATTATGAAGATGGATTTGAATGTGTTTCAATATTAGAAAATAATGGTTTTATTTATAAAGGTGAATATGGTATAAAAGGCAGACATTATTTTGTTAATCAGGGTGATATAATAAAATACCATATACATATGTTATGTATTGATTCTAATGAATATAAAAATCATATTTTGTTTCGAAATCTTCTAAGAGAAAATAAGAAAATTAAAGATGAATACTGCAAGTTAAAAATAGAATTTTTAAGAAAAGGATATTCGAGAGAAAAATATGTTGAAGAAAAAGAAAAATATGTAAGTAAAATTATTCAAAAAATAAATAATGTATAAATTAAGAGGTGAAAAATGGAAAAATATCATTTGAGAAGAAAAGAAAAAGAAATAACTGATTTAACTGAGATAGAAAAAATTATTGAAAATGGGAAATACCTTACCTTAGCATTATCTAAAGATAACCAACCATATGTGTTAACATTAAGTTATGGATATGACAAGCTAAATAGAACATTCTATTTTCATACTGCAAAAATTGGGATGAAAATCGATTTTATTAAGGCAAATCAAAAAACATGTGTTACAATAATTGAAGATTTAGGATATGAAAAAGGGGATTGTAATCATCACTATAAGACTGTTGTTATATTTGGAACTCTTAAAATAGTTGAAGATATTGAAGATAAAAAACATGGGCTAGATGTTATGTTCAATCAACTTGAAGGAAATTCTGATGAAATGAAGAAAATATTTATAAAAGATAATGCTGATTATGATAAAGTCTGTATATTAAAAATGAGCATCGAACAATTAACCGCTAAACAAAATTAATAAACAACCAGTTGATTTTTTGAAGATTATGCATTATTTAAGTACTATAAAAGATAATTAAAAAAGGAGAAACAATGAGTTTGCTGACTTTTAAATTTCTTTATAAGGCTATTCTAGCTATAATTATGATTATTTTAGGTGTAATTTTAACCAAGACCGGAAAACCCTATAATATAGTATTATCAACGATTCATAAAGTCATTGCATTCATTCTTTTGATATTGATAAGTCTTGAACTAATCAATTTTCTTAAAATTAACAGGCCAAATTCTTTACAAATTATTCTGATTATTTTATTTGCTGTTACTTACATTATTTCTTTTGCATCAGGAGTTTTATGTTTATCCTCAAAAGAAACAAGACAAATAATTTTATATACCCATAGAATAGCTCCTTTTTTATCCATCATTTTTGGATTAATTGCACTTGTTTTTTTTAATATTAAAAAATAAGAAAAACTTTTCACAATGAAAATTAAAAAAGAAGACATGTATCATGATTTTGAATCAGAAATAGTCGAAAGGCAGATTCAACTTGAGATTGAAACTGTTTTAACCAAAGGAAGCAAGATCTCAGCTATATTAGGATTATTAAGTGGGACTTTAATATTAATATTTTCACTAATTGGTTTGATGAAAAACGTAGTATTACCAGGAATTATGGCTGCTTTTGGTGGTGCTTGGTCTTTGCTTATGTATTTTATAACCAAAAGTAAGAAACTCAAAGGCTGGGTGATTTATGCTATTTTCATACCATTAATAAATATTCCTACTATTTTGTTCTTATTAAGCCATTATTTTACTGAAAGTGGTGCAGCAGCTTATATAACTGGACCTTTTTCATTTCTTTACTTTTTTTTAATAGTATTAACAGGATTTATTTTTAATAAAAGGTTAACTAAACATTCTGGATATGTTACCGGTTTTGCATATTTTTTAATCTTTATAATGGCTTTACCTAAAATCAGACAAATAGCTTATGCCCCGCCATTGCTCTATCAGGATTTAACAAATTATGCTATAAATGGTTTTAAATCTATGATGTTGGTATTTGTAGGACTTGCAGTTGCTGCTTTGTCAGAACATGTTAGAACACTGATTTTTAGAATTATTAAAGAAGTAAAGGAAAAGGAATCAATTAATAAATTGTTTGGTCAATATGTGAGCAGCGAGGTTAGAGACAAGATAATTATCGAAAAATCTTCTATCAAGGGTGAATCTAAAAATGTCACAATTCTTTTTTCTGATATCATTTCTTTTACTTCATTTAGTGAAAACAAAAAACCAATTGAAATAGTTGAAATGTTAAATGAGTATTTTGAAAAAATGGTAAAATGCATTGAAAACAATGGCGGTGTCGTAGACAAATTCATAGGAGATGCTATAATGGCTGTTTTTGGTGGACTTGTAGAACTTGACAACTCTTGCGATTCTGCAATTAAAGCAGCTATGGATATGCAAGATGTAATTAAATTATTAAATGAAAATTGGGAAAAAAAGGGTATACTCGGATTTCAATCTGGAATTGGGTTACATTTTGGAGAAGTTCTGCAGGGTTCAATTGGAAGTGAGTCTAGAAAAGATTTCACAATTATAGGTGATCCTGTTAATGCAGCTTCTAGAATAGAAAGTCTAACTAGAAAGTATGAAAAGACTATCATTTTATCTGAATCAGTATATTTAAGGTTAAGCGATGACTTAAAAATTAGATGCAAAGATATAGATACAGTTAATGTCAAAGGTAAAAAAGAAGCGATTAAAATTTATGCAGTGGAATAAATCTTAGATAAACAAATTTTTATGAAGTGAGTATATGAAAATAACATTTACTCAAACAAGCGGGACAATAGATAAAGATTATCCAAAAACAACTAAAGGGTATACATTTGAAATAGCAGATGCAGTTGTAAAAAGAGATATGCAAAGTGGAATTTTTATTGAAAAATATTCTTTTTATCGGGTAATAGTCATAATATCCGTATAATCAGGATAAAAGATTGAGTTTTTATAACAATATGACCAGAATTTTATTCCTATAGAGTTTTTTAGTGGTAAATTAAATTGATTCAAATCTATTTTCATTTCCACAACTTCATTTGCAAAATATTTTACATTATTTAAAAATATTGTTTTATCCTCTATATATTGCCCATTTTCATATTTATAAATTGTTAATTTATCATCCAAAAATGTTATTACATAATCACATATATTATCACCTGTTATATCTAGATAAATATTATAAACACCTAATGAAGAACTTGTTTCAGGTTTTGCTTTTGTAATTAAAACGGCATAAAGAATATTATTTTGGATAAATGCCCTATATTTTATTATGTCTACCGAAGAATTGTCAGCTCCATTATCAGATTCGGGATCTATTCCTTCTACATAATTTTTATTTTCCCAATCAGTTAGTTTTCCATCTATACAAGGATCTTCTCTCGCATTGACTTTTAGCAATATTATACGAATAATGGTATTTTTTGAAATATTGGTAAATATAAAAGTTATTTTTCCATTGCTACCACTTGCAAATTCAAGTGGATCAGAGCCATAATTATATAGTTTAATACTTAAATTCTGTGGATAACTATTGTAAAATTTTGTTTTTAAGCCTTTAAGAAGTCCATTAATAAATGATGGTCCATAGCCATACCAGCATTTATTAGTTGAATTGATGTTAATACCTGTATCATGATCATATAAATTTGCGGGTGGATAACTAAACTGGTATTTACCTAAATATAAAGAAGTTAAAATATCTAATACTAAAGTTGAATAACCATAATTATAACCTATTTTATTTAATGAATCCTCAATTCCAGCTACGCCTACATCATCACTATTATATAGATAATTGATAAAATTCCATCCAAACTTTCGTAAAGCATATTCAGCAAAAGCATAACATGCACTAGTTTTATATACATGACTATAATAAGGTTCTGTTATTGAAGCTGTAAAAGAAGCAAGAGAAAAAGATTCAATCCAGTTAAAATTATTTATTTTTGGTCCATATCCACATATCGTTGCTGCTAAATTGGCAAAACCCTCAGTAAATATTGACCACTGATCTTTTCTTAATCTCTTATAAAATTTAGTCCATTGAATTAGGTGATGATATTCATGGGCTAAAGTATCGATGGGTACAAGATTACTATTTATCAAATCATTTGACATTATTACATAAATCATTTCTTTTTCATTACTTCTTCTAGATGGGGACCATGTCTGAGTTATTGAATCAGGATATTCATTTGTACTTGAAAAATATCCTCCACAATTTTTTGTTATACTTTCTACTAATACAAATATTTTTGGATCTTTATCTATTCCACCATATTCAGAAGATATATTTGGATCACCCCCGAATTCATAGCCAAAGTAAGAAGTTTCTTTATCATAAATATTATTATCAAAAGCCTCTCCTAACTTTTGAGCTAATTCAGTTGCTTTTGGGTTTTCTGCTAAGTCATTTGAGAAAAAAATGTAACAGTGTGTTCCTATATATAATAAAGTTGAAGAACATTCAACATCTTTACATGTTGAAGATGCTAAATCGTCTAAAACCCAAAAATTAACAATATCATTTAAGCTATGACTTTTCGGCTGTTTGGACTCGGCTTTTGATTGGTTTTTTGTAAGTATACTGTAAAAACTTTTGTCTTCTTCTTCAAATATATAATCTTTAAAATATTCTTTATTCAAATCTAGTTTTTTGTCTATTTGTTCATAACTTGCTTCGGGACGAAGTGGTTTTACATTTTTGGGACTACCTCCCGTATATTCAACATTTAAGTCAAAAGTATCATAAAGAGTTACATTATCTCTTGAAGCACTTGAATTTAAAGGTAAAATCAATATACGATCACCTTCTTCAAGATTGCTAAATTCAACAGTTAATTCACTATTTAATGTAGTATAATCGTAAATCGTTGTATATTCATCGACTTCATCTATTCTGTCTGGTTCATCTGGATTATTGTTTTCTTCGGGAATAACAGGTTTGCACATTACAAATAAACAAATTATCGTAAATAAAACGAAAATAGATAAAAGTTTATAATTAATAACTTTCTTCATAAAGAATTACCAAAAATTATTAATTATAATAATATTTAATAACACAAAATATAATAAAATCAAATAAGAATATTGCAAAAATAATTAGTTAAAGTATAATTTAATATAATAGAATATATTTTTGTCAGCAATGAGTTTATATGATTTTTAGGAGAAATAATATGAGACATTTTCTTTTTTTTATTTTAATCCTTTTTTTTTTATATTTTCACGGTTATATAATGTTGGCTCAAGGTGAGTTTATTGGTATTGATATTTTTGGTGAATTAAGTGGAGGCTGTCAAAATTATAGTTAGTTAACTTATACAGCCGAAGATCCCTGGAATAAAATATTTATTACGCATGCGGGGTTAAGGTTCTCTTTCTTTCCTTTTTACAGAATAAACAACAAAATAATTAATATTATTCCTTTAGGTCTAACTTTAATGGTTGCATGTAATTCATGTAATGATTTTGGAAATTATGATCTATATAATACTTACCTTGGAAGAGACTATGAGCTTGAATTTATTAGATTTACATTAATGCTTGGTTATGGAGCAGGAGCAGTTGATTTTGATGTAGAAAGTAGATCATCATATTTAGTTTCAATAAATTTTGGTTTATATTATTCAAAGTTTTTAAATGGTGAATATTGGAGCTATGAAGAGATTAAATATGAAGATTCTACTCCTCAAGGATATATAAATGATGATTTTGGTATAAGGATAGAATTGTATGGAAGTTTTAGCAATGGTTTTTCAAAAAGAATTTCTTTTCTAGGTCTTTCCGCTAGCTTTTTTATTGATATTAACTTGAGAGACTTGATTACAACAAAAGAAGAAAAATTAACATACTGGTCCTGGGGAGTGTATTTTGGTTGGCCAATAAATTTTTAATTTTAATAAATAAAACTTGATATAAAAAAATTATTTCAAAAAAATTTAATAAAATAAATACAAATAAGATTCATAAAGACATAAAAAAAATTCATAAAAATATCTTTTTCCAATATTTCAACTATAATTAATTTGAGGAGGAATTATTATGAGTGGAATAATTGGAATAATTATTTTAATAGTTGGAATTATTGGTTTTATTTTAAGTAAATCAAAGAAATTTTCTCAAAAAACTGGTCTATCCAATTTTTCTTCTATCGGTATTATTTTAATATTAGTTGGTCTGGTTGTAATTTTGTTTAGCGCAATTACTACCATTAGCGCGGGAGAAGTTGGGATAATGGTCATTTTTGGAAAAACATTAGATAGACAACTTCAATCAGGACTAAACTTCAAAAATATCTTCGCAGATGTAGTGAAATTTCCCACAAGACTTCAGGAATTTACGATGTCAATAGCTCCTGAAGAAGGAGAAAGATTCGGAGACGATAGTATATCTGCGCTAACGAAAGATCAACTGATGGTTAAAATAGACTGTACAATCTGGTGGGTCCCTGATAGTACAAAGATAACAAATATATATAAAGAAATTGCTAGAAGCCTTCCCACATTAAAAGATTCTGTAGTCAGACCCGCAATAAGAACTGCACTGCGAGATATAACAGCGAAATATACATTTGTTGAACTTATTGAAAAAAGGGATCAGTATTCTAGCGATATTCATAAACTTATGGAAGATTTAGTCGGAAACAAATATGTCTATATAGATAAAGTTCTTGTTAGAAATATTTTACCACCAGATACAATATTGAAAAGTATCGAGCAAAAACTTGCTACTCAACAGGCTCTGGAGCAGAAAATTTTTGAGCTTGAAAAAGCAAAGAAAGATGCAGAAATACAAAAAGTTCAGGCTCAAGGTATTGCTGAGGCTCAAAATATTATTCAGCAGAAATTAACTCCATTATATGTTCAATATAAAGCTATTGAAATGTATGATAAACTTGCCAATTCACCAAATACTACTTTTATTATTGTTCCAACTTCAACATCAGGAACAGGTATTCCTCTAATTTTAAATGCACCAAAATAATCTGACAATTTTTGATTTCAATCTTTTCTTTTTTATTTTTAAGATTGACTATATAATATTAGCTATATAATATTTTTTCCTTTTAGACTTGGTGTATAATCTGAATAATTGACTATATTGAAATTTATATAAATTTTACCTTGAAAAATTGAAAAAGGAGAATTCATGAACAGAAAAGATGAAATTGAAATTTTAAAAACTCGTTTTCATGAAGAAATAAATCGTCATAAAAACATCAAATGGGAAGTTGTTGAAGAAAAACTAATAACAAATCAAGTAAAATTAGACATTTTAATAGAGATGGAACAAAGTGGAGGTGAACCAGATGTCATAGATCTAGATGAAAAGACGGGAGAAATAATTTTTTTTGATTGTAGTAAAGAAACTCCTGTTGGAAGAAGAGGGTTATGTTATGACAAAAGAGGACTTGCTTCTAGAAAAGATAATAAACCTAATGGCTCTGCTTTAGAAATAACGCAAAAGATGGGAGTTGAATTACTTACTGAAGAAGAATATTTTTATTTGCAAAATTTTGGTGAATTTGATACAAAGACCTCTAGTTGGTTAAAAACACCACAAGAAATTAGGAAATTAGGAGGAGCACTTTTTGGAGAAAGAAGATACAATAGGGTATTCATTTTCCATAATACTGCGTCCTCCTATTATGGAGTAAGAGGATTTAGGATAAAGCTTAAAATTTAAATTGTTTTAATCTGTTAAATCTTTTCAGAATTTAATTCTATTTAGTCTTAATGAGTTAGTAACAACATTAATTGAACTAAAAGCCATAGCAAGTTCAGCGATTATAGGATTAAGTAATCCAAGCATAGAAAGTGGGATTGCAATAATATTATAGAAAAAAGCCCAGAAAAGATTTTGTTTGATTTTGTTGAAAGTCTTTGTTGATATAAAAAATGCTTTATATATACCGGAAAGATTTCCTCCTATTAAGGCAATATCAGCTGATTCAATGGCTATATCGGTTCCAGTTCCAATAGCTATACCTATATCTGCTTGTTTCAACGCGGGTGCATCATTTATCCCATCACCTATCATTGCAACTACTTCACCTTTTCCCTGTAATTGTTTAATTTTCTTAATTTTATCCTGCGGAAGAAGCTCTGAAAAATAAAGGTCAATTCCTACCTGCTGGCTTATATATTTTGCAGTCAATTCATTATCTCCTGTTAACATAACTGTTTTTAAGCCAAGAGAATGTACCTTATCGATTGCTTCTTTCGAATCTTCTTTTATTGTATCAGATATTCCAAATGCTCCAATTAATCTATTATCATAAGAAACAGCAACGATAGTTTGTCCTTTTTTTTGAAGTTCATTTATTTTCTGTCTTTCAATATCTTTAAAACTTATCTTTTCGTATTCCAGAAAAGAAATGCTTCCAGAAAGAGCTTTTTTATTATCTATAATAGCTTTAATGCCCCTTCCCGGTATGTTTACAAAAGATTCAACCTTAATTTGTTCTAAATCATTTCTTTCATTTTTTATAAAATTAACAATTGCCTTTGCAAGCGGATGCTCAGAAAGAATCTCCAAAGAGTAAGAAATCTGAAAGAACAAATCATATTTTTCATTATTCATTTTATTAATTTTATTAATCTTATCAATCTCATTTATTTCATTTATTGCTTCTTCACATATTATTACTTCATTAACAGAAGGATTACCTTTTGTTATAGTTCCTGTTTTATCAAACACTACCGTTGTTACTTCTTTTATTTTTTGTATAGCTTCACCTTTTCTTATCAGTATTCCATTTGTTGCAGCTTTTCCCATTCCTACCATCAATGCTGTTGGAGTAGCAAGTCCAAGTGCACATGGACAGGCAATGACAAGAGTTGCAATTGAGGCAAAAAGAGCCATCGATAGCCTATCCATAGACATTTGTAAGACCCATGGAAAAATTTTAGAAAAATAATGAATAATTTTTTGTCCAATATCGGGGAAAAAAAACCAGAAAGAAAAAGTTAAAACCGATAAAATCAATATTATAGGCACAAAAAAAGCTGTAACTTTATCTGCAAGCTGTTGGATAGGAACTTTACTTGCCTGCGCCTGCTCAACAAGATTGATTACCTGAGAAAGGAAAGTATCTTTTCCTACCTTTTCGATTCGCACTTTGATATAACCATTTAAATTTATAGTTGCTCCGATGACTTTATCTCCAACCTGTTTATCGATAGGGATAGATTCACCTGTAGCAATTGATTCGTCAATGGTAGTATTTCCTTCAATAATTATGCCATCTGAAGGTATTTTTTCACCTGGTTTAACCAAAACTATATCATTTGGATTCAAATCTGAGATGTCAACATCCATTGTATCATATCTATTTTTTTCATTTTTATTTGTTTTAATTTCATTTAGTTTATCTGTATCTATTTGAATTATTTTATGAGCTGTTTTTGCACCAAGTTCAATAAGTTTTTTTATTGCTAAACTTGCTTTTCCAGTAGAAAGTTGCTTTAAGTAATTACCAATATGGTTGATAGACATAATCATGGCACCAACCACTGAAAAATCCTCAATATTTATCTTAAAAAGTTTCAATATTCCAGTTAATAAGGACGCTATGGTACCAATGCCAATCAAAGAATCCATGGAGAAATTAAAGCTTTTAAAGGCGAAAAATGTTGATTTTATAACATTAAAACCTATCACTAAAATTACAATTGCGCTTATTGTTATATCTAATATCAACCCCGATTTTTCATCTAAAACCTGGATTCCAAAAACCATAGATAAAATCATTTTAAAGAAAATTGGTAGAGTAAATACCCATGATAAAATTAGTCTTGTCCTTTCTTTTTTAATATGTTGCTGCTCAGAAGATTGCTCAACAGCATCTTTTATATTTTCATTTTCAATAAATGCTTCATATCCTAAATTTTTTATTGTAGTAAATACTTTATCTAATTTTGTATCATCTTTCAGCTTTATTAATCCTGAGTTAGAGGTGAAGTTGATAGAAACATTTTCCACCTCGGGTAATTTCTGCAATGCTTTTTCAATATTTGCTGCACAACTTGTACAACTCATTCCATCGATTTTAAGTTTTGCTTCTTTCATATTTTCATATTTTCCTTTTAATCACTAAGAAACTTCAATTTATTATTAAAACTAAATCATTTAAAAGAATCAGTATTTTCCTTGTTTAAATTTTCTCTCATTTTATTATACTCTTCTTCGGAAATTTCTCCCTTTGCGTATCGCTCTTTTAATATGTCTAGCGGAGTTTTATCTTGAGAAGAAATTATATTTTTATTTTTTGTAAGAAAATATATCAACAATGCTACTCCAATTATGAATAATATTATCTTAATTACAAAAAATCCAATGCTGAAAGAATAAAATAAAGCCGAGTTTCGAGTTAAAAAATTTGAATTAAATAGCCATCTCATTTTAACCTCCAAATATTTTTGATAAGTTTTTTAATTATCTTTTTCAATTACTGCTTTGTAATGTGTTTTAGTGTTGATTTCATTTTCCAAATTTTGAGCTTCGATATTATCATTACATTTGATGTAAGCTTTCCCTTTTTCTAAAGAGACATCGACTTCAATTACACCATTAAAACTTGCTAGAGTATTTTTAACAGTATTTACACAGCCTTCACACTTCATTGACGAAATTTTTAAAACTATAGTTTTCATGATAATTCCTCCTTTTTTATTTAATCATATTCCGTATCGTTTTACTAAGTTCATCTATAACTTCTATCTGCCCATCTTTCAATTGTTCGAGTACACAACTATTCATATGACCTTTTAAAAGTTCAATCTGAACGCCTGCTAATGCAGAACGTATACTTGAAATCTGGTTCAAAATATCATCACAATAACAATCATTTTCTATCATTTTTTTTATTCCATTTATCTGTCCTTCAATCCTATTTAGTCTTTTTAAAAGATTTTCCTTGAATTCCCTGGTGTGATGAGCTTTTTTGTTATTACAATGCTGCATTTATCCTCCATAAGATTTAATACAAATTTTATTATCTTAATAATAGGGGTAGGGGGTATATCTATATATAAATTACTCATCTATTTTTAATAAGTCAAGTAATTTAAATTTATTTCGATAAAAAAATTAAGGAAAACTTTTCTTTCAGGTTAAATGATGGCTTTATTGAAACAATACAATATGAATCTCTATCTGTTTTTCATAAATATAATAAAGTTATTTCAAAAGAGTATAAAAAATGGAAAGATATTTTTAATATATTTAATAAGCATGCTTTGAGATTAGAAAAACCAATAGATGTAATTGTGAAAAAGCCATTTTTTGGATTTCATTCTCAAGGTATGAGAGTGATTGAACAGGATAAAATTATAATAAAAATATAAGAAAGAGAATAAAAAAGCGATAAAGATATACAAAAAAGAATTGAAACTTTATGATAAATTAAATAAATTATATTGATTTTTTTTTCATAAATTCTATCATTATAATGAATTAAAATTTTATATCTTCACCTGTAATTTCAAATTTAGCAAAAATATTAATTTTTACTTAAAATTAAAGGAGATATTTAATATGTCATTGAAATGGAAAATATTGACAATATCGATTATTTCCTTTGTCTTAATGCTTTGTGTAATTTTAATAATTGTTTTTCAACAATTATCAAATTTATCTAATGAATTGATAAAAGAAAATTTGCTTAGCAAATTAAAAGGTGATATAAACTCAATCAATAATTATATAGAAAAATATTATGGGAAAATATTATTAAAAGATAATGTACTTATAGACAAGAATGGTTTAGCAATATTAAATAACTATGATATGGTAGATGCTGTCAAAAATGAATTAAATGTTTATGCAACAATATTTAAAAAAGAAGGTGATGATTTTGTAAGAATTTCAACTAATATATTAAAAGAAGATGGTAATAGAGCTGTTGGAACAAAATTAGGTAAACAAAGTGCAGCTTATAAACCAGTTACAGAAGGTAAGTTGTTTATTGGTGAAGCTAATATATTGAATAAACCATATTTTACTGCTTATAATCCAATTTTTGATGAAAATAAAAATGTCATAGGCATTATATTTATTGGCGTTAGTAAGCAAGAATCGCTTCAAATTGCAGAAAAATATAAAAATATTACATTCATTTATATAGTTGGTTCATCTTTTTTAATAATAATTTTTATAATTTTTATTTTCAGTATTTTTAACAATATAATTATTAATAAACCAATAAATAAAATTACTAATACATTTAAGAGTATATTTGATGGTGAAAAAACTTACTTAAATAAAGTAATTAAAATAAAATCAAAAGATGAGATTGGTGAAATAGCATTAGATTTTAATAAAGCTTTTGAAAAACTAAAAGCTCTTGTGTCAGTTGTAAAACAGCAGATCGCAGTACTTAAAGATATAGGAAATGACCTTTATAATAATATGAAGGAAACTATGATCGCAATAGATAGAATTAGAGAAAATATATATAAAATCTCAGATCAAATTTCTGATCAATCATCTATAGTCAAACAATCTGGGGATAAAATGAAAGAAATAATCAGTAGTATTGAAAAATTAAATCAACTGATAGAAAATCAATCTGCAAATGTAACTGAATCCTCGTCTGCAATAGAAGAAATGATTGCTAATATTAACAATGTCACATTAACTTTACACCGAAACTCAGAAAATATTAATAAGTTAAATATATCATTAGTTGAAGGAAAGGGTGCAATTACAAAAATCAATGAAGATATATCTCAAATTAAAAAACAATCAGAAGGTTTACTTGAGATTAATAATGTTATTCAAAATATAGCTGGACAAACAAATATTTTAGCCATGAATGCTGCCATCGAAGCAGCTCACGCTGGAGACTCGGGGAAAGGCTTTGCTGTTGTTGCAGATGAAGTGAGAAAACTAGCAGAATCATCTGAACAACAGGTCAAAACAGTAATAACCATACTAAATTTAATTAAGGAATCAATAGAAGCTATATCCATTTCTTCATCAGACATTATGAATAAGTTTAATAATATTGAAAATGAAATTAAAATAGTGAGTGAGCAGGAAAATTCAATACGCATAGCTATGGAAGAGCAAAATACTGGAAGTAAACAAATATTAGAAGCGGTTGAACAACTTAATGAGATAACTCAAAAAGTCAAAACAAATTCAGAAAAAATGTTTTCAGAAAGTAGCATAATAATCAAAAAAGTAGATGAATTAAATGATATTAATTCGACAATTGTAACTTCTATGCAAGAAATTTCTAATGCAGAAAAAATGGTGAGCACTGTATTTGAAAAAGTTAATAAAATTACCGATGAAAATAAAAAAAGTATTGATTTATTAAACTTGGAAGTAGATAAATTCATTTTATAAAAATATCAAAAGGAGTTTGTAAAAATTTTTAATAATTTTTCATTGATGAGGAAACATAAATTTAAATTTACAAAGTTAAATCATGGAAAAAAAGATCAATAAAATATTGTTAAAAGTTCAAAAAAATGAAATTACTGAGTTTTATGTCTATTCAAAACTTGCCAATATCATAAAAGATAAGGCAAATAAAGAAATTTTGCTCCAAATAGCAAATGCTGAAAAGGTTCATGTAGGTTATTGGGAAAAGATTACAGGTAAAACTGTTAAGCCAGAAATGTTTAAGGTATATTTTCGAGTTTTTCTTGCAAGAATTTTTGGTATAACTTTTGTCTTAAAACTTATGGAAAAAAGAGAAGGAACTGGTTCAAAAATATATGAAAATATAGCAAAAGATTTTCCACAGGCGAAAAAAATCAGCGAAGAAGAATCCCAGCATGAAAAAGCACTACTTTGTATGCTTGATGAGGAAAGGCTTAAATATGTTGGCTCCATTGTCTTAGGGTTAAATGATGCACTTGTTGAGTTAACAGGAGCTTTGGCGGGCTTTACTTTGGCTTTAGGTGATACTAAAGTCATTTCTTTAGCAGGTCTAGTCACTGGTATCTCCGCAGCATTTTCCATGGCTGCGTCCGATTACCTTTCCTCTAAAGCAGAAGGAGATAGTACTGCTGATAAGTCCGCAATTTATACAGGTGTAGCTTATCTTATAACTGTCATACTTTTAATACTTCCTTTTTTACTTATTAAGGCAAAATTTCTAAGTCTTGGTATAACTTTATTTATAGCAGTTTTAATAATATTTTTGTTCAATTATTATATTTCTATCGCCAAAGATTTAGTTTTCAAAAAAAGATTTTTTGAGATGGCATTTATAAGCCTTGGAGTAGCTACATTTTCCTTTTTTATAGGCTGGATTTTGAAAAAGGTTTTAGGGGTGGAGATTTAATAAAATAAACAAACCAATTCTATATATTACAAAATTTTCCTTAACCCTATTATTACATTTACAAGTATAAACAAAATTATTATTAACCCAGCTTTTTTATGAATAAATCTTAAAATTTTTTGGAAGCCTTTTTCTTTAATAATTTTTAAGTTAGAAAGAAATTTATTATTTATTATAAACCCCGCAGAAGATTGTATGATTATAAATGCAAAGACTAATAATCCAATAATTCCATGTATTGTAGAAAAATGATTCATCTTAAAGTTATTAACCATCAAAATTGCAATAATAAAACCAAAAATTGCAAAAATTGTTTTAATCTGATTCAAAAGTTTATGAGTCATTAACCACCAATTCTTTTTTCTTAAAAATTTAGCGATTAGTCCTGCTACAAAAGAAATAATAAAAACACTTATCATAAGAATCAAATGAATATTTAGGAAATTCACTTTTTTCTCCAACTTTTATTTTATAATTATTGTTGAGCTTCCTCTTTTTGAATGCTTTGCTACTAAATCATTTGAGTCTGAGTAAGCCCAAATTATTTTTAATTCTTTTCCCTGGACAACAATCTTATCTTTGGAATCTTTTGTATCGAGTTTTCTTGAAAATTCAAAGACTATTTTTTGAGCATCCCTTTTCCCTGCGAAAGATAAAATATCGTAGCTACCACCTAAGGACTTATCATCATAATGTGGACCAAAAAGATTCGGACAAAATTCATCATATGCATTAACTTCTTTATCTGTTACAACTCCAAAGATCATATCTGCATCTTTCATTCTGCTACTAGGGTCAAGTCCTATTGAAACCCAGCCTTTTGCTGTAGATTCAATGCCAAAATATACTATATCATTTAAGATCTGAACATAAAGAATATAGTTGTTGTTATCAAAACTAAATTTATTAGAATACTCATTTTCTGATATTATTCCATCAATTAAAACCTGGTTTTGAGATTTTATTAATGGATTAGAAATTATTAAAATAAAGAAAATTAGAAACTGAAAAAGAAGGATAGATTTAATATTTTTATATTTCATAAAAAAATACCTCTTAAATTTAGTATAGTATAAAAAATGAAAATTTAAAATTTCAAAAATCATTAAATAAGAATAGATTGTTTTATTTTTTTTTGATGATATTTTTTGACTAATAATTTTATAATAAAAGGTATTTTTAATGAAAAACAAAGAAAGAATTAAAAAGATAGTTATTGAAAAATATTCAGATATTGCCAAAAGTGGATCTTGCTGTTGTTCAAGTACTAGTTCATGTTGTTCAAGCAATATATCAAAGTCAGAATTAAATGATTTAATAGGTTATAAAAAAGAGGATTTAGAAAATATTCCAACTGATGCAAATTTGGGTCTTGGATGTGGGAATCCTGTTGCTTTTACCATGATAAAAGAAGGAGATGTGGTAATAGATTTAGGAAGTGGTGCTGGAATAGATTGTTTTCTAGCTTCAAAAAAAGTTGGTTCACAGGGAAAGGTCATTGGTATTGATATGACATCTAAAATGATTGAAAAAGCAAAAGAAAATGCAAAAAAGGGTAATTTTACAAATGTTGAATTTATTTTAGGAGAGATAGAGAATCTTCCTGTAAAAGAAAACTTCGCAAATATTGTTATTTCAAATTGCGTAATAAACTTATCCCCCGACAAACAGAAGGTTTTTGATGAAATTTACAGAGTTCTTAAAGAAAATGGATGTTTCATTGTTTCAGATATAGTTTTGCTGGATAATTTGCCAGAAGAGATTAAAAATTCCAGTGAAGCTTATACTGCTTGTCTAGCAGGAGCTATTCTTAAAGAAGAATATATTAGAATTATTGAAAATGCTGGTTTCAAAAATATAAAAGTAATTGAAGAAAAAAAATTGCCTATTAATTATTTTATAAGTACTGATGATAATTCCGATTTAAACAAGTATATCAATGCTGAGGGTATAATTATTCAAGGAATAAAGTGAAGGAAATTAAAGAGGATGTTATGAGAAAGAAAAGCTTAATTATTTTAATTATCTTGATAACTATTGTTTTCATTATTAGTGTCATTGGTTACCAATTTTACCAGAAAATTAAAAACTATGGGGAGCAAATAAATCAAATAGAAATTAATGAAATTGATCTTAGCAACATCAAAGATGGGGAATATTTAGGTGAATATAAGACTATTGCTGTATCTGCAAAGGTAAGGATCTCTGTAAAAGATCATAAAATAACAACAATTGAAATTTTACAGCATATAAATGGGCAGGGGAAAGCAGGAGAAGCTGTCATCGAAAAAGTAATAAATCAGCAGACATTGAAGGTCGATACTATAAGTGGCGCTACTGCTAGTAGTAAAGTGATATTAAAAGCAATAGAAAATGCTTTATCAAAAAAGGAATAATATGTCTTTAATCATAAGAAATGAAAAAAAAGAAGATGAAAGAATCGTTGAAGAAATAACAAGAAATGCATTTTGGAATTTGTATGCTCCTGGTTGTGATGAGCATTATCTTGTTCATACTATGAGAAATCATAATGATTTTGTAAAAGAATTGGATTTAGTAATAGAACTAGATGGAAAAATCATAGGCAATATAATGTATACAAAGGCTCATCTTATAAATAAATCAGAAAATGTTTTACAAGAAAACTTAGATATTTTAACTTTTGGACCAGTAAGTATAAGTCCTGAATATCAGAAAAAAGGTTTTGGTAAAAAGCTTATTTCTTATTCATTAGAAAAGGTTAAAGAGATGGAGATCCCTGCTGTGGTTATCTTTGGTTCTCCTTCAAATTATTGTAAATATGGATTTGTTTCTTCAAAAAAATATAATATTTCTACAGAAGATGGTAAATTCCCCTGTGCGATGCTTATAAAAGTATTTAAGGCTGAAGTTTTAAGAAAAAACAGTTGGTGCTATATTTCAAGTGATGTTTATGACCTTGATTTAAGTCATTTTGAAGAATATGAAAAAACTTTTGAACCATTAGAAAAAAAGTGGCAATATACACAAGAAGAATTCTGGATTTATAGCCATTCATTTATTGAATGAAATTAAAAGGCACAAGAATAAAATAATGAAAGAAAATATAATTAAATGGCTTTTAAGTGGAGATCCATCTATTATTTATCAGACTAATAGAGATTTAATTAGTATATCTAAGGATAAATTATCTGAACTTCAAAATGAAATCTCTAAAAATGGTTGGGGTAGGCAATTCCTTGATAAAAGAGACAATAAAACTGGTATGTGGGGAGAGGGTTTATACTCTCCTAAATGGATTTCAACGACATATACATTACTTGATTTGAAAAATTTAGGATTAAATCCAGAACAAAAAGATTATATTAAAAGTGCTGGAATTTTGTTGAATGGATTATGGAAAATACCTGAAAAAAAGGATGGAAGATTTTTAGATCTTTGTATATGCGGAATGCTTTTAAATATTTGTTGTTATGCTAAAATCAAATCTGAAAAAATAAATCAAATAATAGATTATATATTAGAAAAACAATTTCTTGATGGAGGATACAATTGTAGATGGGAAGTTGACCATGACCATGGTTCTTTTCATACCACTATTAATGTTCTAGAAGGTTTAAAAGAATATTTGGAAAATGATTATCATTATAGAAAAAATAAGATTATTTCCTCAACTCAAAAGGCTCATGAATTTATTTTGATGCATAGATTATTCAAATCAGATAAAACTGGAATAATTATAGATAAAAAAATGACAATGCTCTCATACCCTTACCGATGGCATTATGATATTTTAAGAGTGTTAGATTATTTTCAAAGTATTAATATGCCTTATGATTCAAGGATGGAAGATGGTTTAAATCTTTTACTTTCTAAAAAAACTAAAGAAAATTGTTGGCCAGTTCAACAAAAATATCCCGGACTTGTTCATTTTGATATGGAGCAAACTGGAAAACCAAGCAGATGGAATACATTGAGGGTTTTAAGGGTTTTAAAAAAGTACGGAACAGAAGAGTATTATAAAATTATTGATTAAAAATATTACTAAAAAAGATAAAAAAAGAATTAATTTAGGCATGAAAATAATTACATTAATCGAAAATACATTGTTTAATGGTTTTCTTTTAGCTGAGCATGGACTTTCTGTTTATATCGAAGATAAAGTTAAGATTTTGATTGATACAGGACAGGGTAAAAATTATATAGATAATGCAAAAAAAATTTGATATTTCAATTGAAGATATAGATTTTCTTGTTTTAAGCCATGGTCATTATGATCATTCAGGTGGTATTTTCCATTTTTTAAAACTGAACAAAAAAGTCCGAATTTTTGCAGGTAAAGATTTTTTTATCCCAAAATATAAAAACAAGACTAATTTTATTGGAATTAAAGATAATATTTTAACAAAACAGAACTTAAAAAGATTCAATTTTATTAAAAATGTCATTGAAATTGCAACTGGTTTTTATTTGATTCCTTCTACCAAGATAATTAATGATTGGGATACTCATTTTGAAAATATGTAAATTAAAAAAGATGATAAAAAAATTCTTATGAAATTGATGAATTTTGCGATGAAATATCATTTATCATATTGAAAGATGATAGAATGAATACAATTAGTGGCTGCTCCCATAGAGGAATAACAAATATAATTGAACAGGTCAAAGAAAATTTTAATAAACCAATAAATTTGCTTCTTGGTGGTTTTCATACATTTGATAACATCTGCTTATTATGTAGTGAAAATGAAGCTGAATATTGCCATCGTAAGATTGTAGCTGAATATTTTAAAAAAAAATTAGGTAAAATTGCAATAATTCATCTATAACAAATAAGTTGTTCAACTTAATAGGGGTGGAAAAGTTTTAAATTCACCAAAATTCAAATAAATTAACTATATTTATATTCTTATTTTCTTAACTTATTTAAATTTTCTTTGGCTTCTGAGTTATCTTTTATGAAATCTGAAAGCATCTTACATGGGTAATCTGCACAAAAAGCGCAGCTTTCAATATTTTTCGACATTGCGCATTTTCTTATAGTGCACATAGAATCGCAATAAACTACATGAATTTTCCCTTTGGTGCATCCTTCACAGTTAATATCTTCTTTTTTAAAATCATACTTAAACATTTCTGACCATTGTTTAGCTGTCTGTTCCCTAAGTTTATCGTCATTTGCTATAAAAGCTAGGTAAGCGGGACATTTTGCGCAATCGATTCCACAATAAGCTACTAGGTTTTCCATTTTTCCTCTTTTTAATTTTATAAATAAATTATTAAATAATTAATTAATTTGTCAAATATCTAATTAAAAATATAGGCTAATTTTTCTAATTTAATCTATAAATCTAGCTTCTTTAAACATTGAGATATACTTTGATTTCTTGGTATCTTTAAATTTTTCTTTAAAAAACAAAATATTATCTATCCCCTTAAAAAATGCGTCTATTATATCTGGATCAAATTGTGTGCCTCTTTCTTCTTTAATCATCATAAAAGCCTGGTCGAGTGAAAATGGTTCTTTTCTATATGGTCTATTAGAAGTCAATGCGTCGAAAACATCTGCAACAGTTGCTATTATTGCAAATACAGGTATTTTGTTCCCTCTGATTCCTTTTGGATATCCATTACCATTGGACCATTCATGATGGTATAATGCAATGTCTTTTCCTGATATTAGGTACTCGTTTATAGATTCTTTTAACATTTCATAACCCATCAAAGTATGTTTTTTCATAAGTTCAAACTCTTCATTGGTAAGTTTTCCAGGTTTTAATAGTATTTTATCCGGTATTCCAATTTTACCAATGTCATGTAAAGGTGCAGCATAAACAAGTTTTTCAATATCTTCCTTTGGTAAGCCAAATTGCTTTGCAATAACCGCAGAATAAAAAGTCATTCTATTTATATGAGCGCCTGTATCCTCGTCTTTTTACTCTCCCGCATGCATAAGTTTATGGACAAGTTCAATAGAGTTTGTTCTGATTTTTCCCAATGCCTGGTTAAGTTCATGTGTTCTTTGTTTTACCTCTCTTTCAAGTTCAGCTTGGTAATTCTTCATATAATCATTGTATTTTTTAATCTTTATTAGAGATTGGACTCTTGCTTTTAATTCATACTTATCTACTGGTTTATTTAAAAAATCATCGGCTTCAACTTCCAGCGCCTTTATTCTATCCACTATATCATTTAGAGTCGTGACCATAACGATAGGAATGTGGTTTAATTATAATGAATTTTTTATCCTAAAAGTAGTTTCAAATCCATCTAGTTTTGGCATCATTATGTCCATTAAAATAATATCAAGTTCTACCTGAGAAAGCAAATTTAAACATTCTAACCCATCATTTGCTTGAATGACCTCAAATCCTTCTGGAATTAACATAGCTTCAATTAATTTTCTGTTGATCTCTTCATAATCGACTACCATTATTTTCCCGGAATTCTCCATATTAACTCCTCTTTTATATTAGGTTTCTAATACATTTTCTAAATTTTCTTTTGATATACCAACACCCTGATCTATAAAAGAAACCTTAATATATTTGTCATTTATTTCTATCGATATTTTAATCTCCTAATTATTAGGGCTAAACTTAATTGCATTAGATAAAATATTATATACAACCTGTTTTATTCTTCTTTCATCAATAGCTATTACATAACTAGAACCTACATAATCCTGGTTCAAAGCAATATTTATTTTACGAACAAGGCATTTTTCTTTGACCATCAACAAGCAATGCTCTACAAGTTCAAAAATATTGACATTTTTAAAATATAATTCCATTTTACCAGATTCTATTTTAGCAATATCTAAAATATCGTTGATAAGTGAAAGCAAGTGAGAACCGCTATCGTAAATTATCTGAATGCTTTCTTTTTGTTTATCATTAAGTGGTCCGTAGTATTCTTCTAATAAAACTTGTGAAAACCCGTTAATAGCATTCAAAGGAGTTCGTAATTCACGTGACATATTTGCCAGAAAATCGCTTTTAGCCTTATTTGCTTCTTCGGTGATCATTTTGAGTCTAGTAAGTTCTTGTTCGTTTTTATTTTTCTTTTCAATATAATTATTTATTTTTATTAATAAAAATAAGGAAACTATAAATACAATGTTACATTGGAAAGAGTATGTAAAATTACGAGTATTCTTGAAGATAAAACTCCCTTTTTTTCTAACTCAAATCTAAAAATTGGGACTTTAGTGGGAATAATTGCTATAGATAGAAAGAGTATTGAAGAAATACCCTCTTTTTCATTTACAAAAATTTGAAATAAACCTTTTCCATGTTGACAAAATCTTAACCCCATAAAAATTGATATGAACGCAAGAATTATATTAAAAGAAATCGGGGTTTGGTTTAATGACCCTAAATAATGTACCCCAAAAAAATAACATAAAATATTAAAAAAGTAATACTCTAATATAATAAAAATTACTATGTCCAAGAAAAAATAATAAATATTTTTAAGTTTTTCAGGTAAAAAAAGTATTATCAGTAATATAAAAAAAGAAATAGTCGCGAATAAGGACATTCTTCCAGGTTTAATAGTTCTAATAGGATTTTTTACTTCTTTTACAAATAACTCATCTATTTTTTAATCTATATTAAAGATAAATTAGCTTAAATTAATAATAACTAAGATTAATAAAAAAATCTCAAAGATTAAGATAAATTTCTTTTTAATTTGGCTATTTTTGTCTTTAAATGTGCAATATTTTAAATAAATTAGAATATTAAATAAAAACATCAGCAATGCAGCATTAAATTTTGTCTCATACGTACCAACTAAAAATGTTTTAAAAAATTTAATATTGAAAAACCAGCCAACCATTACCAGTATTGATATAATAGCAGAAAAAAGTAGAAAAATAAAAGTAATGTTGCGTTCTCTTTTACCTAACAAGTATTTCACCTTTAAACATATTTTTGTGTTGTTTGAATTATTTCTTTTATGTTAAAAGGGTTTTTAATAAAATCTATGCATCCTGCATTTGTTGCTTCAGCTAATTTATCTGACATCACGCGGGCACTTATTACAACTGCAGGGATATCTTGAAAGTCCTTATTTGATTTTAAAATTTTAATGACTTCGATTCCATTTACTCTTGTCATTTCGATATCTAGCAAAATTAAGTCAGGGTTCTATTCAAACGCTAAATTTATTGCTTGTTTTCCATCTTTTGCTTCAATGACTTCATATTCAAAATGTTCTAAAATATCTTTTATCAATTTTCGATTTGCATCGTTGTCATCTACAATTAGTATTTTTTTTTGCCATAGACTGCCTCTAAATATTTTACTTAAATAAAAAAAAAGGTACTTTTATTATACATACTTTTATATATCTTCTTCGAATATATTATATTAAAACATATTTAAAATTGAAATAATATTTACAAACTTTTGGTGCAAAACTTTTTAAGTCTTATAAATTATTAATCTAATCTTTTAGTTTAAGCCTCATGACAACTTTTCTTCCCTCTTTTTGTTCAACAAATCCGAATCTTTGGTAGGTAGTAAATCTTCCTTTGAAATTACTTGCATCAGTCGTGGCAGTTATTGCAGGATAAGCCTCTATGACTTTTTTCCCTTCATTTTTAGCGTCTTCAATGATTTTTTTTATTATAAGACTTGTTAAACCTTTTTTTCTATGTTCTTTTTCTATTACAAAACATACAATAGAGATTACAGAATCGTCTGGAATATTTTTTGTTTTTTCTATTAGTTTATTGAGGTTTCTTTTCTCATTAACATTACACCAGCCAACTATTTTATCTTTATCATCTAAAGCAATATATCCTTTTAACTTATTTTCTTTAATCAATTCAATTGCATACTCTCTATTCTTTTCAAGGCCTTGTAGTTTTGGTCTATGAAAAAATGTACAATAACATGATTTCCAGTAAGGATTATCGGAAAATGCTCTATTATCAAAAAAATCTAGCCACTTCTCAAGATAATCTTTATTAAATTTCTCAATTCTATACATAAAATTTTCCTTATTTATTATATTTTTATTTATTTAATGCATAGGAGCTTGACAATTTTTACTTTGTTGTTGGTTCATTATTATTTGTTAAAACCGAATCAATGGCCTCCCATAGCTCAATTTTAGTTCCTTCTAAATCTAAAATATGGACAAACTTACCATAATCGTAAGTTTCAATATTATCTAGAATCTTTACTCCATTTTTCTTTAATTTTTCTACCATTTTTTCTATATTATTTACTCTATAATTTATCATATACTCTTTATTCGAAGGATTAAAATACTCATCACCCTTTTTAAATGGGCTCCAGACAAGATAATTTTTTTCATTGGGGTTATCTGAATTTCGAAACTCAAAAATACTTCCAAATTCATTAACTTCTATACCTAAATTTTTTTTGTACCATTCTTTTAATTTTTCGGGTTCGTTTGAAAAGAAAAAAATACCCCCAATACCATCAACCTTTGGTTCAATATCTTTTCCCATAAAGCTCCTTTTATTTATATGACTATAATAATATTAATATAAATTTCGTAATTTTCAATAAATTCAATTATTTGATAAATAGTTTGCAGATATTCTTTATATAAAAAAAATCTAATGAATTTATTTTTAGTCAAAATAATATAAGTGTTAAGTTAATCTATATTTTTGATTTTATTTTTTTTTATTTTCTAAAAGTTATATTTTTGAATTTTGCTTTTTATAACACATGAAAAAGCATTCCAAAAAAATGGCATATTGAACCAGCAAGAACAAATAAATGCCATATTGCATGAGAATAAGGCAGTTTTTTTATTGCATAAAATATAACTCCAAGAGTATAGCAAATGCCACCTAAGAAAAACCAGATAAGCAGATGTGTTGAAGAATTTTGAATCAATGGTTTTAAGGCAAAAACAATAATCCATCCCATAAAAATATAAAATAATGTAGATAATTTGTTAAATTTTCCAGTAAATAAGGATTTAAAGATGATACCAGATATAGCCATTCCCCATATCAAACCAAAAAGAGTCCAGCCAATTGGACCTCTTAGTGTTACTAATGTTATAGGGGTATATGTTCCTGCTATTAAAATGAAGATAGAGCAATGATCCAAAATCCTAAAAAATCTTTTAACTTTTGGATTAACAAAGCTATGATATAAAGTTGAAAATAGATACAAAAGAATAAGACTTGTACCAAACAAAGAAAATGAAACTATCTTCCATGGGTTGCCCTGTAATGAAGCAAAGACAACCAGTACAGTCAATGCTGCTATTGATAGTGCTACTCCAATTCCATGAGTAATGCTATTTGCAATCTCTTGTTTTATTTCTAAAGTGTTTTTTACCATTTTTCCAGACATAAGTATCCTATAATCTAATAAATTTCAATCAGTTTAATGGAATGATTTAATTTATCAATAAATAACTATTGAATAAATTTATTAAATATATTAACTTTATAGAGGATATTTTTATTTTACAAACGACGAAATAAAAAATCTTAGAAATGGAAGGGAAGTGATGGAAAAACTTAATGTCGAACTAATTAAGCAACTATGGTCAAAAACATACAATACTGAAGGAAATCCAGATTGGTCTCATATATTACCATATTATTCAAAAAATATTGTTTTTAGGGATTCAATTCAAGAAATAAAAGGTATTGAAGAATTTAAAGCGATGACTGAAAGGTTAACAAAAAGATCAAAAAATTTAAAAATGAATGTTAAAAATGTTGTAATGAATAATAATATTATCTTTCTTGAATGGGAAATGACTATAGGTTATAAAAAATATCCCGATTCAATTCTTTATGGTGCTACAAGGTTAAATCTTGATGAAGAAGGCAAAATTATTGAGCAAAGAGATTATTATGATTTATGGGGAGATATCTTCGATAATATCCCTCATTTCAATAAGATTTATAGAAAATTTATGAAGAAAAAATTTGGCTAGACTTTTTATCAATAATTAAATTTTTATTATTATTATTTGAAAATTCAAATATTTGATAATCCAAAATCAGGAAAATTAATATGAATGAAAAAGAAAGAATCAAAAAATATGCAAAAGAATATAAGTGGTCAAATGTATTTGAAATGATTAAAAATAATAACAAAAAGCCTAACAAATGCGAGACTAGATTTGATGATAAGGTAGTGGTAATAACAGGTGCAACTTCTGGTATTGGTTATTATACCGCTCATAAGTTTGCTTCAATGGGAGCCAATGTTATTACTATCAATAGAAACGAAGAAAAATCAAAGTTATTGGCAAATGAAATTGAAGAAAAATATGGTAGAAAATGTGATTATTATATTGCAGATTTGACAAAATTAGAGGATATAAAAAAAATAAGTTCTTACTTAATGAATCTTGATAAAAAAATTGATGTTTTAATCCATAATGCAGGAGTTTATTTAAAGAAAAGAACTACTACCATCGATGGATTTGAAACTAATTTCGTCATCCATTATATAGCACCCTTTATAATAAACTATAAATTGCTTGAAAAATTCAAAAATCAAAAAGATGGAAGAATTATATTTGTCTGTTCAGAAGCATATAGATTTGCAGTTTGGGGATTAAATTTACAGGATATGCAATTTGAAAAAAGAAGATATAATGGACTTGTGGCTTATGGTAGTGCTAAGATTGCACAAATTTTATGTATGCATATTTTTTCTAAATTATTAAAAGATTATAATATCATGATAAATGCAATGCATCCAGGAACTGTAAGGACAAATACTGGAAGAGAAAACGACCCTGTATATAGATTTTTCAAAAAAAATATATTAGATAAAATATCTTTATCTGCTGAGATTTCAGCTGAAGCTTTATATTATCTTGGCGTTGCTTCCGAATTAAATGGAATTACAGACAAATTTTTCAATTTGACAACTATAGAGGATTTAACACCACCCGCAAAAGATTTAATTGAAGCAGAAAAACTCTGGGATTTTACCGTTAAGCTATTACAGGATAAAGGTTTAGCAGATTAAAAGCTGGTAAAAGTTAGCATAGTGAAATTGAAGATTTTTTTTTCATTATTTTAAAAGTTAATATTTAGTAAAAAATGATTTGGGAAATAAAAAATAAAAAATAAAAGAGCAAAAAGAAAAAGGCAGGAGCCAGATGTGAAGAAAAAAGAATATATAGTTGTCGGAGGAGGCATTGCCGGACTTACAGCAGCAGTGTATCTTAGCAAAGAAAAAAAAGATGTTTTATTGATAGAAAAAAATGAAAAATGTGGTGGGTTGATGAATTCCTTTGAAAGAGATGGTTTTCATTTCGAAGGAGGGGCAAGAGCACTTGTCAACTCAGGTCTTGTTATACCAATGAAAGAAGAGTTAGGTTTAAATATAAATTTTTTAAAAAATCAGATTTCTGTTGGTATAGAAAATGAAATATTTAAAATCGAAGGTGAAGAAAGTCTATTAGATTATGAAAAATTATTAAAAAAATTATATCCGCAAAGTGTAGCTGAAATTAATGTCTTAATAGATGAAATTAAAAAAGTTATAAATGATTTAAAAGTATTATATGGGGCGGATAATCCTTTATTTAGTAAAACCAAAAAAGATATAACTATGATTCCATCTGTATTTAAGTGGCTAATAAAATTTTTTCATACAATATATCGGATAAATAAACTTAATATACCGATGGAAAAGTACCTTTCTAAAATAATAGCAAATAATTCACTTTTTGATGTTTTCAGTCAGCATTTTTTTAAAGGGACTCCAGCTTTTTTTTCTCTAAGTTATTTTGCACTTTATAATGATTATATTTATCCCGAAAATGGAGTAGGAGGTTTTACTCAAAAGATATGCGAAAAAATAAAGGAGTATGGTTCAGAAGTTTTAACAAATACCAGTATAGTCAAAGTATATGCCAGGGAAAAAATTATTGAAGATATAAATGGAAATCAATATCAATATGAAAAGCTAATCTGGGCAGCAGATTTAAAAAAGTTATATTCAATTATTGATTTTGAAGATTTACCAGCAAAGTATAAAAACAAATTTATAAAAGAAAAGGATTTAATTTTATCTTCAAAAGGTGCAGAATCTGTTTTTACGCTATTTGCTGCTGTAAACGAACCTGTAAGTACTTTTTCAAATATTACTAGCGCACATTTATTTTATACTCCTTCAAAACAAGGTCTTGGTAATACTCATAGACAAAGATTAAAAGATATTTTAAGCAATTGGGATAATATTAATAAAGACAAAATCTTTAGCTGGCTTGATGATTTTATTAAACTAAATACCTTTGAAGTTTCTATGCCTGCTTTAAGAAATCCAAAATTGGCTCCAGAAGGCAAAACTGGTATAATAATAAGTTTTCTTGCTGATTTTGACCTATTTGAAATAATAAAAAAAGATGGATGGTATGGTGAGTTTAAAAATAAGATTGAAGATAAGGTAATAGAAGTTTTTTCAAGTACAATTTTTCCATTTTTGAAAGAAAAACTTATTTTCAAATTTTCTGCTTCTCCAATAACTTTGTTTGAAAGAGTAGATTCATCAGAAGGTTCTATTGTTGGATGGTCTTTTGAAAATAAAATACCAACTGTTGATAATATGATGAAGATGAATGACTCTGTTAAAACATCTATACCCAGCATTTTCAAAGTTGGCAAGTGGGCTTATAGTCCAGCGGGTGGTCCAACAGCTATAATGACGGGTAGATTAGCTGCAAAGTTAGCATTGAAATAAAGCTAAAATAAATAAAGCTAAAAAAATTATCAAGTTAAAATAAAAATTTATTTATATTAGTTTAAAAAAATTATTAAATAGGCTTTATGATGAAAAAAAATGTTATAGTGGTAGGTGGTGGTATTGCCGGATTAACAGCGGCAGTATATCTTGGGAAAGAGGGTTTTAAAGTCGTTTTAATAGAAAAAAATAAAGAATTAGGTGGACTAGTAAATACTATTGAAGATAATGGTTTTAAGTTTGATACGGGTGTCAGGGCTCTTTTAGATGCAGGCATTATCCTACCTATGCTTAAAGAACTTGATATAAAACTTGATATATTAAAAAGTCCTGTCTCAGTCGGTATTGAAAAAGATATTATAAATATTGAAAAAAAAGAAGATTTAATAAAATACAAAGACCTTTTGATAAAATATTATCCCGAAAGCAATAGAGAAATTTCCAAGTTAATAAAAATAATAAAAAAAATAATGAGGTTAGTAGATATACTCTATCAAATAGAAAATCCAATATTTAAAAACATATTAAAAGACAGAAGTTATTTATTTACTAAGCTGTTTCCCTGGCTTCCTAAGTTTTTGTATGCAATCATTAAAATAAATAGACTTTATCAGCCAGTAGAAGAATATCTCGATAGATTTATAGATAATCAATCTTTAAAAGATATTATATACCAACATTTTTTCAAAAACACGCCAACCTTTTTTGCATTAAGTTATTTTTCACTTTATTTAAACTATTTTTATCCCAAAGATGGTGTTGGACAGCTTGCAAAAGTACTGGAAGAAAATCTTATAAAGTTAAAAGTAGATATAAAAAGACAGACAAAGATAACAGAAATTCATTTAGATAAAAAGGTTGTAATAGATCAAAATAATAATATCTATAACTATGATTATCTTATATGGGCAGCTGATTTAAGAACATTTTATGAAATAACTAAACTTGGATTAATTTCAGAAAAAATAAAATTAAAATTTGAAAAAAATAAAAATAAAATTTTGAATGGGAAAGGAAATGATACAGTATTTACTCTTTTTCTCGAAGTAGATGAATCACCTCTGACATTTGCTAAAATTTCAAATTGGCATTTTTTCTATTCTCCTTCAAAAATTGGACTTGGTAAGGTAAATAAAGAAGAGCTAAATGAGATTTTGTCAAATTTTGAAGAACTTGGTAAAGAAAAAGTATTAAATTGGCTTAATAGTTATATTGAAAAAAATACATTTGAAATTTCTATTCCTGTATTAAAAGATAAAAATATGGCGCCTGATGGCAAAACAGGGGTTATAATAAGCATATTGACCGAATATGAATTATTTAAAAAAGCTCAAGATTCAAAATGGCTAGATGAATTTGTTATGACATTTGAAAATAAGATTATAGATACCCTTACAAATACAATATATCCGTTTTTGAAAGATAAAATTATCAAAAAATTTTCTTTTTCACCTTTAAGTATTGAAAAAAGGATAGGTAGCTACCAGGGTTCGATTGTTGGTTGGACTTTTACTCAAAAAATTCCTGTAATAAATAGGATTCAAGATTCTAATAAAGCAGTTTTAACTCCTTTTGCCGATGTTTTTAAGGTGGGGCAATGGACATATAGCCCCGCAGGTGTTCCAATGTGCATTTTAACTGGAAAATTGGCAGTAGATAATATTATAAAAAAAGAAAGATAAAGTACATTAAAAATTTTTATATTTTATTGACTTACAATTAAATCCAAAGTAAATTAATAATGATAATAATTTGATAGGAGAAAGTATATGGAAAATTTAACAGAAAAAAAAAGGTTTGCCTCTTCTTGGAGATTTATTTCCAGAAATGAAAGTTCAAACAACACATGGAGTCATGGAATTACCTAAGGCTTTTGAAGGTAAATGGTTTGTTCTTTTCAGTCATCCCGCAGATTTTACACCTGTTTGCACTACTGAATTTGTCGCTTTTCAAAAAAGGTATGACAAATTCAAAGCATTAAATTGCGAACTAATTGGTTTAAGTGTTGATCAGGTTTTTGCTCATATAAAATGGGAAGAATGGATAAAAGAAAAACTTGGTGTTGAGATTCAATTTCCTATTATTGCAGATACTGGTGCTGTTGCCCAAACTCTCGGGTTAATTCATCCAGGTAAAGGAACTAACACGGTTAGAGCTGTATTTGTAGTCGACGATAAGGCAAAAATAAGAATAATTTTATACTATCCTCAAGAACTTGGAAGAAATATGGATGAAATATTAAGAGTTGTTGAGGCAATGCAGATTTCAGATAAAAACAAGGTTGCGATGCCAGCTAACTGGCCAAATAATGAACTAATAAAAGATAGAGTCATTATTCCACCCGCAACAGATGTAAAAACTGCAAAAGAAAGACTCGAAAAAGCAAAAACAGGCGAAATAGAATGCTATGATTGGTGGTTATGTCATAGAAAGTTATAGATTACTTATCTTCCAGCGAATGATGCTTTAATACTTTGCCTGTTGCGATATAATAGACATCTTCCGCTATATTTGTAGCTAAATCTGCTACTCTTTCAAGATTACGGGAGATTAAGACTAAGGAAAGTGAGCTTGCCTTTTCTTCGACTGAATTTGCGGAATGGCTGATAAAAGATAATATTATTTTTTCATTTGTATCATCTATTTTATTGTCAGATTCGCATACAAGTTTTGCTTTTTCAGAATCTTCGTAAGAAAAGGAAGCTACTGCATCATCAAACATTGAAATAGCTTGATTTGCCATTTTAATTATTTCATCGCTAACTGAACTTGCGGGATACTTAAACAATTCTTTTGCTGCTTCTGAAATATTAACAGCATGATCTGCGATCCTTTCTAAATCATTATTTATTTTTAATGTCATTATTATCTGTCGAAGTTGTTTTCCTTTTGGTTGAAATTGTGCAATAGACGATATGCAAAATTCGTCGATTTCAAGCTCCTTGGCGTTTGCATATGGTTCTAAATCATTTATTACTTCTTCTAAAATATTGATATTTCTTTTGGACAATCCTTCTATGCTTTTTGTAAGCATATCTTTAACAAAAGATGCATAAGAAAGAAGTGATCTTTTTAATTCATTCATCATATTATTTATCATTATATTTGCTCCTTAATAATTCTTTTTGTAAATAATATAGATATTTTTTAACCAAATTTTCCACTTAAATATTCTTCTGTAACAGGAGAGTCGGGCGAAGTAAATACTTTTTTACTTGGACCAAATTCAATAAGCTCACCAAGATACAAAAATGCAACAAAATCCGAGACTCTTGCAGCCTGTGCGATATTATGGGTAACAAGTAAAATTGTTACAGTTTGTTTTAGGCTGATCATTAATTCTTCTATTTTTGATGTTGCCTTAGGGTCAAGGGCAGAAGTCGGTTCGTCTAAAAGCAAAATTTCTGGTTCCATTGCAAGTGCCCTTGCGATACAAAGTCTTTGCTGTTGACCGCCCGATAAAAATGTACCTTTTTTGTATAAATCTCCTTTTACCTCATCATAAAGTCCGCTTCTTATTAAGGAAACTTCTACGATTTTATCTGCTTCTTTTTTAGATAGATGAATTCCATTTAATTTATAACCTGCTATAACATTATCATAAATACTCATTGTTGGGAAAGGATTTGGTCTCTGGAAAACCATACCAACTTTTCTTCTAAGCAATATCGGGTCAATATCAAAAATATTATGATTATCAAGATATATCGCACCACTTGAGACAACTTCGGAATTTAAATCGTGAAGCCTATTTACAGCACGAATTAGTGTTGTTTTTCCGCATCCAGAGGGACCCATTATTGCGGTAACGGTGTTTTTCTGGATTTCGAAGCTAATATTTTTTAATACCTGGTTTTTACCATATGAACAGGAAAAATTTTCGATTTTTAATATTCTATCTTCCACCTTTTTGCTCCGATTTTTGCACTTAAATTTATTATTAATACAAATATAACCAATACAAAAGCAGCATTCCATGCTATTTTATGTAGCTCGGGATAAGGACTCATCGTATAATTAAATATCACAAGAGGTATAGCACTTATAGGTTTATTGAGGCTAAAAGATAAAAATTGGTTTCCAAAAGCTGTGAAAAGAAGAGGTGCTGTTTCACCTGCTATTCTTGCAATACCGACTAAAATTCCGCTTATTATTCCCGATAAGCCACTTGGTATAATGACTTTGATAATCGTTTTATAATAAGGGACTCCTAGTGCTATCGATGCTTCTTTAATAGAATATGGAATCCTTAAGAGAGTTTCTTCTGTTGTTATAATGATAGAAGGAAGCATCATTATGAAAAGGGCAACACTTCCTGCGAAAGCAGAAAAATGTTTCATAGGCTTAACACATATTACATAAGCAAAAATACCTATAACAATAGAAGGAATTCCCTGTATTATTTCAGCAGAAAGGCGAGTTGGAACATATAGCTTCTTGCCTTTATTTTCTGAGAGAAAAATCCCAATTATAATACCAAATATACTTGCGAAAATTGCTGAACAAAAGACCATTATAAAGGTACCTATAATTGAATTTAATATACCATTTTCTATTTCTCCAACAGGTCTTGTGTTAAATAAAAATAAATTTATTGAAAATGAATTAAGTCCTTTTTTAATTATTAAACCAAGTATTAAAAATAAAGGAATAACAGCTGATAATGATAATAAGAATATAATAAATGAAAAAAACTTATTTTTTATTTTTCTAATTTTCAAATTATTGCCTAATTTATTATCAGTTTTCATTTTTATTATTCCTTAAATTTTTATTAAGTTTATAAAAAAACTATATTGAATGAGAAGCCTTTTTTATAAATATTCTTCCGATTAGATTAATTACTGATGTCAAAATAAATAAGACTAATGCAATAAGGATAAGATTTGAGGAATGAAGCCGGCTTGTAGCTTCGGCAAATTCATTTGCTATAACAGAAGCCATTGTGTTTGCCGGTGAAAAAATTGTTTTTGGTATGAAGTTTGCGTTTCCAATTAACATGGTTACAGCCATAGTTTCGCCAAGAGCTCTACCAAGTGAAAGAAGTACTCCCGCAATAACTCCTGAACGACCAAAAGGGAAAACAATCTTTGATAAAACTTCAAATTTTGTAGCACCAAGACTATATGCAGCTTCTTTAATATCATTTGGGCACATGTTGAAAACCTCTCTGGCTATTGTTGCTGAAAAAGGTATAATCATAATACTTAAAACTAATGATGCAGAAAAAATTCCGACGCCATAAGGAGCAACTCCAATTTTCATTTCAAGCATTCTAATTGGTGTTAATAAAATAAAATATGCCCATAAGCCATATATAACAGATGGTATAGCAGCTAAAAGTTCGACAGATGTTTCAAGAATTGTTCTAAGTATTCCCTTTTTTAGATATTCAGATAAAAGGTAGGCAATTGAAAGAGAAAACGGAAAACTAATTATTAAGGCAATAAATGAAGTCATCAATGTCCCTATTATAAAAGAGATTACTGTGTATTTATTATTTATAGGGTCCCAAGTCAAACTAGTAAAAAAGGATTTGAAGTTAATTTTTAGTGCAAAAATAGATTCTTTTGTTAAAGAAAAAAGAATCAAAATCATTAATAATAACAATAAAATAGCTGAAAAAGTTAAGAAATATTTAAAAATTTTATCTTTCATCTTTTTTCCCACATATAGTTAAAATTTTATTGTCTATCTTTTATTAAGTTTTTGTTAATTTTTGGTTAAAAAAAGAGCCACCCTAGATAGTGGCTCGTTAATCTGTTATAAAAGGAATTAATGGACAAAACTTTGATAGATTATGAACAAATCAATAAAACTTATTTAAATATATATACACCGTTAAATGTAACATTTTTAAGAAGGTTTTCAGCTTTTTTAACAACAGCAGGTGGAAGTGGAGCATAACCAAGTTCTTTTGCATATTTTTGACCATCGTGAATCATAAACCAGAAGAGATTAATCATTGCTTTTACTTTTTCTATGTTTCTTTTGTTATAATTCTGCTCCTTATAAAGGATTAACCATGTAAATGAGCTTATTGGATAACCATTTTTTGCGGAGGTATTTGTCAAAGAAACTTTTGTGTTATTAGCGATATTAACATTAGCTGAAGCTGAAACTGAATCAAGAGTTGGCTCAACAAAAACACCTGAAGAATTTTGAACTGATGCATATTTTATATTGTTCTGGATAGCATAGACAAGTTCAACATAACCAATAGCACCAGGAGTCTGAGTCACAAATCCAGCTACTCCTGGATTTCCCTTTTGACCGATTGTTGCCTGACTCCAGTTTAAACTTTTCCCTGTTCCAAGAGTGGAAGTCCAATCTTTGTTTACTTTTGTTAGATATTCAGAAAAGATAAATGTTGTGCCACTTCCATCTGTTCTTCTTGTTACAATTATCTGAAGTTTAGGAAGTTTTATACCAGGATTAACTTTTGCAATTTCAACATCATTCCACATTGTAATTTTACCCATGAAAATTTTAGCAATTAAATCTCCTGTTAATTTTAAAGATGGATTGCCAGGTAAATTAAAAATAACAACAACTGCACCAAGGCAGGTTGGAATATGAATGATTTCAGCACCAGCTGCTTTTTCTTCATCAGCTGTCATAGGAGCATCTGTTGCACCAAAATCCAGTGTCTTATCTGTAAGCCCTTTTATACCGCCACCAGAACCAATTCCCTGATAATTTACCTTTAATCCATTACTTTGAAAATATATATCAAATAATTTTGAGTAAAAAGGTTGTGGAAAGGTTGCGCCACCACCTGTCAATTCCAAGCCACTTTGAGCAGTAATATTACTTAATGATAATGCTAAAAGAATACAAAAAAAAGCAATTATAATGATCTTTTTATTCATAATAAAAAATCCCCCTTTTCATCTATAAAAATAGTTATGAATGTTATTAAATTTTAAATAATTGGTAATTTTATGGTTAATATTTTGTTAAGAAATTATTTTGAATCTAACTATAAATTTTGTACCTTCAAATGGAATACTTTCGACTTCTATATGAGCGTTAAGTCTTTCTATAGCACTTTTAACTATAGCAAGTCCAAGACCAGTGCCACCTTTTTGTTTGCTTCTGCTTTTGTCAACACAATAAAAAGGTTCAAAGATTTTTGGTATTTCTTTTTCTTCTATGCCTATTCCAGTATCTGAAATTATTAATTTTACTTCATTTTCTAATTTTGTAATATCTATTGATACACTGCCTTTCTCTGTATATTTAATTGCATTATCGATAAGATTTATCAATATTTGTTCAAATAGACTTTTATTTGTTTTAATTATTAATGAATCATATACTTTATTAAAGTTAATTGAGATACCCTTAGTAGAGGCTAAATTTGTAAATAAAGTCAATATTTGTTCTATTTCTAAAATTACATCTAATTCCTGCAAATCAATTTCTTTTTGGTAATGAATTTTCTCTATTTCTATGACATCTTGAGAAATATTGAATAATCTGTCACAATTTCTTTTAGCTATTTGAGCAAATGAAAGAATTTTCTCATCTTTATTATTTTCTGCTTCTAAAATAATCTGTTCTAAAAATCCATTTATCGAAGTTAAAGGGGTTTTTAGTTCATGAGAAATAGCCGATAAAATCACTTTTCGAAGCTCATAATATCTTTTTATTTCGCTTATATCTGAAAATATTAAAAAAATGCTGTTCATGAAGTTTGAATAAATTATTCTTAAAAAGTATGGCTTTTCGTTTATTGTAATTTCGATAGAGCATGAGTTTTTAGTTTCAATAACCTTTTCGATGGCTTCATTTATTTCTTTTGAAAGAAAAATTTCCCAATAATATTTTTCTTTATAGTGGTTATGATATTTTTCAGGTATAAAAAGATTCTTTGCTATATCATTTGAATAAAGGCAAATACCATTTTTACCAAAAAAGATGGTTGGTTCATCTATATGGTCAAAAACATGGGAAAGCAAATCTATTTCATTAAATTTTATTTTTACTTGTGCATTTTCAAATTCATTAGAAATGTAATTTAATATCTTATTTTGAAATTTTTTGCCAAATATTAATCTTGTAGAAGTCTTATCAAATTGAAATTTATCCTTTTCTACAAGAGATTTTAGGTTAAATGAATATGTCAAAATTAATGAATTCAAAAAGTTAATATAATTATTGGTAAAAAAATAGATTATAGATACTGAAAAGATAAAGAATAGGCAAATAAAGATAAAATTGATTTGATTATATTTATAAAGATATCCAATATCCTTACTTATCCTTATAAAAAAAAGCAAATTTCCTTCTTTTATAATTGCCTTTGAAAAATAAAATAGCTTTATCCCTAAGGTTTTACTTGTTCTAATTTCGTAAGAAACTATATCTTTTGATGATTTTAAAAGCTCTTTTCTATCAAAATGGGTTTGCATTAAACTTGCATCAACTTTATTATCAAATAAGACTTTGCCATCAGAATCAATAATTGTTACACGGGAGTTTAAGTTTTTCAAATACTCTTTTTCAAGATTATTAAAATTCAAATTGTTATAGCTTGCATTATTATTTATATTATTATCCACCAACGATTTTTCAATTAAACTGGTTAAGTCGTAGCAATACTGTTTATTTATTTCAACAAAATATTTTTCGTTTATAATAGAAAATAGTATAAAAGATATGGCAAAAATTATTATGCAAATAATTACAGATGGAAGAAAAATTCTTAATAAAATATTTTTTTTTAAGTTACTTAAATTTTCCATTTTTTGTAATACCTAAAATTTATTTATTTTATTTGTCTTTTATTTATTATTTATTTTTAATTTTCCTGAATCTGTTCGGGGTCAAATTTATATCCTATACCTCTTTGACTTATTATATGCCTTCCTGCTTCCTTTAATTTTTGTCTTAAATGGGTTATATGGACATCTATGGTTCTATCTATGACTGCTTTTTCATTTCCCCAAAGGTAATCTAAAAGCTGGTCCCTGCTAACAATCCAGCCTCGTTGGGACAAAAGCTTTTCTAATATTTTGAATTCTGTTGCTGTTAGATTTATTTTTTCTTTATTGAAATATACAGCATGCTTTAATTTAGATAGAACCAAATTTCCGCAGGGCAATTCTATTTGATATTCATCTTTTTTTTCAGTCTGCTGAGAAGCAACTTTTTCTTTTTGAATCTGTTTTCTGACTCTTACAAGCAATTCTTTAATCGAAAATGGCTTTATAACATAATCATCTGCTCCAACTTCTAAACCCACAATCCTATCTATCTCATCTGTCTTCGCACTAACGATAATAATAGGTATATTTCCATAATTTTGACTTAGTTTTAACCTTTTAATTATTTCAATCCCATCGATATCGGGAAGCATTAAATCTAAAATAATACAATCAGGTTTAATTGTTTTAAGTCTATCAAAGAAGCTACCCGCTGAATCAAAGCCTTCAAAGTCGTAATTTTCTTTTGTAAATGAAGTGCTTAAAAGCTTTAAGATATCTAAATCATCTTCAACTGCAAAAATTGTTTTTTTTATCATAATTTATATACCCTAAGTTAAAACTGTAATTTAATAAATAGTAGTTTTGTCTATTATATAAATTTATAATGCATTGCTTTTCAATGTTATTTTAATACATTAAATCGTTTTTGTAAGTTATTATAAATCATTTTTGTTGTCTTACTAAAAAAAAATTTTGATTGTTAAGTTTTGGTTAAGAGATAAAAAATTAAAAGTCAATAATTTTATAAATACTTTTTTATAAATACTTTTTGAAATTAAAATCTATAAATTTGTTATTCTTATATATAAATTTAGCTGAATAAATACCTTTTGTATTCAACCATCTTAAAAATATTTTATCGCCTTCCCACATTGGTAAATCAAATAAATCTTCATCATCTATCCATTTCAATGTCCCTTCGGGGCAGTCTTTCATTTCCCCTTCAAACTCTTTTACAAGATATAAAAAGACATACCAGGTATCGTATCCATCGAAGGCCGGAAATGTTAATATTCCTTTTAATTCAAGATTTTTTGCGATATATCCACTTTCTTCTTTTATTTCTCTTATGGCACATTCTTCAGGAGTTTCTCCGTCTATAAGTTTTCCACCAAGATCTATCCATTTTCCACCATTCATATCATTTTTTTTCTTATTTCTAAAAAGCATCAAAGTCCTGCCATCTTTTTTTAAGTAGCATAATGTTGCAACTTTCATAAAAAAATATTTTCCTTTTTGATATTTTGATAAAAATCAAATTTCAAGAAAAGATTAGCAGATGGGGAAGATAAATCAAATAAAGAAAGGGTAAAATTTAAGTATTTTTCACTTCAAAACTAATGTTTAATATCTAAAACAGATATATTATAATTATTTTTTCAGAAAATTTAAAAAATCTCTTGACACAAATATAAATAGTTGTATAAATTTATTA
>CAYVTU010000018.1:0-33973 GCA_964454835.1 uncultured Brachyspira sp.
ATATTTTATAAATATTTTCTATATTAAAAAAATTAGTCAAATCTCTAATAGTATAGATAAAGTATTTGGGGACTTGCCCTTCTATAATAAAATTTTTAGTTAATTCTAAAAATTTATAATTTTCATTTATCTTTATTTTATAATAATATACATCTTCATTTTGCGTAAGATAGTTGTTAAATAACGAAATGTTAAGATTCAGTTTATTTGATTCGTTGAATATTTCTTTAAGGTTCTTGTACTTAGTTATGAAGCAAAAAGTATTTTCAAGTTCAAAAATTTTTTTTATTTTTATATTAGCAAAAATTATATTATCATTTTCATCAGTTAAAAGAATTGCATCTGAATAATTAGAAAAAAAGTCGAGTAAATCTACTTTTAAATTCTTAAATTCCATAATTACTTTGTGTAAATATTTTATCCTATTTATACTCTATATTTATATTTTTTCAAAATTAAAATTAAAAAAATATTGACAAAAATTATTAAAATGACTATAAGACCAAAAAAGGCATATAGTCAAAAAATATATAATTCTACTACCTAAAAATAAAAAGGTGAAACTATGGCAAAGGCTTTTACACAAGAACAAAAAGAAAAGATAAAAGAAAAACTTTTAAGCGAAGGCAGACAACTTTTTGAAAAATATGGACTTACAAAGACAACTGTCGATGAGATAGTCGAAAGAGTAGGGATATCAAAAGGTGCATTTTACCTTTTTTATCCTACTAAAGAAAGCTTATTTTTTGAGATAATTGAAAAGATAGAGAGGGAATTTAAGTCAAAATTATATGAAGAACTAGAAAACACCATTGAAAATCCCTATGAAATATTAAAACTGATGCTTTATAAGGGGCTTGAATTTATTGAAAGTACTCCTCTTTTGAAACATATCTCTGCCAAAGAAATGAAATATCTTTATAGAACAATACCAGAAGATACAATTAAAAATCATATGAATATTGATATAAATCAGTTTATAGATTTTATAAGTAAACAAATGGAATTGGGTCATTTTGAACAGCAAGATTTAAATAGCTTAAAGGGTTATTTTAAGTTATTTGAACTTTTGATAGTAAACAAGGATGAGTTCAGTGAATTGGAATACAAAAAAACTATAGAAATCTTAGTAGATTCATTATTGAATTATTTGAAAAAAAGGTAGGTTATATGGAAGATGCAATAATCACTGAAAAAATATCTAAACACTACGGAACTTTAAAAGCGGTTGATGAGGTTTCATTAAATGTAAAAAAAGGTGAGATTTACGGATTTTTAGGATTAAATGGTGCAGGCAAGACTACCACTATAAGAATGCTTTTAGGGCTTATAAATCCTACTAAAGGAAGTGCCTATATTTTAGGGAAAAAAGTAAAATATAGTGAGACAAAATTATGGGAAAAAGTAGGATATCTTGTAGAATCTCCCTTTTCATATGGTCAACTTACTGTGAAGGAAAATCTAGAATTGTATGCAAAACTTCATCTTATGAATAAAAAAAATAGATTTAAGAAAAAAGAAAAATACGACTCAAATGGCCAGAATACCATAGAAAAGGTAATAGATAAACTAAAACTTACAAAATACAAAGATGTAAAGGCAAAAAATCTTTCTTCTGGTAATAATCAAAGACTCGGTATAGCAAAAGCCTTACTCCACGAGCCTGAGATTTTGATTCTTGATGAGCCAATAAACGGTCTTGACCCTGCAGGAATAGTTGAGATAAGGCAGATGCTTTTAAACCTTTCTAAAAAAGAAGGTAAAACTATTTTTATATCCAGTCATATTCTCGCAGAAATCTCTAAACTTGCAGACAGAATAGGAATAATTCATAATGGAAAACTTATAAAAGAGATAGATGATGAATCTTTAGAAAAAGAAAGGCTGAAATCATTGAAAGTAATGACAAATGACAATCTGAAAGTCTGCGATTTTTTGCGATCTAAAAATATTAATGTTGATGTAGATGAAGAGGGTTTTTGCAGGATTTATGACTCAGATTTTTTTAATAATCCCGAAAAATTGAATCTTCTTTTATGTGAAAATAATCTTGTTCCAAAAGTTTTAATGCCAGAGATCGAAGATTTGGAAGAATATTTTTTAAGAATAATCGGAAATTTATAGGTGGAGTTTATGAATAAAAATAGACCAATTAAATCAATTATGAATGCCTTTTCCATGGAGTTTTTTAAGGCAATAAAGTCAAAGATTTTTTTATTCTTATTTTTATTTTCCTTTTTTGTGGCTTTCATGATTTATATTTTGTTTTTTATAATAAAAAATCCTGCTTTTGCCCAGGCATCTGTGATAATAAGGGCAAAGGCTTCATTTGTTGGAACCGCTGATTGGAAAACATTTTTCGATATTTTGAATATGCTTATAGCCATAATTGGCTTTATCTCTTTTGGATTTATAACCACATGGATTTTTGCAAGAGAATTTGTCGAAAAAACTGCAAAAGATTTGATGGCTCTTCCCATAAGAAGAGAATATTTTGTGGTTTCCAAACTTTTATGTTCAGCAATATTTAGTCTAATTTTAGCAATATTTATTTATCTTTTCTCTTTGGGTGCTGCTTTAATTTTGAAACTTGGTGAGTTAGATACCAAAATGCTTTTTTATTACTTAAATAGATATATAATAATAACATTGATGCATATAGCTTTAATCCCAGTTCTTTCCTTCTTAGCATCAAGTTCAAGAGGTTATATTCTTCCACTTGGTTTTATTTTTGGTGTTCTTCTTGTTTCAAATTTCATATTAAATATTTCGGAAAATGCCCAATACATTCCATGGACTTTGCCACTTCTATATGCAGGCATGACATTAAAAGAAGGACTTGTCATTTCAAATGCAAGTTTTATAATATTAGTTTTAGCAGGAATTTTAGGATTATTCGGTAGCATCTATTGGTGGGTGAGGGTAGATCAGGGGTAAAAGAAAGAAAATAGGGGAAAGATTAATGTTTATTTATAATTTTTTATTTTCCGTCAAAATATCCACGCCTAAATCGAAAAAATCATGATCATTTGTGCATAATATATAATTCTTTTCTTTACATAAAGAAGCTATAAGTAAATCATTGAAATCGCATTTTGATAAATATAAAAACGAGTTAGTAATATTCTCAACTTTTATATTTATATTTTCAAGATTAAAATATTTTAATATCTTATTTTTTATAGTGTTTTCAATATAATTAATTGATTCTTTCCCTTCTTCGGTATTCTTAAACTGTTTAAAGAAAATTTTTTCATTTGGTTGTTCTATGGCTATTCCATTATTAAGGCAGTAATATCTGAAATCTTTTTTAATAATATGATTTACAAATTCAAGAATGCAAATATCGGTAATTATAAGATTCATCTTATTTATTAATAATTCTTTATATAATGAGCTATAAACTTCCTGGAGAGTGTTATTTTGTGGTAATATATGTCCGAATAGATATATCAAAATATTTGTATCAAATACCACTGGCCTATGTCTTATTAAAGGAATATCTTTTTTATTATAGTTCATTGCTATTATCTTTATTTAAAATATCTTCTAACGATTTTTTTATATGATCAGGTGAGTTGTAGTATCGCTCTGCTGTGTCTATAACCCTTTTTAAAAGGACTGCATCTTCATTTTTTAATGATTCAAAAGCAACATTATTTTTAAGAAAATCTCTGTTAAATTCCTTTAACAACTGGCCAATGGCTGTGTTCAAAAATGCAGAGGTAATTATATCTATTCCATCGAATGATAGTTTGATTTTTTTATTATTTTTAAGTGCATGGCTAATTTTTTCATATATTATCTTTCCATCTTCGGAATCTGCACAAATTGGGTTACTCAGTTCCTTAAATATAATAATTTCTTCTATATTATCACCAGCAGCTTTATCGATATTACCACCGACCATATTTATCTCCTTGCAAGAAGCTCATTTGTAATTATATATTAAATAAATATTTATTACATTTGATATTAACTTTTTAATTTGCTCTTTTTGATTAACTAATTTTAAACTTCGATTAAAATATAATATATTTTCAAATAAATTCTAAAAAATTTCTTGTAAATTCTGCTGTTGTTCAAGTGGAGGAGGGGTGTCTGTTCGAAAAATAATGTTTACTATTGTACCTGGAAATGCAATATTTAATTTCACAGACTTTTCTCTTGGTTTTCCCTTATTTGAAGATATTTCATAAAAACCATCGTAGCTTATTATCTGAAATTTTCCGCCATTGCTTAAAATAAAAGATTTTAAAAGTTTAAGTCCATGCCCACCTGGTTCACCTTTCTTTGTTGTAAAATATTCTTGAAGAGCGTAAGCAATGGCTTTATGTTGGGGGATATCTATATTAAAAGAATTGGCTATGCTTTTTGAAAAACCTATGCCTGTATCGACGATAGTAAACTCGAGTTTATTCTTTGAAAAAAAGTACTGACCGCATACATAGATGTTTTCTGTTTGGCTGTGTATCTGAGCATTTGAAAATATTTCGTATATACTTTCCAGTATTTTCCTTTTTAGTCTTTCATTTATATTTGTTATTTGCGGTTTATTAAAAAGCTCGGATTGAACAAGAGACTGGAAAACTTTGCTTTCAGTAGGTTTAAGTTTTATATAAGGAATAGTAGAATGATAGTAATCCTCTTTCTCTTTGTAACCAAAATTGGCCAAAAAGCGATTTTTCTGCAAAATTTTCCTTATTTCTTCATCCTTAATTTTAAAGTCTATTATCTCATTATTTTCATCAATAATATCTATAATTGCACCCAAAGGGGCACTCATATTTGCCCCAAACCATTTTGTCAGCCTTAGCTCTATTTTGCAATCCTTTCTATCTTTGAATTTATCATATAGATTTATAATTCTTTTGAAACTTGCTTTGTTAGATTTGATATTGTGTAAAATGTAAGTATGGTGTTTATAGCGCATAGTGGTGTTTGTTTCCTAATTATATTCCAAAAGCCATTTCCAAAGTGGTATGATAAAAATTTTTGAATCATCCATTTTTATTTCCTTTTCTTTATCGTTTGTTATAAGAAATGCTTCTTTTAAGCCAAGTTTTTTTATACCATATTCAAGAGAACTTAATTCTCTTTTAAGAGTTTGTGATTCTGATATATCATAACTAACATTAATAATTGTATTTTTTTCCGGTAAATAAAAGTCTACTTCCTTTTCACCCAATAAATAGAAAATATCTTTATGGTTTCTTCTAAGAGTTAAAAAAACGATATTTTCATATAATTTAGAAATTCCACCTTCAGATTTTAATGAATGAATAGTTTTGAAGCCATTGTCGATGATAAAAATCTTTTTGGGATTTCTCATCTGCTCTTTTAAAGACCACCTATATGTTGGAATCAAAAATATAGAATAAACATCTTCAAGGTAACTAAAATAATTAATTAAAGTTTCTTTTGATAATTGAAATCCAATTGATTTAAGATTATTAAAAAGTTTGTTATAACTTAATAAAGTGGAGGGATTTTTGAAAGAATCTCTCACTATAAATTTAAGTAGATTTAAATTTTTTACAGAATATCTATCCGCTATATCTTTATAAATAATTAAGGAGGTATAATCACTTAAAATTTTCCTTTTTATCTCTTCTTCGCTTTCCAATACGATTTGAGGGAATCCCCCAAAGTTTAAATATTCTTAAAGAGCATTGTTGATAAAAGCACGGCTTTCAGTGGAATATAGATTTATTTCAATATTCTTAAAACTTAAAAATTCCTTAAAAGATAAAGGAAAAATTTCATAACTTATAGTTCTTCCTCTTAAAGATGTTGATATTTCTTTGCTTATAAGTTTAGAGGAAGAACCAGTGATAAAGATATTTATATTATAATTGTCATAAATCCTTCTTACAAATTTCTCCCAATCGTCTATTTCCTGTATTTCATCTAAAAAAAGATAAATTCTTTCATTTATTTTATGAGGATAAAGCTCGAAGTATCCATTAATAAGCGCATCAAGATCTGGCAGTTTGCAGTCTGCTAATCTATCATCTTCAAAATTTATATAGACAATATTTTCTCTAGGAATTCTTTGTCTAAGATTATTTATAATTTGATATAAAAGATATGTTTTACCGCATCTTCTTATACCAATAAGAGAAACTATCATTTTTGTATCGATAGGGATTGAATAATCTCTTTCTTTTAGTTCAAAATCTTTTTTAATAAAGTCTGTAATAAGGTTTTTGAATATTTCTTTCATATGGTCTTCTCCACAAGACCAATAATAACACATTTTGGTCTTCTTGGCAAGACCAAAAAATTATAAAAAAAAATCTTAAATTTTTTTTTTGACAAAGATATAAAATAAATTATTGATTAAATCAATCCAGAAAATCTGGAGGTGGAAGGACATATGTGCCTTTGCCCCGAGAAATCGGGGTTTTTTTATTATGGTAATAATTTTATGCCATATCCTTCAAGTTTCCCATTTTTACCTTTATAGTATTTGTTTTTAATTATTTCATTAATTTTATTACTAAAAAGTTCAGACTTTTTTTCTACTTTATATTTTTCGTTATGTGCTTTTTTGTCTATGATTACAGAAATAATTGAATATTCTAGCTTATTAATAATTTCTAATAGAATATTATCAAATCTATTTCTAATTTCATCATTTTTAAGAATATGAAAAGGATACTTAAAATTAATCATTTCTTTTCTATGCAAAATAATTGGTTCATCAGGATGATGATTGGGGAAAAATGAATATTTTAATTTGTCAATAATTGGTGCTACTGTATTTTTCATATATTCTATATTAAAAATAATTCCAGTAAGGCTTAAGAATCTATGGTTAAAATCATCTGAAAAACTTAAGTCATTATTTCCGACTTCATCGATGTATATTCTATATTTGGGTCTTCTTTGTTCAATCATAAAATTCCTTTTTTATAATTTAACCAACTTAAGACAATTTTATTAAGAAATACAGATACAATTAAGAATACCATAATTTATAAAAAATGTCATATGTAAAATGATAAAGAAATATCTTTAAATTTTGTTTTCTTATAATAAATTACTATTAGTCTTCGTAAAAATTACAATCAAAAGGTGAGGAATATGCTTATTCAAAAGTTTTCAGTTAATCAACAACCAATAATTAATATTTTAAGCTGGATAAATTCAAATGAAATTGCTGTTCCAGAAATTCAAAGACCTTTTGTGTGGGAAGCTACCAAAGTAAGGGATTTGATAGATTCGCTTTTTAGAGGATATCCAGTTGGATATTTAATTACATGGCAAAATCCCAATATCAAATTAAAAGATGGCAGTATATCTAAAGGGAAAAAAATATTAATTGATGGACAACAACGAGTAACTGCTTTGATGGCATCTTTACTTGGGAAAGAGGTGTTAGATTCTGATTATAGAAAAAAAAGAATTAAAATAGCATTTAATCCTTTTGAAAAAACTTTTGAAGTATCAAACTCTTTTATTGAAAAGGATAAGAAATGGATACCTGATATCTCTATTATTTTCCATCCAGAATTTAAAATTTTAGATAAATTAAGAAATTATTGTGAAAATAACCCAGAAGCGAATCAAGATGAGATTTATAATGCTTTGGAATCTTTGAAAGGTATTATAAATGTGCCTTTAGGAATTATAGAATTGAATTCGGAGTTAGAGATAGATGAAGTAACAGAAATATTTATAAGAATTAACTCTATGGGAGTTGTGCTAAGTCAAGCAGATTTTGCAATGTCTAAAATTGCTGTGGATGAAAAATTTGGAGGAAATTTACTTAGAAAGGCAATAGATTATTTTTGTCATTTAGCTGTAAAACCAGAATTTTATTCACAATTAATCGAGTTTGACAAAGATTTTACTAAAACCGAATATTTTTCCAAAATGAACTGGTTAAAAGATGATAAAGAAGATTTATATGATCCAGGTTATACCGATATGCTTAGAGTTTCTTTTACTTATAAATTTAAAAGAGGGAAATTAAAAGATTTAGTCGCTTTACTTTCAGGTAGAGACTTTGAAACAAGACAATATAATGAAGAAATTGCTAGTGAATCTTTTGAAAAACTCAAAAATGGAATCATAGATTTTATGAATGAAAGTTTTTTCAAAAAATTTATCATGATTATAAGATCTGCGGGATTCATCGATAGCTCTATGGTGAGATCCCAAAATGCAATTAATTTTGCATATATTTTATATCTGACTTTAAGAGAAAAAAATATAAATCAAAATATTGTTGAATCATTAGTGAGAAAATGGTTTGCCCTTTCGGTACTTAAAAGTAGATATTCGGCTTCTCCAGAGTCTCAATTTGATTTTGATATTAAAAGAATCAATGAAAATAATCCTATTGAATATATCAATAATATATTTGATAGCGAGTTACCAGATTCATTTTGGAAAATTGCTCTACCTCAACAAATGGACACTTCTGTTTCTAATAGTCCAATCTTCCATGTTTTTCTTGCATCGCAAGTTAAAAGCAACGATAAAGGATTTTTATCTAAAGATATTACTGTGCAAGATTTAATAAATTTAAAAGGCGATGTTCATCACATTTATCCAAAAGACTATTTGAAAAAATTGGGTTTTGATAGAGGAATGTATAATCAAATTGCCAATTATGTAATGGCTCAAAGTGAAGTTAACATAGCTATAGGAAATAAAGAGCCTTTTCAGTATTTTAAGCAGTTAAAAGAGCAGTGCGAAGATGGAAAACCAAGATATGGGGCAATATGCGACTATGAACAACTGGTAAATAATTTAAAAACTCATTGCATCCCTTTAGAATTATTGGAAGAGCAGATAAGTTATGAGGGATTTTTAAAAGAAAGACGAAGGCTGATGGCTGAAAAGATGAAAGTTTATTTTGAAAGTTTGTAACGCATAGTGGTGTTTGTTTTAAATTTGGTCTTCCTTATAAGACCAATTTTAGTGTGTTTTGGTCTTCTTGGGAAGAGCAAAATATTAGTTTATAACAAATCTTTTAGTTTATTATAATTATTTTTGAGAAATTCTGAAATTACTATTTATTAATTTTTTTCTTTTTTTCTTTTTTCTTATCTTCTAAATCTAATTTTCTTTTTAATATTTCAATAAAATTAACCGATGGTAAGATAAATTTTCCAAATTCATAATTAGAAGTGATTTGAGCTATAATTCCTCTCGTAACCCCATAAAGTATTGAAGGTGCATTTTGAGCTATGGTTTTTTGTATATATTCTTCATTTGCAGTTTTGTCATAGCTAAAAAATCCATCTATTTTGAAAAATATATAATAAGGAGAATTTTCTTTATTTTTGTTTAATTCTATTGTCATAGAAATTTTAAATAAATGATCATTTTTATCATTTTTCAATATATCAAAATCTACAAAAATATCTCCTTTAACAGGTTCTTTTGGATTAAAAGATGGATTTAATTTAACAATAAATTCTTCAATAAAATATTCATCAAGATTAAGCAACGCCAGCATCTATTTCTCCAGGAATTTTAACATTAACATTGGTGTTGTAATTATCATAGTCAATCTTTTTATTATTAAGCAAATAAACTTTTCTAATTTCATATTCTTTTGGACATAAATCAAGTTCTAATTTGCAATCAAGTGCTTTTACGATACTAATCATTGTCTTTATAGTAAGATTTGGGTTTCCATTTAAAAGTTTTGTAACGAAAGCCTTAGAAACACCAAGTTTATTCGCGAGTTCAACTCTTGACATATTTAAATCCTTTAATCTTTTGACAATCTTTTCATTGAAATCTATTATTGCTTCTTCTGTTAAGAAATCAATGTCATCTTTGTATTTATCAAGCATTTCATTGAACCATTTTTCATAACTCATCTTTATTTTTCTCCTTAAATTAATTTTTTAATATTCTTTTTGCCTTTTCTATTTCATTAACAGGTGTTTTTTGAGATTTTTTAATAAAGCCATTTGCTAATAAAATTATCTTTCCTTTATCGAAAGTACAAAATATCCTGACATTGTCAGCTTTAAATTCCCATAAATCAGTATCAATTTTTCTAAATTTTTCAGTATTGTTAGGAATATCATAATCCGCACATCTTTTTAACAAAGTCATTATCTTTTTTTGTTGTAAAGGTTCTAAACTATCTATAAATTCTACAGAATAGCATTTGCCATTTTCAGAAAAAGCAAAAATAGAATAAATTTTGCCTTCATATATCTTTTCGGTTTTTGCCATAAAAAGTTAACCTATAAGTTTACTTTGTCAAGTGGATTTTTAAAAAAATTAAAATTAAGAAATTCTTAAGTCATTTATTAATTCTTTTTCAATACTTTTAAGTTCATTTTGAATATAGAATGTATTTATTAAGAAATTAGATATTTCACCTTTTTTTGTTATTAATTCAACTAAATATTCTTCTACTGTTTTGCTTTTGTAACCAAAATCTTCAGGGAAAGATGTATATAAAATGTAATTGAAAACATCTTTTTTTTGACCAATTCTATAAACTCTATCTGTAGCTTGACTTAAAACCGCATGATTCCATTCTAAAGTGTAGTGAATAACATTATTTGCTGAAACAAGATTTAATCCAACACCACCAATTTTAGGATTAATAATCAAAGCATCAATCTCATTTTTTGTATTGAAATTGTTTATTAACTCTTGTCTACTAGCAATATCTGAGCTACCATTTAATATTTCAGTTTTTATATTATATTTTTCAAGAACTTCTTTAATATATAGTTGGGTTTTTATGAATCTTGTAAATATTAATGCTTTTTCATTTTTTTCTTTTATGTTTTCCAATATTTCTATTAAATATTTTATTTTTGATGAATATTTTTCATACTCATAGCAATCTGTAAATTTAATCTTGTTATATGGGCAATCACAAACCTGAAGTAATATTTGAACTGCTGGTAATATTTTATCAGGGTTAATGGATTTATAAATGCTTATGTATGAAAAAGCATGATTTTTGTTCAACTCTATTTTTTTATAAGTTGTATGTTTTGAAGGTAAATTTGGACATAGTTTATTACTTTTTTCTCTTCTTAAAAATATAGGTTCAATTTTTTGCATTAATTCCTTTGCCTTTACGATTGCAAGGTCTGATGAAGGATTTTCATTTATTATTAAATAGTTTTCTTTAAAATTCTTTTTACTACCCAAAAATCCAGGTAATATAAAATCAATGATGTTCCAAAATTCAATAATATTGTTTTCTATTGGCGTAGCAGTTAAAGCTATTTTGAAAGAGGCTGAAATAGCTTTCATAAATCTAGATGTTTTAGTTGTATAGGTTTTCATCCTTTGTACTTCATCAGCTAGTAACAAATCGAAATGATAATTTAAATAATTTTCATTTATAATTAGTGAATCATAATTTATAATAAATATAAATTTTTGTTTATTGTTATTTGTATTTAAATCATTTATTATTAATTCATTTAACTCAGGTGTATGTTTAGATATTTCATCTTTCCAATTATTAATTAATGATTTGGGACATACAATTAGTACTTTGTAATTATTATTTTTTAAAATAAAATATTTTATTATAATCAATACTTGAATAGTCTTACCAAGCCCCATATCGTCGGCTAATAAAAATCCTGAATAATTTGAAAAATATGCTTTTAATATTTTTTTTATACCATCTATTTGATAATCAAATAAATTTTGGTTTAGAAATGATAAATCATATTCATATATATTTTCTTTTTTATTATCAGTTTTATATTTGACATAATCTAATTTTTCTTGATTGCTTTTTATTATTATTTGCTTTGTAGGATGATCATCTTTATATTTATTTTTATATTGTGCAAGAATTTCTGATATATCATACCATTTATTATCAAAATATATTATTCTTTTATTAGTTGTAATCGCTTCAGCTATTAATTTTTTTAATTCTTCATATAATGCTTCATTTAATTTTTCTGTTTGCAAAATACTGACTGTATATTCATCCAAAAATATTAAATAAGCTAAGCCGGAGCTTATTATTTCGGGATTAAATTTTTTAGAGGTAAAAATAATGTTTTCTAATCTATCTGAGAATTTTTCAAATAAAGTATCACTGAAATTTAATTTCATTTTATTATAAAAAGAATTTATATTGTTAGGATTAATATTTAATTGAAAAGTATGTGGTTTAGATTTATCTCTGAATTCTTCAAGGGTTTTCAAATCATTTTGTGTGTCTTCGTCAATTATATATGCGCTTTTTTTTGTTTTGATTGTATCTTTATAGGCTATACCTGAATTTAATAGATTGTTTATGAATCTTTCTGGAACCCCAGGCAGCAAAAAATCAAAAATAATATTGTTGTCAAATTGTTTAGATTCAATGTTATAATATTTAATATAATCATACTCAATTTTAGAATTAATGTTAAATTCATATTCATTTTTCAACTTATAAAGTTTTTTTATTTTAGTTTCATACTTTAAGTCAGAATCAATAATTAAATTAATTATATCAAGTAGAATATCATCTATAATTATAAATTTAGGATTTTTTTCTTCAGTATAAAAAAATAATTTTTGATATAATAATAGTTTGTTTTCGGAATAAAAAAATGAAACAGTTGGTATATCTATCCTAGAAAGAGAAGTAATTTCTATTGTAAAATCCTTAAAGCTAAACAGATATATGATATTTAATTGATTTAAAATATTTTGTTCATTCTCATCATATAAAAATTTTAAATTTTCGAAAGAAATATAATAGATCTTACCTTTTATTTCTTCAATCAAATTATAGTTTTTTAACAAATTTATAGTCTGGTAATCCAAATTTTTAGTTTTAAATTCAGGTAAAATTTGAAGACCTTCAGTATAAATCTTTGTTTTCATATTAATTTTATATTATATTCATCTAAAATATTTCTCACCTTATATTGCCAACCGTAATTATGATTAACCTTTGTGATATAATATCTTTTATTTTTAAGTTGCTCTTCATAATAAATATTATTTTTAGTTACATTTGCAAAACTCTCTATCTTATAAAAAAATATTGCCCCTATCGGATCAAATTCTACTACTACTATCTCTTTAAAATAAATTGCATATCCTATTTTATTGTTAAAATTATAAGTATCGACTTTTTCAATGAATGGAAAGTATTCTTTCCAGAATTTAGTTCTATCAGTATTGATTAGAAATAAGATGTTTAATCCTTTATTATTTAAATAATTATTTATAAAACTTAAGCAATTATTTGATATATTATAATTTTTAATGCTATTATAAAAAATATCTAGATTATCTTTTGTAACGATAGCATCTACAATTTTTGATATATAGTTTTTATATAATTTTGAATTAGAGAAAAATTCAATAATATTTTTTATGATAACCAAACTATTTCTTAAATAGACTAAATTTGGTTTAACTATGTTGTTAAATTGATTTTCAATATATTCTTCAGGAAAAATTTTTTTGGAACCGATAATGTTTTTATAAAAATTAATAAAAATATAAATATTAGAATTTCTAAGTATTTTATATTTATTAATAATTTCATAAAATGATAAATTTTCGATATCTGAAAGTAGTTGATTTAATGTAATACTATTAATAAAATCATCATCAGTGTAAATAAGTTTGGATAATAAAAATTTGGCATTATTGTTTGTAAAAAAGCTATCATGAAAAATTGATAATAATAATTTTTCAAATTCATCTTTATCATAATTTATATCCAATAAAATAGAATTAATGAATTTTAATATTGTTTGCTCATTTATTTTATCTGTAAGGCAATATAAGTTTATTATTTTGTTAATTAAATTTTTATTTTTTAAAACTATATTTAATAATGAATGGATATCATCATTTAATAATTCAATGATTTTATCTTCTAAAATATCCCAATTAGATGAGTTTTCTAAATTGATTAAATTACAGAGATTTTTTGTTTTTTTAAAGTGAAAATAAAAATAATTTTCAATAATCCTCATTTTTTAAAGATACTCCACAATTTATCAATCATTTCCTGATCTTTTATATTAAATTTGATTTCAACTCTTCGTGATCTCTGAAAATCAATTGAATTATCTGGTTTTAAAATTGGATTATTATATCCCTTACCTCCGCATAGCAATTTTTTAAAAAAGATATCTTTATAAGGAATAATTGATTCAATACTTTTTAAGTAAGAAGAAACCGAAAAAGCTCTTTTCATAGATAAATCAATATTATATAAATAATCACCTATTGGATCGGTGCTTCCCTCTATTAAAATTGAAGAAATGTACTTTTCATTTTCAGGACTCAATATAATTTCTATATATTTAGGAATTGCAAACTTAACTACTTCTTTACCTTTTTCTGTCAATTTGAAATCATTAAAAGCAAAAAGAATATCATTGCTTAGAATAATTGATCCAGTATTATTGTCTATGATGAATTCTATTTGTAAATCTTTAAAAGCCCTCATTAATTCTTCTATTATACTTCTTTTAATTCCAGCTATTTTTTCAAGTTCTTCTGCTTTTGTTTGTAATTCCATCATGTCTTTTAATAAGAAAAAAACTGTAATTAAAATAAAAGTAAGTAATATTGCTGAATAGAGGTCTGAGTATGAAACCCAGGGGTTAAATATACTTTTTTTCTTTCTCATTAAAAATTATCCTTTTCCATTTCTTTAGATTGATTTAAGTCATTTTTTAATTCAATTAATCTATTTTGAAAATTACTAAGACTTTCAACTGAAATCTGGAAGTTAGAAACAGATGTATTTATTAAATCAGTTATATTTCTGAAATTTGTAACAATACTAGCAATATGTTCATCTAATTCTGTAAATGAATTTGAAAGACTCCTTTTTAAAGTTAAAGGATACTGATCAATAGCTTCTTTAGATTTGTTGAAAAATTCATTTATTTTTTCTGGAATATCATTTATAGTCTTTGAAGATTCGCTTAACAATATTGTTGTTCTTTCAGAAATATTAACAAATTTATCTATTAAATTTTTTGTAGATTCTATTTTAGAATAAAAATTTTGAAAATTCTCATCCTGACTTTTAAAAATTTCAAAGATATGCATTATCGTATTATCAAGTTTATCTGAAATTTCTTTTATGTTTTCAGAGGCTTTATTTATTTCTTCAAATTGTGTTTTTAATTTAGTTTGATTTTGCTCTACAGATGAATTATATTGTCTGACAAATGATAAAGAATCTTCTATTGCCTTTATAGATATTTCTAGAATAGAGTTTACTTTTTCAAATTTCGAAGCAAAGTTATCGATTATAGGAGCAGTGCTATTTTGAAGTTTATCAACATAATTTCCAACTTCATGATTTAATGTTTGTGCAATCTGAGAAAAAGAACTATGTCCTAGTCCAGCGATTTCATTTTGAACATTATTTAAAGCAAAAATAATTTCTTCGTGCTCAGATTTTTCTAATTCTTCTAATCTTTTTTCAATTTGTTTAGAGAATTTGTCAAAAACCAATTTTGAGAAAAGTGAAATTATTATACCTGCTAATGAAGAATAAAAAGCTAATTTCATTGAAGATAACAGTTGAGTAATACTATTTTTTAAGTTATCGATAGAGTCAAATTTTATTGTACCAAGACCAACAGTTATTCCTAAAAAAGTTCCTAGTATCCCAAAAGAAATAAAAAAATTTGAAATAAAAGAAAAAAATTCTAAAAAATATTTATATCTTGATTTAGGCAATTGATTATTTTTATGGTGCTCTTTTTTAAAATCATTATATTTTTTTAAGAAAAAAAATACAAAAAAGACAAATAAAGACCAGTATAATATATTAAAAAAATTTTTTACCATAAATAATCCTTTTATTTTTAAATATTTTGTTTAACATCATTATTATTATCTTTTAGAAATTTTAATCCTAATTCAGTTATCTCCCAAGATCCATAGTCCGATTCAGAAGACAAAAACCCCATATCAACAAGTTTTTTCCTTGCCCATTTTGAAGTATTTTCCCATCTAGGTTCATCTTTACTTTCTATATTTTTAAAGTCATCTTCTTTTAATTTGCCTTTAATTTTTTCATAAACTTTAGGAATTATTTTATTTACCTTAGCCTTACCTCCTAATTCTTTAAGAGTTAAAAGAATTGGAATATAAAACTCACTTTCAGGAGTTCTATCTATTTTTTTTCTTTTATTTTTAATATCATTATTAGTACTATCTTTTATAAAATTTTTAAACGCTATATTATTTTTTATTTTGTCCCAATCTTGACTTAATTTTTGTATTTTCTCAATAAATTCTTTTACTTCTTTTATTTTTTGTAATAAAATATCAGCCTTATCATAGTTGTATTTTTCAAGTTCTTCTTTACATAATAAATGAATGGAATCCAAATAATCATTAAGACCTTTAATCAGATAATTAAATAATGTTTCTATTTCAAAGTCCATTTTTAAGCTCTATTTAATAATTTTTTCCACAATCCTTATCTCCTCATCCTTCAAGTCATATAGCTTATAAACAATATAATCAATTTCTTTTTCTAATTCTGTTGTGTTCGCATTTTTGTTTTGTTTTTTAATTTGTATTAAGTTATCTGCAAGATTTTCAATTTTAATTTTTAAAAAATTGTTTGAAGAATTAATAGAAACAATTGGCATAATTTCTACATATTGATTTGCTAATCTAAAACCTGTGAAACCATATTGATGAACTATCATCTCAACATAATTAAATATAAGTTTAGAATTTAATATTGACATAATATATTTTAGATTTTCACCTGTAAAAAAAGCCATACTGTCCAAAACAAAAATACTTGGATCTACAAGACAAAAAGTAGGTTCTTGAGTTATTCTTTGCCACACCACCTTCTCCTTCTCAAATTCTGAATAATAAGTAGCAGCACAACGTTGTAAAGTGTACCACTCATATCTAATTCCAGTTTCTTCTTTATTTCTTTTACTTAGAGATTCTTTATAATTCGATAAATGATTATAAATTGAAGAATAAAATTTTTTAAATTCAATTTCAGCTTTTTCACTTGCTCCTTGAATAGAGTTATCCTCATGCAAAGGAAAGTGCCAAGGAATAAAAATTACCCACAACCCCGCCCATTCATAATAATATCTTTTTATATCTCTTCCTCTTAAAATTGGTTTTATTATAGCCTCTGTCCTTTTTCTTTCTTCCTCATCTTTGCATTTTGCAAGTATTTCATCTTTCTTTTTTGTATCGATAATAAAAGCATCGTTTAAACCAGTTAAAATTCCACGATATATTTTTACATCCCAATCTTTTAATGGTTTTCCAATCCTTTCAATCTTTTCTTTTAGTCGAATTTCAGCAGGACTTCCTATAAACCAGGCATTTTTATCCAATTTTTCTAAAAATACAGCATTATTTTTAAATTGTTTTTCTATTTCAACATTATTTTCATTATTTTTTTCTAATGTTAATGCCTTTAATTTTTTTGATGATGTCTTATTTTTCTTAATCATCAAAATATTTGTATCAACAGTAGCATTTTCAAAGACATCTGGTCCTAAATCAATTAAAATTTGTGGATCATATTCTGTAAAAAACTCTCTTAATTTTTCTCCATATCCCGCTCTCATCCATTTATTTGAGGTTATATAACATAAAATTCCATTTTCTTTTAATATTTGAAGTCCCCTTTCATAAAATAGACAATATATATCTCCCATTCTTTTATAAGTCTTATAATTTTCATTTCCATATTTTTCAGCAAGCATTCCTGCATTATTTTGAAGCTGGATATATGGTGGATTCCCTATAACAATATCAAACCTATCCTTTACACCAAACATCCACTCTGGGTCAAACCATTCTGCTTTAGAGTTTATCTTATATGGGTCCCATTTGGCAATTTTTAATATTTTTTGATATGATTGCTCTGCAAAATTCTTTTTATTTTCTTCATTATATTTTGAAACAATTTTAAGTCTTATATTTTTATCTTCCTCTTTATATTTTCTTTTTCTTTCTGGATCAAATGCATCAAAGTATTTACTTCTTATATCAAGTAGTCTATTTTCAAGCTCAAGATATTCTGTCGCTTCAAAAAGATGCCCTAAATAATCTTCTTTCTCTTTTTCATTTTCAAGATGAATAAGTGTATCTGCGCATACAAGTTTTGTCTCAAGGTTTGGAAGAGGTTGGATTCCAAAATTATGTTTATTAAAATCAATTTTCTGCTCGACAAGCAAAGATATAAAAAAACGAAGCTTAGCTATCTGTATGGCGATTTGCTGTATATCTACTCCACAAAGACAATCTTTTATTAGGTATAGCTTTCTTCCATAATCAAGCTCATTTTCGCTAAAATCTTCTTCAATCTTTTTAATAAAATCCTGTTTGAGTATTGGATCTTGAATCTCCTTTTCAATAATTTCTATATTTTTCTTTTTCCATTTTTCATTATGTTGGTCAATCTTACTTAAAACATATGTAAGTTTATGAAGTGCTCCCATCAAAAATGCACCTGAACCTACTGCAGGGTCTAATATTTTAATTTTTTCAATTAATGATATTAAAATGTTTGATTCTTCTTCATTAAAAGGATTATTTTCTATATTAATATCAAATAATTCATCTAGTTTTGCCTCAATATTTTCAATCTTATCTTTACATCTTGTTAAAAAATATTGTTTAAGACTTTGCTCAACCATAAAGTCAACAATTTGCCTTGGCGTATAAAAGCTTCCAGTAGCTTTTCGAGCAGTTGTCGAAGTTTCTGGGTTATAGCTTGCAAGAAGGTTTTCAAACACTTTTCCCAAAAGCTCTGGATCAAGGGCAACTTCCTGGTCAACTAAACTATTTTCATCTATTGTAAAATTATATGACATTAATATGTTTAATATACCGGATACTTTCGAATCAGAATAATTCCTATCATTATAATCCTGACTCAAATTAACAGTATATTCATATCCGAAAAAAAGATAATTTGGAATTTTAGGTTGCTTATCGGGATATTCACAAAAACCATCAATATAAAAATTTCTATTAAAATCATTTTCAGGGTCATTTTTAGGCATATCAAGGCATTCAAAAAGTCCACCATTTAAAAATGGAATTTTTTTGAAAATACTTAAAATCTCATCTTTATTATTAAATTCATCAAGATAACAAAATTTTTTTTCTTCTTTATTTTGATTATTTAAAGCAGCGAAAAAAAGATTTTGCAAAATTGCTTTATAGTAGTTAAGTCCGTTTAAATCAAATTCTTTTAATATTTTTTTAATACTATTAAAATCAAAAAAAAGCTCTGGAATAATCTTTTTTTCCTTCATAAACCATATAAAAATAAGCCTTGTAATAAGTCTTATAACTGCATCATTTCTACCTTTTTCAATAAATTCACAGTCCTCTGGAAATTTGCTTTCCTTTATAGCCCAAAAATACCAGTTAGCAATCTGTTGATAAAACTCCTTTGTAACCTTTTCAACGCTAAATGCATCTATTATCCCGTTTAAACTACTGAAATTAGCAGAAGAAAATTGCTCAATAAAAGTTCTATTTGTTAAATCTTTGCTTACAAAATAAGTATATCTTCTAAAATTGCTCCATGCTCTTTTTCCACCACCTAAAGGTATATCATAAACAAAAGAGAATCTAAAATTGCTATTTTCATCATAAAATATAAAAAACCCACCTGCATATTCATTTGCTTTCTTTAAGAAACTCTTAGCAATATCATACTGTTTCTTTTTGCCTGATTTTTCATTTAATTCTTTTTTTGTTTTAATGCTTAAAATAGAAATTTTACCGACATCAACATCAAATTTGCCAGCTAAAGTTGGATTACAAAAGATACTTTCATCAAAATTTGCAAAATATGAATAATCTAAATTTTCAGTATATTCTTTAAAAGAATTATTTGGAATATATCTAAAAAGTTCTATCAATTTATCATTACTAAAAGATTTATTAAGCTCATTAAGAATGCTTTTTATTTTATTTTTTTTTTCAATATTTACATTATTAGAATTAGACATCTAATGCCCCCTTATTTTGCCATTTGTTTTCAAATGCTATAATTATTTCCTTCTCTACTTTATTTATTCTTTCTTTTTCTTTGTCTAAAAAGTCTAAACCTAATAAATCAGCGAGTTCTTTTATTTCATTGATTAAGGTTTTGAGTTTATTATTATTTAGTGAATCAATTTCAAAATAACCGTTAGAATTAGTTTGATTAAATATTTCTGTTGTAAAATTCGCTATTCTTCTTAAAGTATAGTCAGATAATGTTCCATAATCCAACATATCTTCCTGTAAATCATAAATAAATTTTTTGAAATATATAATATTAGGTTCTTCTTCTTTTAATATTTCAAAATTTCTCAAAATAAAGCTAATATTATTTTTTGCTTTAACATATATACTTTGTTCACTAGTAGCGCCTTTAGATGATTTTTTATAATTTTTTATTTGTGAATAAGCTTCCCAAAACATATCATCTATTTCAATTGGTTTTTCATCTGGTTCACATTTTATTTGTTCAAGCACATTTTCTATACATTCTTCTCTTATTTTATCTTTATCCGCAACATTATTGTCGTATATTAAGGAAAAAAGTCTTTTTGATTTAAATATTACTATTAAATTGTTATTATTATTTATTCTTGCCACTTTTATTCTATTTGGAATATTATTTAATTTTTGAATAATTTGTGGATATTTTTCTTTAATTTTTTGATATTCTTCATTTTTTGTTGTATAAAAACTTTCAGTTTCAGATTTTTCAGGATTTTGTATAATTCTTGAATATAAATCAGAAGGAGTAGGGGTTTCATCTACATCAAAGACTTTTACATCTTCGCCTAATATTGTATGAATCATAAACATCTTGTTTGCAGCAATTTCCTGACTTTTTATAACATCTGCACCTTTTTCAGTAGGAAAAAAATTGGTAATATAAAGATTTTTAAATACTCTTTTACTTATTCTATTAATTCTACCCAGCCTTTGTATAACTCTAACAGGGTTCCAGGGGATATCATAATTTATAATCATTCCAGCTCTATTTAAGTTAAAACCTTCTGAAATTTTATCAGTTCCCAGCAAGATATCATAATCATCGTTTTTATCCTTGTAAGAAGCATCAAAATTCGAATATATTTCTTCAATTTTAGAATCTGAAATATTTCCGTAAACTGTTAAAACTCTTAGATTTTCTTTTTCCAAAACTTTTTGTAAATATTTGACTGTGTCGGTAAATTCCGAAAAAATTACAATTTTTCTTTTTGGTTCATTATTTTCAGGTTTTAAATTTAATCTATCTTTTATTTTTATTACTAAATATTTTGATTTTGGATCTTTTTCTACAAGTTTTAATTCTTCTACTCTTTGGATTAATTTTGAAAATAATTCAATATCATTTATAATGTCATGTATAAATTTATCTTTTTCTTTAAAATTTTTTATAATATAAGGCTTTTCCTTTCGTGGCATTTCGTCTTTTTCAAATTTTTCAAAAAATAATTTTTCATATTCTATTAATGATTTTTCTATTTCTTCATAATCTTCATCGCTTGCCTCATTGACTTTATTTATTAAGTCTCTAATTAGGTAATATTTACCCTCATAAGGATTCCCCTTGCCTGTTTTTGTAATGAAATTAAGAACTTTTTCATGAACACTTTTAAAATTTTTGAGACTTTCATAAAAGGCTCCAAATGAGCTTTCAAATCTTTTTACTAAAATTCTTCTCATGAAATTAAAAAGGTTCTGCTGTTGATATAATTCCCTGTTTATTTCAAGACCTTTTTCATTTAATTCATCAGGAGAATCTTCTGAATTCTTCTTTTTAAGTAGAGTTCTAATTTTATATAAATCTTCACTTGAAAAAATACCTTCTTCATAACAAAAAGGTCTATAAATAGCACCACTAAATAGTCCACCATCTTCTGGATTTGCAAAAAATTTGGTTAAAACCTCATCATAAAATTCAAGTTGCTCTTTTTCAAGCTCAAAAAACCACGACTCTGGATCTTTAACTTCCGGAAGTTCTTTAACCTCATTTTTATATTCAGAATTTTTAAGTAAATCTAATCTATTCCTTCTTATGATTACCGGTTCAATTACTGAACGAATTTCGTTAGCTAATTCTTTGGTTTTATTTTTAACTTTTTTAATTTGTATATTAATATTTTGGCTTTTATTATCTTCAAAATCCTCATTAAAATGTCTATTATAAAGTTTTTTTACTTTATCTATTTTTTCAATATCTTTCGAATTATAATATCTAGTAATATAAGCAAGGTCTTTAAATAATGATTTATATTTAGTAAAAATAGATTCTATATCTTCACCAAATGCAAGATCCGATTTTTTGGGGATAGTAAAAAGCTTTAAAAGAGAAAATATGTCTGCTGGTCTATTATTAAAAGGTGTTGCTGTAAGTAATATTACAATTTTGCCTCTGCATATATTTTTAAGAAGTTCATAACTTTTAGTATCTTCATTTCTAAATCTATGAGCTTCATCAACTATGATAACATCAATATCTTTTGATTTTTCCTGATGAACGAATTCCAACGCTTTTTCTAAATCTCCACAAGAGCGAATTTCCCAATCATAAAGCTCAAATTCTTCAAGATATTTTCTCCAACCACTTTTTTTATTTTCATCTCCCATAAGATTTGGTGGGCATATAACCATACCTCTTTTTTGAAGCCTTTGAGCAATTGCACAAGCAATTACTGTTTTACCAAGTCCGACAACATCAGATAAAATTACTCCATTATATTTTTCAATAATAGAAAGAGCCGAACTAATAGCATCAAGTTGGTATTTATAAGGTTTATAGCCTCTTTTTTCCATCAATTTTTTGGTATGCTCGCTTATATCTTTAAACTCATAGGTTTCTATATAAGATTTCAGCACATAAACATAAGCCTCAAATGGAGTAAATTTTCTTAAATGTGTCTCATTTTCAAGTATTTCAAGAAGTCTTTTTCTAATATTTTCATCTTCAGTTATTTTTATAGATTGAGAATCATCCCAAAGATTATCAAAATATCTTTCGGCTTCGTCAAATCCATAATCTGATATTTCAACATTAAATTCATTTTGAGAAGAAAGTCCCGCTTTAGTTAAATTGCTACTACCAGTAATAAAGACACCTTTTTTAAATTGTCTTTCATCAAGTTTAAAAAGATACAATTTTGAATGATTTGGATTTCTGGTCTTTCTTATAATAAGAGAGCCATCATTAATTTTATTTATAAAAAAATTTATCTGATTATAAAATCTTTCACTATCAAATTCATCAGAATTTAATGATTTTTTTATAGAATCAAAAAAATTATCTATAAGTTTTTCGTAAGAATGATTTCTTTGTCTTTTTTCGGCATATTCAATGATTTGATAGTTTATCTTATCACAATCAAGTCCAACAAGTATTTTAAGTGGAAGATCATATTTTTTCTTTAGAGAATCAAATAACGAGTCAAGTCCACTAAAATAAAAAAAGCCAACTAAAAATTTTAACTCTTTGCTAAATGCAATAAGTTCAGATATCCTTGTTTCTAAAGTCCTGTTTTCGCTATTTGATATAAAATTAGACATTTTTTTCCTTTGTTTTTTTAATCTTTAAAACTTTTTTCTTTAAAAATTACTTCTTTAAAACACTTTTCCTTTAAAATCTTATGCTTTAAACCACTAAATCAAATATTTTTTCATACTTTTTTATATTAAACCAAGAAATTTTTGCAAGGAAAATTTAAATATTAAAGATTGAAAATTAGTTTGCCACTTTTTAGGAAAACCAATTCCGAATTTTTTAAAGGTTTTACTTCTAACTTGAAGCCTTCATCCTTTGGAGATTTGCAGATTTTGACATCATGGCTTATGTTTTGGGTTAAAAAGATATATCCTTTCGTATTGCTATTTAGCTCAATAGTAAAATCTAAATCCTGATCTTTTGTCATGATATAATATTTATCAAAAATTTTATTAACCGATAGATTTTCATTTTTATTTGTAAGGCTATCTATAAGATGCGATTCAATATTTATAAGCCCAAGTCTGTTGTGCCCATTATCATCCTGATAAACTATTAAAAAATCATCGAACATTATAAATAAATTCAATCTCAATATCTTATTTGTTTCTTTAAGTAATGATTTGAATTTTTTCAAAAAATCTTCATCTACTTTAGCAGGGCTGTCTATACCGCTTAACAAGAAAAATTCATCAATAAAATATTTTATTGTATAAGAATTCTCGACCTTTGACAGGTTTTTCCCAATCCCTTCAAATATATCTTTTACTTTATTGCTGGAAGGGAAAAAACTCAAAATATTTCTCATCCCATTTAACAATTGATTCTGTTCTAAATTTTTCGGGGTAGAACCATTAAAACTAATCATAAATCGATTTTGCAAAAATGGATGAGTATTATCATAATCTGCATTTTTACTTGAAGCATATCTAATATGAGCCATAAGATTATCGCTAAATGTAGAATGTTTTTCGCTGAATTTGCCTTATGGACTATCATTAGTCAAAGCTTTTTTAAAGATTTCAAAGTTATTTTAGAATTATTTTTTTTTAAGAAATATCCAAATCCAAAGCTATCGTAAGAAGCTTCTTTTTCGTCTGTTTCATATTTAAAATTTAACTCAAAATTTGCAGTTGAATCTAACAAGGCAGCAAACATTTTACACACAAAAAATCCACCATTATATTTGATTTTAAAATTTTAATCATTAATAGGTGTTACTATAAACTATCCTTTATTTTCTTATAATAAGGCTTATAACCCACAAGATCAAACTCAAAATCAAGCTTAATATTATGCAGCTTGCAAGCGGGAAATAAAAGGTGAAGTTTTTACCTTTTATCTTGATGTCGCCCGGAAGGCTTCCAAACTTTTTCAAAAATGGGATTTTTATTTTTTCGAAAAATATAAGAATTATACCAATTACCAGAAATAATATTCCTATAAATAAAAATATTTTACCAAATTCTTTTGTCATGGCTTTTTCCTTAATTAACAATAAAAATTGAAAAATTATGTTTTATTTCGCTTAAAGCCAATATTTATATTAGTATTAAAATAATAAATTGCAAATAAAAATTATTTGATAAATATTAAAAAATAAACTATAAATAAGTAAAACAAAAGAAATATCCAAAAAGTGCAGTACAGCTCAAATAACAAATCAAAAATAGAAAAAAAATAAAACAAAAATAAAACAAAAATGAAAAAAAATCTTTTAAGATAAAAAAGATCATGATAAAAAAAAATATAAAATTAAATGAAATTTACCGCTACGACAAAAAGACTGACAGTTACAATATAGATATTTCGCTGGATGAGTATTCTGACATTTTCAATGAGTGGGACTTTGCTCCTTTTACAAAAAGGGATATAAATCCCGATTTAGTTAAATTTATAGAAGAATGCGCAAGTGAAATACCCATAAAATCTCATATAATAGTCAATTTTTATATCCCCGCCAAGCTGAAAGATGAAAAAACCGAGGAAAAGATTAAAAGAATAATAAAAAATAACTTTAAGTTTAATTACAGGAAAATATATAATGAAAAAATAAGACTTATAAAAAATGTTGTTATTTATGCATTATCGGGGCTTGTGTTTTTGTTTATCTCATCTATAGCCGAAAACTATGTAAAAATCCCCATCATCAAAAATATGCTTTCAAATGGCATAATGATAGGCGGATGGGTCTTGATATGGGAAATCTTTTCTACCATATTTTTTAAGTTAAAAGAATATAATTTCAAGCTAAAGATTTATGAGAAATTAATAGGTTCATCCCTTTTTTTTCTTGCCTATGAAAATACGGGCGAAATTTTTTAATCTATTTGATTATGATTTTGACTATGATTTTAATTATAATTTTAATTATGATTCTGATTATGCTTATCAAAAATGTCTTGCGACAATTTGTCTATAAGTAAATCGGCATAATGTTTTCGCAAAAATTCGACAACTTTTAATGTTGCATCGCCGCCAGCGGTATCGCTGAATAAAAAGTTATTTATAACAAGTTTTTTTCTGAAAAATAAATAGGAAAGATCAATATTTAATTCAAAAATAAAGACCACTTTTTCCGATTTTGCTCGGTTTAAAAGAATAAATGGCGGCTGGTATTTAATCGTTAATCCTTTAATATCCTGCTTTTTAATGGTTCGCAATCTTTTGCCGGGAAATTCAAGTAAGATTTTATCGGGATAAAATTCTATCTTTCTTATACCGAAAGTGGCATAAATGACTATTATCAAAAAAATTAAAAATAAAAATGTCGCTAAAAAGGCAAATCTGTCGTAGTTATTTTTGGACTTAATAACTGGAATGATAAAAAATATCCCAAGAATTATTATGGTGTATTTTATATCTTCCCAGGTTGTCGAAAAGACAAGTTTTTCTTCCTCATCGCTTTTTTTATGCTCGTTTATATTTTTTATATTTTGGTTATTCTCCATAAGAAAATTTAAACCCCTAAAATTTATATTCATTTAAATAATATTTTTTCAAAATTATTTTGTCAAAATTTAAAATTTCAATTCACAAATTCTTCAAAACTTATTCATAAATAATTTATTTTTGGTTATTATTTATATTGGTGAAGTCTGGAAAGTAAAGATTAAGGAGGTTTTTCTATGAAAAAAAAAATCAATATAAAATATAAAACAAATATTTTATATATCTTTGCAATCCTGGTATATGTTTTGATATTAACTTTTTCAATTTCTTTTAATATTTTAGCCTGCAACATCACAATACTACCTTCAAGCGGCCAATACAATGTTGGCGATGAGGTTAGCTTAAAAATAGAAAGGATACAAACCTGCGGAAGATGCGTTTTGCCGCTTGATCAGACAAAATTTAATATCGAAAATGCTAAGATAATAGATATTGGAAACTGGACAAAAGAAGGGATAAAAGATGTTATCTATGTAAAGATAAAATTTACCGAAGTAGGGGATGTAAAATTTGAGGTTATAAGAGCCTGCAGCAAAAACTACAATGTGGCAAGGGCATATTTTACGATAAATGATAAGATAGCTCAGTCATCGGTAAAGGAAGAAAGCCAAACCTCATCGACAAATTCTGCGCCTTCTAATTCTTCTTACATACCTTCTAATATTTCTTCAAATATTTCTTCTAATGTTTCTTCAAATGTTACCTCAAATATTTCTGAGCCAAATCAAATAGCAGTTTCAGTAAATGCCCCTACAACAAGTTCTTATCTTGGAACTATAAAAGAAAATGCAAATACAAATAATGCAAATGAAAGCGCAAATAATATAGCCGAAGATGAGAATCCATCTATAAATTTGGAACAAATAAATGAACAAAGTTTCGAACAAACGCAGACAGGTTCAAATAATTTCATCTCTTATATTCTTATAGCTTTTTTTCTTATAACGGGTTTTGTATCCTATTTAATGAAATTAAAGTTTATGCGCAACATATTGCTTTTATTCAGCCTTGTTTTCCTCGGTTTTTATCTTGGGGGTTGCCCTTGCATAGTTGGTTCTACATTCAATATTTTTAATATTAAAAATGCAAATATTATCTATCTGGTTTTACTTTCCTTTATTCCAATAGCCACATCATTTATATGGGGAAGATGGTTTTGTGGTTGGTTCTGTCCTGTTGGCGCCTTCCAAAAGTTTTTATATTCAATAAAAATTAAAAATCAAAAAAATATTTTTTATAAAATAAATGACTTTTTCAAGAAAAAAGACAAAATTTTAAGATATACAAAGCTGCTTATATTTGCTATTTTTGGCTATCTTTATATATCAAAAGGATATAATCTTTTTTGCCATTATGAACCTTTTAAGGCAATTTTTGCCTTCAATGGCTCACTTGTAAATGTTACTATAGCTTTTGTTGTCTTTTTGTTGTCGACTATAAACCAAAGATTTTTCTGTAAATACCTATGTCCACTTGGCGGCATTTTGAAACTTACATCAAGATTTGCTTTGAAAAAGATAAAGATAGATCCCGAGTGCTGTACAGGTTGTAAAATCTGCACAAAAGATATCTGTCCTATGGATGCCATAAAATGCGATGAAAAAAACAACAAGATAGATATAGATCATTCTGAATGTATCAGGTGCTTAAAATGTGTCGATGCATGTAAGACAAAGGCATATAAAGCATAAAATATATAAAAAGTAAATTAGTTTGCCCCCAACTTAAAGCAAATAAGCAATTTATCTTCAGATATTTAAAATATTATTTATTTAAGATATTATTTATTTAAGATATTATGTTTATCAATAACGAGCTTTTCATTTACTACCATTAGCTGCCCATTTTCAATTTCCTGCCAATTTTCTTCTGTTAATTTTTCAGAGCAAAAGACTACTGCCTGCTCTAAGTTTGCGTCTTTTGATTTAATTAAAAGCAGGGTCTCTTTAGAAAGATATTCTAAATAAGGAGATGACCAAAATTTCCTAACAAGATAATATAAGGTATAATAACCCGAACTATAAGAAGAATATCTAAATGCATAAAAATTAATACCATCAGATAATAGAAAATTAAGCCCTCCATTATTTGCCTGTGAAATTATCTTAATCGAGCTTCTGATCCCTTCAATTATATCATTTTTTTCTTCAATATTTTGAATTATAAAATAAAAATAAACTTCGGAATCTGTTTGCCCTTGAATTAAAGTTTTATATTCTTTTTTTAGTTTTGAAGCTATATAAGCTTTTTCAACAATGCCATTATGGGCAAAAATATAATTTTTATAATTAAAAGGATGGGCATTTTCAAAAGCATTTGACCCGTGAGTTCCAGGCCTTACATGGGTTAAAATAATGTCTGACTTAACTTCTCTTTTATATTCATCATATTTTGAATCTTCATCGGTTGTTGCTAATGGTTGCTTAAAAATTAATGGTTTACTATTTTCGTACCAGCCAATCCCCCAGCCATCGGGGTTGGAATTTCCATATTTTTTAAATTTTTCCAGGGAAAAATCGAAAGAAACTATTTTATTTTCCAAACTTTTTAATAACAAACTCCTTTGTCTTTTCAGCAAGTTCTATTGCTTCTTTTGCCTCATCGAGGGTAGGGATGTAGAAGTTATCGGGGTAGCGTAACTCAGTCGCATATATGGTAAGTTTATCAATCTGTATATTTTCCAATAATTCAAAATCATTATCGAGTTTTTTACAATCAATTAATAATTCATAAATATTATGAATTTTCTTAGGCTTTACATTATTAAAAACTAAATAAGCTTTTAAATATTTTTCAACTGCTTGCTGGCAGTGAAAACAAATTGCAGTTGTTAAATTTTCATCTACCATAAATACTTTCTTTGCTACCTGTAAATCATTTTCTGCAATATTGAGCCAATTTTTTACCTCTTCAATCATATTTTTATGCCTTCTTTATATGCATCATAACAAACATAGCTTATAAATTTTTTTAATTTTTTTACATTATTTTTTGATTGAATTAAAATATCAGAAGAAATATTTTTATTCAATAGCCTTCTTGTTATCCACATTATTGTATTTTGTTTTGTTTTAAAATCCATCTGCTTATCGATAACGACATAAAAGTCCCAATCGCTATCGGGTCTTGCATTTTCTTTAGCCCTTGAACCAAAAAGTATGATTTCGATAACTTTAAATCCAGCTTTTTCAACCTCTTGTGTTATAACCTGCTTGCAAAATTGTAAGATTTCGTCTATTTCTATTTCTTTTGCCATATCTACAAACCTTCATTTCCTAATTTCTTAAGCACAAACTCCTTTGTCTTTTCGGCAAGTTCTATTGCTTCTTTTGCCTCATCGAGGGTAGGGATGTAAAAGTTGTCGGGGTAGCGTAAATCTATTGCATAATCAGTTAATTTATCAATATTTATAGAAAAAAGATAATTAAAGCTATTATCTAGATCAATGCATAATTGTAATAAAATGCTTAAATCATGAGTTTTTGGAAATTCTTTTTTATTGTAAATTAAAAAAGACTTCAATAGTTTTTCAATACTTTGTTGGCAATGAAAACAAATGGCATCAGTAATTGGTTCTTTCACATTAAAAAGTTCAATGGCAGCTTTTAAATCATTATTTGCTTTTTCAAGCCACAGTTTAACACTATTATTCATAAGATTTTACCTTCTTTTATAGCATAAAAAGATATATATCCTGTATCGTTTATTCTACTTTGTAAAGTATTGATTGAATTTATTAAAATGTCAGAAGATATATATTGTTTTGAAAGTCTTCTTCTAATATTCATAGATATTTTTTGTTTTGTCTTAAAATCCATCTGCTTATCTACAACGACATAAAAGTCCCAATCGCTATCGGGTCTTGCATTTTCTTTAGCCCTTGAACCAAAAAGTATTATTTCGATGACTTTAAATCCAGCTTTTTCAACCTCTTCTGTTATAACCTGCTTGCAAAATTTTAAGATTTCGTTTTTATCCATTTTTTTTGCCATACCTGCTTTTATTTTAATGCAAAACGAAAATTTGTAAAAAAATTTATTTGCCAATTATAAAATCTTTATTACAATTATGGCAACAGTAGGATTCAAAGTAATTAAATTAATCAAGGGAATTAAAAAGAACAAAAGAGCAAAAGAAAAAAAGAAATAAAAAGAATAAAAGGAATTATAATGATCTAAAAGAATAAAAAAAATAAAATAAATAAAAGGTATTATATGGAAAAAAAAGAAGGTTCAGCAACAATTGTCATAGGTAAAAAGGCTTTTATCTCATCTGTTGCAATACTTTTGGTCTTAACCCTAATTGCTGGAATTTTAACTCAGGTTATACCGCAGGGGCATTATCAAAGAGTGAAAACTATAGATGGGGAAACAATAATACCCGATTCTTTTTCCTATGCAAAAGATAAACCTCTACCTATCTATCACTGGTTTATTGGATGGATTGAAGTGCTTTTTGATAGTGGTAGTCTAATTGTCATCTCAATAATTGTCTTTATTTTGATAATAGGCACATGCTTCGCAATAATAGATAAGACAAATGTATTACAGAATGTAATAGAAATTTTGACAGAAAAATTTGAAAAAAATAAATTTATCTTAATTTCGATTATAACTCTGTTTTTCATGCTAATTGGTTCAATGTTTGGAATTTTTGAGGAGATGATTCCTTTAATTCCTTTAATTCTTATCCTGAGCAAAAACTTTGGATGGGACGAACTTATGGCATTGGGTATGAGTCTTTTAGCTACTGGTTTTGGTTTTGCTGCTGCAATATCTAACCCTTTTACCCTTGGAGTTGCACAGCGCCTTGCAAATATTCCTGTTTTTTCCGGAGCTGCTTTGAGGGTTTTGATATTTATAGTTGTATATATAATACTTATAGCATTTCTTGAACTCTATTTAAAGAGATTATCAAGAAAACAGAATAATATGAATATAAAACCAGATTTTGGTAATATCTATAAAACAAAAAAAACTGATGAAACTAAAGATGATAATAAAAATAATAATAAAAATAATAATAATCTAAATGACAAAAATAGGATAATGAAAAAAAGCGTATTCTTTTTTGTCTTCATGATAATTCTTATGTTTATCTTTATTGTTCTTACTCTTTTTATAAAGGAAATATCGGGGCTTTCTCTTCCATTTATAGCCATTGTTTTTATAACAATTACTATAGGGACAAGCATTATACAAAAAATCAAGACAAAAGAAGTGTTGAAAACTGCGTTAAAAGGATTTTTAGGTATTGCTCCAGCCATTGTTCTGATTTTACTTGCAATGGGAGTGAATTTCATAATTAGAAAAGGAAATATCATAGATACAATACTTTTTTTTGCTTCAAATCAGATGAAAAAGGCCGGAAGCTATGGAACTGCACTTGGCATTTACTTAATAACCTTATTTTTGAATTTTTTTATAGGCTCAGCAAGTGCGAAAGCTTTTTTGCTTATGCCAATTTTAACACCACTTGCAGATATAACTGGAATTTCGAGACAGATTGCTGTGCTTGCATTTCAGTTTGGCGATGGTTTTTCAAATGTCATATACCCGACAAATCCAGTTCTTCTTATAGGCTTAGCAATAAGTGGTATAGCATACCCCAAATGGCTTAAATTCACGATAGTTTTGCAGATTAGTATACTTATAGTAACTGCTTTATTTTTGTGTCTGGCTGTAGCAGTGGGTTATAATTAATTTATTAATTATTTATAATTCAAATTTGAAATAAAAAGGAATTTGATATAACCTTTAATATGTATTTTGAGATATATTAAAATTAAGAATAAAGATAATAATGATAATAATGATAATAATGAATAAAAAAACAAGACTAAACTAGAAAGATTTGATATTTAATTATAAAGATGTAAATATAAAAAAATTTTTTATAAAAAATTAAATAAAAAAGTTGAAATTCTGATAAAATATTTTAAAATTTATATGTAAGTAAATTATATTTGTAATATTACAATAATTAATATTTCAGCGGGAACCACTGACAAGTCCGGGAAACCGCATTCTTTCGTCGAGGTTCGCGCAAAAATTTTTATGGCTTAAAATAAGGGGTTATGGGATTTTTATGATATATTTTATAATATTATTAATTCGTAATGTAAAACTTTTACACAGAGGTTCGCGAAAATGGGTTTGCGAAGCCTTGTCAATAAATGCTCCCCAGCCCCAGCTGTTGGAATTATTGACCTGCTGAAAGGGATTACGACTTGATTGCTTTTGATAGACTGCATCATAGAAAGATACTTCTTTTGTTGGAATTATTGACCTGCTGAAAGGGATTACGACTTTTACTCTCTACTGACTTGTCAATATTGACTTCTACAGACTTTTCCAGGTTGGAATTATTGACCTGCTGAAAGGGATTACGACATTATTTATTGCTTGACCGATGGCAATCAAGCAATAAAAAAGTTGGAATTATTGACCTGCTGAAAGGGATTACGACAATAGATTACCTGTGTAGTCAAAAATATAATGTTTTTCATGTTGGAATTATTGACCTGCTGAAAGGGATTACGACATTATCATCTGTGTTTATTGTTATAGATGATAAAAGGTACAGTTGGAATTATTGACCTGCTGAAAGGGATTACGACTGCATTGGTATTGGCCTCATATCAATATCAAAACTAAAAAGTTGGAATTATTGACCTGCTGAAAGGGATTACGACTCGTCTAAAAACAAATCTTTTTTACTATATATTGAAAAGTTGGAATTATTGACCTGCTGAAAGGGATTACGACTGTATAGTTTGCAGCTATTATTTTTGTATTAATTACTAAGTAGTTGGAATTATTGACCTGCTGAAAGGGATTACGACTCATTTTTTTCTCCTTTTCCCTTTTTTTGCTTGTTTAGTTATACGTTGGAATTATTGACCTGCTGAAAGGGATTACGACTTAATAAATCAAAAGCTTTTCTTACATAAAAAGCTCTTCTGTTGGAATTATTGACCTGCTGAAAGGGATTACGACCTATAGTATAATTATTATTATATGTTTTATCTTCATAATCGTGTTGGAATTATTGACCTGCTGAAAGGGATTACGACCCAATATACTATGATGGTTGCTTCAATCGTAGCACCCAATTACTGTTGGAATTATTGACCTGCTGAAAGGGATTACGACAAAAAAATTTTGTTAAGTTCAAAGTCAATGAAGCAGATTTTTTGTTGGAATTATTGACCTGCTGAAAGGGATTACGACTTAAATTTATACTTTGTTTTATTTTTTCCAGCACTAACGAGGGTTGGAATTATTGACCTGCTGAAAGGGATTACGACTAAATTGAAACAAATCCTCGTAATCTATAAAAAAAATTAAGAGTTGGAATTATTGACCTGCTGAAAGGGATTACGACAGTAGGAGCAAGAATTTTTTCTGCAAACCAAGTTTTTCCAGTTGGAATTATTGACCTGCTGAAAGGGATTACGACATTTCAAAAATTCTAAATTTTTACTTTTAATTACGGTTGGAATTATTGACCTGCTGAAAGGGATTACGACTCTTCTTTTGCTTCCTGCTC
>CAYVTU010000018.1:34073-51700 GCA_964454835.1 uncultured Brachyspira sp.
GTTGGAATTATTGACCTGCTGAAAGGGATTACGACTCTTCTTTTGCTTCCTGCTCATAATATCTCATCACTAAATAGTTGGAATTATTGACCTGCTGAAAGGGATTACGACATTTTTTGATTTATTATAAGCATAAAGCCTGTAATATTTTGTTGTGTTGGAATTATTGACCTGCTGAAAGGGATTACGACCGCACCACTAAGAGATGTGGCAGTAATTGTTGTAGCACTTATTGAGTTGGAATTATTGACCTGCTGAAAGGGATTACGACTGTTTTTCATTATCAGTATTTGTTGTAGCTTCATGTTTTGCCGGTTGGAATTATTGACCTGCTGAAAGGGATTACGACGATGTATTGGGCTGTCAGTATTTATCATTTTAATTGTAGTTGGAATTATTGACCTGCTGAAAGGGATTAAAATTTGACAAATTATTCTTTTATATTATATATAATATTGGTTAAAAATATATTTAATAAATAAAATTAATTAAAATTAAATTTAAGGAGATAATTATGAAAAATTCCCAAAGCTTAAAATTTGGTAAAATTATTATCTTTTTATTCTTGATAATATTAATAGGAATTTCAGTAGGTTGTTCAACAATTATAGAGAAACAATCCTTTCCTTTACATTTTAACGATGATGATGTTGAAGCTTCTCTTTTTATAATTTCAGATTCATGGGTATCCCTTAATATAATTAATAAATCTGATTATGTTATAACCTTAATAACAGATCTTTCTTCATTTAATTACAATTCTCGTACTTATCGACTTATACCAGAAGGTACTAAATATATTGATGCTACAAGATCTCAACCAAATTTTGTTATTGCACCTAAAACTAGTTTTTCTAAACAATTTACAGCAGCTGAAAGCATTTATTATGTATCAGGTGCATATTCAAATGGATGGAATATTAAACCATGGATACCAGAAGATTTATCTCAGGCAATTTTTTTATTTGGAATTTCTATTAATAATATATCAAAGTTTATAACATTTAAAGGTGATGAAATAGTTAAAGTTAAGGAAAATTACACTATTGTAGGAACAGCATATGCAGAGAAGATTTATTGGAATATTTTTTTTATTTCTCAACCAATTCAAAATAAAAAAAATGAAGTATATAATATATGTCTCAGAGATTCAATAGCAAAATATGGTGAAGATATAATATTAATGAATTTAAAATATGAAAGTACTTGGCAAATTGCTTCTATGCTTCTATATTTTTCTATGCTTGGATATGTAGAAAAGTTTTCTTTATCAGCTGAAATATGGAAACCTAAAAAATAAATATCTATAAAATGTAAAATATAAAATTTTTAAACATACTCAAAAAATATAAACAGTATAAAAATTTAATCTTTTATTTTGTTTAGTTTCTAGAAAGTTAAAATTATAACCTACTGAAGAGAATTATAATTATAGTTTGGCTTTATTAAGCTTGATTGATAGATAAAAAAATTAAAATAATAGAACAAAATATATTATACAACTATAAATTTAAGTAATTTAATTATTTTGATGAATATTATTTATGTTTATATAATATACTATGACATAATTATTGTTATTGGAATTTTTTATATAAAAAGGCTTGGGACCTTCTGAAAGGGATTACGACAATATGATGTTTGGTCTATATTTACCGAAGTCTCTGTGTTGGAATTATTGACCTGCTGAAAGGGATTACGACGATTCCTGACTTTGTCGGGTTCGATTGATATTTTAAGGTTAAAAAAATATTTATATTTAAATAATAAATCAGACAAAAGAGATGAACTAAAAATTCGACTTAGAAAAATCCAGTTCAAAGCTAAATTCTAGATATCAATCATAAATTTTGACTTTTTGAAAATTAAACCAATAATCTAATAGGATTTTAAATAAAAAGTCAAAGAGGCTATTATGTTAGATACTTTTGAGAAAATAGAAAAAGAAATTTATGAGCTTGAAGAAAAACTTACAAGCTTTGGTTTTTATGTCGAAAAGCAGGAAAGTGAGGGTTGCTATATCTTAAAAGCTAGAAGAAATGGGGGAAAAAATCATCTGATATTTCAAAGTGGACTTCATGGGATAGAAGGATATGTTGGTTTTAATATGATAAACTACTTTGTTAATAATCTATTACCCCACTATTGCTTAAACAAAGGCAGGCTTAATAACTTAGAAGATAAAGATATAAAAAAAAAAGATAATGAAAAAGAAAAGGATAAATACTTAAACAATTATGACTTTACTTTTATTATCAATGCAAACCCTTTTGGGGTTAAATATAAAAGAAGGGTAAACGAAAATAATGTCGATTTGAACAGGAATTTTTTAATTGAGAAATCGGATTTTGAAAATATAAAAAGTGAGTATCATTTAATTAATAAAATTATAAATCCAGAAAGAAAGGTAAAAAGTTTTCATATATCTTATATAAAAACAATTTTTGGCATTTTGAGTCTTGTTGTTAAAATAGGAGCAGGCAAGTTTAAAGAGCTACTTCTTTGCGGACAAAAGCTAAACCCAAAGGGTTCATACTATATGGGAGATGATTATCAAAATCAATCCGTATTTTTAATGAATCTATATGAAAAACTCTATAATGAAAAAGGACTTGAAAATACAGTTTTTATAGATTTACATACAGGATATGGGCCATCGTATCAGATGAGCATAGTAAATTCATCCTTTATGAAAAAATGCGAAAATCCTGATAATATTATTGCAAAATTGAAGAAAAATTACCCTCTTGTAGTAGAATCAAACTCAAATAGCTTTTATTTAATGTATGGAGATTTAATTGATTTTATTTATCGGAAATATCCTTCTATAAAATATGCAACTGCATTTGAGTTTGGAACTTTTGGAGATAGTTTAATTGCAGGCATAAAATCTGTTGTCGCGGTTGTTCTTGAAAATCAGGTTTTTTTCAATAATTTGTTGGGAAGTAACGAAACTCTTGAATCTGTTAGAAAATTTATCGATGAAGGTAAAAAAATAAAAAATATAAAGAATATAAAGAATATTTCAGCAATAAAAAGGGTACTATCCTTTTATGAAAAGGCATACTTTCCAAAAGAAAAAAAATGGTGGGAAAAGGCAGAAAAAGATTTTGAAATGGCAATAGCTAATATTATTATTATATCTTGAAATCCACCCATCTATGAATTGCCTATTAAACTGTTTTTTAAATCGAAAGATAATTATGGTCTGGCTAACAATTTAATCTTTATGATGTTCTTCAACGGGTATATAAGTTATTGGCGGAGTATGTTTTTTGAAGAGTTTTCTTGTTTCAGCATTTAATTTTCTAAAAGTTTCAGCAGTCATTGCAAAACCGTTTGATTTTAACATTGCTGCTGTATTGACTTCGCTTCCCATTATATCGATTCTTTTGTCACTTTTAGTTCCAAGCATACCAATTACAGCTTTGCCAAAATGGCATTTAACAATAAGCTGCGAGTCTAACCCTTTTTCTTTGTTAAATTTATCTATTTTCTTTTTAAGGTTGTAAATGGCTAGTATCCCTTCATCGACATACTCTTGTGGAAAAATTATTAACGCAGAATCACCAATAAATTTTAATACCTTCCCACCCGTATTTTCGATAGCATCACCTATAATTTCATCGATCTGGTTGATATAATTAAAGGTATCTAAATCACTTCTTTTCATGCTGGTTTTAGCAAAATTTGTTAAATCGATAAATGAAATCAAAAGATCGAGTTCAACAGGGAATTTTAAATTTGAAAAATTTGTCATAAATTCTCCTTTTATTTTATAGTTTTCAGACGACCCTTATGTTCGTCGGTAATAAAAGGAATCGCAAGCCCTTATGTCTTGCAGTTTTATGATGGGTGAATTTCAAGAAATTTTATATAAATTTTTTTAAGTATTGCTCGCATTCTCCGACAGAAAAGCCTTTAACCTGAATTAAACCCTTTGTTATTATTTGAAGGTATTCATCTGAGGGAGGATTCTTTTCTTTTTCAAAATCCATTTTGCCAGTAAATGTAATAATATCGTATTTCTTCTTACCAAGATTCATTATCTCACTATACCATGCACCTTCTTGAGCCTGAATATCATCAAATTGATAACGATTTATCTTCCATAGACGAACAAGAGCATAATAATAAGGGTCTTTCTCTTTTTTTAACGAAAGAAAGGCAACCCCACCATTATTCCAGCGTTTGCTGCTTTTTGCAAAGTAGATCCTGTGTGGCACAAGTATAGTACCAAAATCCTCGGGTTCGGTTTTATCCTTACAACCGCTATATTCAACGCCTAAAAATTCTCCTCCCATTATATAAGCATAAAACCTTTCTCTTAAAATATTGGAACCATAAGCAGCATAAAGGATAAAATCATCACTTTTTTTAGGCATAAAAATATTTTTTAAATGATAATTTCTAATATTTTATTATTCATGAGGTCTTTCTGGAACAACAAATATTGCTACAACATAAGTAATGATACCAGGAACTAAACCGGTGATAATTGTTAAAAAAATAGCGAAAAGTCTTATAATCGTAGGATCAACATTAACCATTTCGCCAATGCCACCACAAATACCAGAAATTACTCTATTTGTTTTCGAACGAAAAAGCTGTTTCAATTATTTCCTCCTGGCTATTTTTTAGATATCCACTTTTAAATATCTATTTTAGGTATCTATTTTCATTTACCTATTTTGTATCTAACACTTTTGTTGATTTTAGTAAATATAATCTCTTATTATTTCATCATTAAAATATATAAAACATATATTGAAAAAAATCAAATTTATTTCAAAACAATATTTTGCTCTACATTTATTGCACCAGTTGGGCATTTTTCAATATAAGCTGGTTTTAATTGATAATTTTCATAATTGACTACTGCTAGATTTTCCGACACTTTCAATGCCTCAGGTGCATTATCTGCTGTTGCAGATTTTACACAGAGTCCGCAACCTATGCATGCATTTGTACATACAGTTTTATATATTGCACCGGGATCTTTAGATTTACAGTAAACATGAACTTTTCGAGAAATAAAATGTAGTTCAATAAGATTTCTAGGGCAGGCATCGACACAGCTTCCACAACCAGTGCATTTTTCGACATTAACGATAGGAATACCATGCTCAGAAATATGAATAGCATCAAATGGGCATGCTGCAACGCATGAACCAAGTCCCACGCAGCCATATTTACATCTTTTAGCGACATCAGATGAGTATATGGCAGCAGCACAATCTTTTATGCCTTTATAGATTCCAGGAAATTTTGCTGCTTCTCTATCTCCACGACATAAAACTACTGCAATCTTTTTTTCGCTCTTTTCAACTTTAACACCCATGATTTGTCCAAGTTGAGAAAGGGTTTCTGCATCTGCAACGACACACATATTGAGTTTAGCACCTTTTTGAACTATTGCTTCAGCGTAGTTTGAACAGGAGGCAAAACCACATCCTCCGCAATTTGCTCCTGGAAGTGCTTGTTCTATCTGTGATATTCTTTCGTCTACTTCAACATGAAACTTTTTATTAGCAATTACTAAAAAGGCTGCAAAAATAAGCCCTATTGAGCCCATTAATATAGTTGATAAAAGGATAGTCATTTTTAAGCTCCTTTTTATAGCATTATATTATTGGATCATTTTATAAATTTTATATTTCAAATCAATTTTACCAATAAGTATCTTTATAATTATTTTTATAAGGCAATCATTCCAGAAAAGCCCATGAATGCTAAAGCAAGGATTCCAGCAGTTATAAGTGTAATAGCGGCATTTTCAAATGGTTTAGGTATATTTGAAAGTTCAAGCTGCTCCCTTATCCCTGCCATTATAGCCATGGCAACGGTATAGCCTATGCCGGAGCCAACACCAAATACTAAAGATTCAAGAAAATTATAGTTTTTCAATGCCTCTAAAAGGGCAAGACCTAAAATAGCACAGTTTGTCGTGATAAGCGGTAAATAAATTCCAAATGCCTTGTAAAGTGATGGTATGAATTTTTTTAAGAACATTTCTACAAATTGAACAAGACTTGCTATTACTAAGATAAATGCGACATATTGTAAGTAGGGCATATTTAATTTTAATAATATTAGTTGATTTATAATCCATGTGATAGCAGCAGTCATTGTCATTACAAAGGTAACTGCAAATCCCATAGGAACAGCAGAATCAAGTCTTTTAGAAACTCCAATAAATGGGCAAATACCTAAAAAGTACGAAAGAACAAAGTTATTTACTACTATTGAGGCTATAAATAAAAGGAGTAATCTCATTTTATTTCCCCTTTAATTTTTAATTTATTTTACATTTTATTTAATATTTTCTCTTATATTTTATTTTTAATAATTAATTTATCTATAAGTTATTTATTAGCTTTTAGCTTTTTTAATGGCATTTGATATGCCCATAAGTGTTCCATAGGTAAAGAAAGCTCCTGTTGGAAGAATCATAACAAGCATTGGTTTGTAAAAAGAAAGAAGGACAGGTATACCAAACCATGTGCCTTTACCCAAAAGTTCCCTAATCGAACCCATCACTATTAAAGTTACAGTAAAACCGAGACCATTTCCAAGTGCATCTAAAAATGATAGAGCAGCATTATTTTTTGATGAAAAAGCCTCTATTCTACCCAAAATAATGCAGTTTACTACAATAAGAGGAACAAATGGTCCCAATGATTTTGAAAGATCTGGAAAGTATGCTTTCAAAAAAAGGTCAGCAAGGGTGACAAAAGTTGCAATTATTACTGTAAATACTCCTATTCTTACTTCATTTGGGATTAATTTTCTTAAAAGAGAGATTACAACGCAGGAAAAAACAAGAACAAATGTTGTTGCAAGACCCATTCCTATGCCATTTACAGCAGTTGCAGTGACAGCAAGGGTAGGGCAGGTTCCTAAAATCTGAACAAGAACAGGGTTTTCTTCCCAGAAACCTTTTAAAAAATGATATATAGCAGGTTTTTTATCCATTTAAGTAAACCTCCAATTTGAGATTTTATTTTGAACCCATGACTATGCTTTTTGCTTTTTGAAATGTTTCATTTAGTGCTTTTGTAACAGCTTTAGAAGAAATTGTAGCTCCCGATATTGCAGAAATTTCATTATTTTCTTTATTTGAAGGACCTTTAATTACTTTTATCTCTTTTTCTGTACTTAAACCTTCATATTGAGAAATAAAATCTGAGTTCACAATATTTCCACCAAGACCAGGAGTTTCAGAATGTTCAAGAACCCTGAAAGTTATTATTTTATTGAAATCAGGTGTTACTGAAACAAGTATTTTAATAGAACCCTGATAACCACTCGCAAAGGTCACTATGGCATAACCAAGTAGGTTTTTATCGGGTGCATTTAAGTCTTTATCATATACCTTGTAAATTGTCATTTCATTTGAAGGTATCAGCTCTTTTGAAACAGCTCCTGGAATTACGGTTCCAATGCTTTCATTTAATGCTTTAACAGCGTTATCTGCAATTTTGTCTTTGAAATACTCATAGGCAAATGCTAGCGAAAAGCCAGCAAATATTGTAACAATTGTTAAAGCTATAATCATCTTTGTAGATATATTCATATTTTTATCTCCTGAAAGAAGACTAATAATTATGTTCCGAAAACTTTAGTTTTGGTAAATTTATTGATTAAAGGGGTACATGCATTCATAAATAATATAGAATACATTACACCTTCAGGGTATCCACCAAAAAGTCTTATTAATACGACCAGTAAACCAGCACCAATGCCAAAGATAAAATTTCCAATATTTGTTACAGGCGAAGTAACCATATCTGTAGCCATATAGAAGGCACCAAGTATCAATCCGCCTGAAAAAAGGTGAAAAATTGGGGAAGCATAGATAGAAGGATTTTTTAACCAGAAAATAGTTGTTAATAGGGCAACAGTTCCAAGATATGAGAAAACCAATCTCCAGTTAATTATTCCGACAAGTAAAAGAAAAAGTCCACCTATCAATAAGGTTAAACTAGAAGTCTCACCAATACAACCCCCTACTTGGCCAAAAAATAAGGAACCTATATCTGTAAATACCTTATCAAATTTAGCAGCAGCTAATGGTGTAGCTTTACTGACTGAATCAATCAGAAAGGGAAAAACTTTTGCGGGTTTTGAAAAAGTGGTAATGCTAACAGGATAAGCAGCAGCTAAAAAAGCTCTACCAACTAAAGCGGGGTTAAAAATATTATGTCCAAGACCACCAAACAACTCTTTTGCAACTGCAATAGCGATAAATGAACCAAGTGCGACCTTTTGCCAGCCAATAGAAGGAGGCAAGGTCATGACAAGTAGAATTGCAGTGACAATGGCAGAACCATCAAAAATTGAATTTATTTTTTGCTTTCTTAAAATTTTAATTATTGCTTCAGTTGCCATACAGCTTATTATGGCAGATAAATATAGAACCAAAACAGATAAACCAAAGAATAAAACAGATATAATTATTGTAGGAATAAGGGCAAAAACGACAAGAAACATTATTTTTCTTGTCGAAACAGGTATTTTTATATGAGGAGAAGATGAGAGTATGAATCCTTCTTTTTTTACATCCATTTAAGACCTCCAGAATATATGAAAACAAAAATCAAATATTACAGATTTTTAGCTTTGATATAATTTTTCGCATATCTTATCCAGCCAACTATATCTATCTTCGCAGGACAAACAAAAGCGCAGCTACCACATTCCATACAATCATAAAGATTGTTGTTTTTAAGTTCATCCCATTTTTTCCCTTTAGAAAAAGCAGCAAGACGATTTGGCATCAGATTGATGGGGCATGCCTTCATGCAACTACCGCATTTTATGCAAGGTGTTTCTTCTTCAACTTTTGCAAGTTTTTCTGAGAAGAAGAGTATCCCAGATGAACCTTTTGTAATAGAATAATCCAGTGATGGGATTGCAACACCCATCATAGGACCACCAAAAATTACTTTGTATGCTTTTTTAGTATCTATTTCTGTAGAAGAGAGAAGATGTTCAATAGGTGTTCCAATTGGAACCAGAAAATTTCCACCTTTTTTGACTATATCGCCACTTATTGTAACTATCCTTTCTATCAGAGGTTTGTTAAAATATATTGCTTCGAAGATTGCAAAAAGTGTTCCAACATTAGAAACAACAACACCGACATCCAAGGGTAGTTTTCCAGAAGGCACAACTCTTTTTGTAGTAGCATGAATAAGCATTTTTTCTGCACCTTGAGGATACTTTACCTTTAAAGGTTCAACTTCGATAGGAAGTTTATAATTTTTAATTTTTTCATTAAAGGCATCTATCGCATCTTTTTTATTTGATTCGATGCCAATAATAATGGATTTTAATGGTAGTAGTCGTGAAACTATTTCGATACCTTTCAAGATTTCATCTGTTTTTTCAAGCATAAGTCTATGGTCACATGTTAAAAAAGGTTCGCATTCCGCCCCATTGACCACCAGAACATCTATAATTTTATCTTTTGGTGGAACATATTTAATATGAGTTGGAAATGTAGCTCCACCAAGTCCGACAATACCTGCTTCTTTAATTTTATTTATTATTTCGTCTGTTGAAATTTTGGTAATATCAATATCCTGTTTCTGCCAGGAAAATTGATTTGTTTTCTCTATATCTACATCTATTTCAATATGATTGACCATTCTTCCACCAACAACTGGCTTAGGGCTTATCTTTGAAACTTTACCAAATACAGGGCTATGAATGTTAGCAGAAACAAATCCAGATGCTTTTGCTATAAGTTGACCAGGAGAAACTTCATCTCCTTTTTTAACTAATACTTCAGAAGGAGAGCCAAGATGTTGAAGCGCAGGAATTATCAGTTTTGAGCTAAGGGGTATTTTTTCAATAGCACAATTATTGGTCAATTCTTTATTATAGTGTGGATGAACACCTTTATTGAATGTTTTCATTAAAAAATGCCTCCTTACTAAGCTTTTACACCTTCTTAAACATTTTGCAACAAGAATATGACAAATTTTATAATTTTTACTCATATAATGAATTATTAAAGAATAGAAAAATTTGTTTTTATGGAAATATAAAATTAATAGTAAATTAGATATAAAACAAACGAAATAAAAGATTTTAAGAAAAATTAAAAAAACAAAAATTTATAAAACGAAAAAAAGACATTAATTATTTAGTTATAATAATCTTTTAAAATATGAGGTATGTCTGAAATCACAAAGATAGGTTCATCTTTTAATGCTCGCTGAAAAAGTTGAATAGAGTTCACGCCCCAATAAACAATTGAATAACCTTTATTTTTCAAAATATTAACTATTTCATCTCCAATATATCCTGCTTCAAAATGGATAAAATCTGCTTTTGAAAATGCCAAAAACCACATATCACGAAGATATTTTGCAAGTCCTGTTTTAGAAACTAAAAGACCTCTTGGTACTTCGGGTAAATATTTTGAAAATCGCAAAAGACAAAAAGGATCAAAAGAACTAATGACAATCTTTTTTTCTAGTTGATACTCTTTTATTAAATTAGCGACTTTTTCTTCTAATCCTAGATTTTTAAGAGAATTTGATTTTATTTCAAGATTTAGCAATCTACAATTTTTCAACTTTTCAAAGGCTTCACTAAGTTGAGGAATTTTAGACTGATTTTTATCGATGTCAGATTTTTTGGAGCTAAATAACGAGATTTTCAAAGATCCAATTTCAGTTGATGAAATTTCTTTTATATTTTTATCTATTCCAAAAAATCTTTGAAGTTTATAATCATGGTAAACAAAAAGCTTTTTGTCACTGCTAATATTGACATCAAACTCTGTTCCATCAATATCATATTTATTTATTAATTCGAAGGATTCAAGGGTATTTTCATGTTCAAGGTTAGGAATTCCCCTATGCCCTAAAATATAAAAACCTTTTTCAAATTTAAATTTTCTTGGTTTAAATTTTAGTGAAAAATAGATTTTAGCCAAAAAATAAAAAATATAAAAAATAAGAAATACTATAAAGAACAACAAGAAAATTGTTAAAATGAAGATAAAGAGAAGATAAATATAAGAGAAAATAAAACTATATTTTGTTAATATTATATTCATAAACAAAACTTAAAATAAAATGGCAAAATTGCAATTTGCAAATTAATATCAAAAATAAATTAGCTACCAATTATATTAAAGCCACAATCCACATATATTGTTTCACCTGTTATACCGCTTGAAAGATCAGATACCAAAAAAGCAGCAGTATTTCCAACCTCTGAAGCAAGAACATTTCTTTTGAGTGGTGCTTTTGCTTGAACATGATGTAATATTTTAGTAAAACCCGAGATTCCTCTTGCTGATAAAGTATTAATAGGACCAGCAGAAATAGCATTTACCCTTATGTTTTCACTACCTAAGTCTGCTGCAAGATATCTAACCGAAGCCTCTAAAGCTGATTTTGCAACACCCATAACATTATAAGATGTAACAACTTTTTCAGCACCATAATATGAAAGAGTAACTATCGAACCACCATTATTAAATAGTGGTGCAGCTCTTTTAGCTACAGCAGCTAAAGAATATGCAGATATATCAAGTGCTATTGAAAATCCCTGCCTGGAAGTATCTACAAACCTTCCTTCGAGATCTTCAGATTTTGCAAAAGCAATAGCATGTATTATAAAATCAATACTACCCCATGTTTTTTTTACCTGCTCAAAAAAATTATCTATAGATTCATCTTTTGAAACATCGAGGGGAAAATATTTAGCATTTAGTTTTTCACAAAGAGGCGCTACCCATTTTAAGAATCTATCATCTAAATATGAAGCAATAATTTGGGAACCCATCTCTACTACAGAATTAGCACAAGCATATGCAATTGAATGAGAATTAGCAAGTCCTAAAATTATACCTTTCTTTCCTTTTAATAACATAAGCAATCCTTTTTGTTTTTTATAAATATTTACTTTTTATGTTAAACATAATAAATTAAGGGTATTAAATTAAAACAATAATCAAACTTTGATTTTATTTTAATTATAGAAAAATTATAAAGATCAAACTTTAATAAAATTGTTTTATTGTTTGTTCAGTAAATGGAAATTTAACCCTTACTTTTAAGTTGTTTAAGTTTTCTTGTTAATGCTGGAATGATAGCAAAAAGATCTCCAACAAGTCCATAATCAGCCACTTTGAAAATTGGTGCATTAGGGTCAGAATTAATGGCTATTATTACTTTACTTGATTGCATTCCTACAAGATGTTGAATTTGACCAGAGATACCACAAGCTATATAGATTTTAGGGTTTACAGTTCTACCTGTTTGTCCTACTTGATGGGAGTAAGGTATCCAGCCTGCATCTACACATGCTCTAGAAGAACCAATTGCTCCACCTAAAACTTCTGCTAAATCTTCTAGAAGTTTGAAATTTTCAGGATTTCTTAGACCTCTTCCACCTGAAATAATAATATTCGCCTCTGAAAGATTAACCTTGCTGGTTTCTTCTTTTATAAAGTCAATAAATTTAACTCTTTTTTCGATATAGGCTTCGGAAAATTGTTCTTCAATAATTTGTCCTTTATGATTTTTATCTATTTCTGCTTCTGGCATTACTTTATGTCTGACTGTAGCCATTTGAGGTCTGAAGTTTGGTGAAATTATTCTTGCCATGATATTCCCACCAAAGGCAGGACGAGTCTGTATTAAAATTTTTCTTTCTTTATCTATATCAAGACCCGTACAATCTGCTGTAAGCCCAGCGTAGGCTCCGATAGCTATTCTTGAAACAAGGCTTCTACCAAGGGTTGTAGCTCCAGCAAGAAGTATTTCTGGTTTATGCTTTTTTACAAGGTTAATTATAACATTTGAATATGTTTCAGCTACAAAATGTTTCAAAGCAGGATTATTAACATAGAAAACCTTATCTGCTCCTCTTTCTATCAATTTTTGAGCCAGATTATTTATATTATCTCCAAGTAAAATTGCTCCAACATAAGTATTAAGATCTTTTGCTAAAATCTGAGCTTTACCTAAAAGTTCATAGGTAATTGAAGCAACATTTTCTTCTTCTATTTCTGCAAAAATCCAGACTCCTTTATAAGATGAAATGTCAATATCTCTTTCTATTGTCTGTCTAACTACAAATATAGCTTCTACAGGACATGAAGAAACACAAGCCATACATAGTGTACATTTTGCAAGGTCGATAATAGCTTTGTCTTCTACCATTGTTATTGCATTTACAGGACATACTCCTACACATGCTGAGCATCCTACACATTTATCTCTATCTATCTTAATTCCGCTCATAATAAATCCTTTATCTCAGAAATAAATTGTTCGACTATAGATTCTGGTTCACCATGAAATATTTTTCCGCCAACCTTGTGAGAAGGTGTAAAAATCTCGACTACCTGAGTAGGGGAACCATTTAATCCAACTTGATTTTCAGGAATTTGTAATTCTTTATTGGTAAAAATAGGTATTTGTAAAGTTTTTGCTCTCATTTTACCTTTCAAAGATGGTGTTCTTGGTTCATTTATTTCTTTGACCACTGTAATTAAAGCTGGCAATTCTACCTTCAATATTTCAAAACCATTTTCAAGAAGTCTGGAAACTTCAATCCATTTTTCGTCAAAATTGATATTTCTAATATGATTAACATAAGTAGCTTGAGGTATTCCAAGATGGGTTGCAATACCAGGCCCAACCTGAGCTGTATCTCCATCTGAAGCTTGTTTACCGCAAATTATTAGATCAATGTTGCCAATTTTTTCAATTGCTTTGGCAAGTGTTAAACTTGTAGCCCAGGTATCAGAGCCAGCAAATGCTCTATCTGATACAAGAATAGGATTATCTATCCCCATTGAGACAGCCTCTCTTAAAACAGTTTCCGCCTGATGCGGCCCCATAGTTATAACAAAAGTTTCAGCATTAAATTTTTCTTTTAATCTAATTGCTTCTTCAATGGCATACATGTCGAAAGGATTAATGATAGATTCGACTCCTTCTCTAACGAGAGTATTTGTCTTAGGATTAATTTTAACTTCCGTCGTATTTGGTACTTGTTTTATGCAAACTGCTATTCTCATTTTCCAAACTCCTTAATTAAAGCAAGGGCAACTATATTTCTTTGAATCTGGTTTGTTCCCTCATAAATTTGGGTAATTTTTGCGTCTCTTAGATATTTTTCTATTGGATATTCTTTTATATAACCATAACCACCAAAAATTTGGAGAGCATCTGTTGTTACTTCCATTGCAACATCTGAAGCAAAATATTTAGCAGCGGCGGAAGCTGGACCTATGTTTTTTTGTCCACTATCTGCTGCTTTTGCAGAAGCATATACAAGGGCTCTTGCAGCTTCAATTTTTGTTCCCATATCTGCTATCATCCATTGAATTCCCTGGAAACTGGTTATTTTTTGATTAAATTGAATTCTTTTATGAGCATATGCAATTGCAAGCTCCATTGCTCCTTGGGCTATGCCAACAGCTTGAGCAGCAACTCCTGGTCTTGAATAATCAAAAGTTCTCATCGTAGCTAAAAAACCGATGCCTTCGACTCCACCAAGTAATTGACTCTTATGTATTTTGCAATCCTGAAAGATAAGTTCTCTTGTTGGTGAGCATCTTATACCAAGTTTTTCTTCTTTTTTACCAAAAGAAAAACCTTCTGTCCCTTTTTCTACTATAAAGGCTGATACACCTCTAGCTCCTTTTGTTTTATCAGTGACAGCTATAATAACATTGATATCAGCAACACCACCATTAGTGATGAAATGCTTTGTACCATTTAGTATATAATAATCTCCATCTTTTGTAGCAGTTGTCTTTACATTTGAAGCATCAGAACCGGCTTCTGGCTCGGTTAAGCCAAAAGCACATAATTTTTTACCAGCAGCAATATCTGGTAAATATTTTTGTTTTTGTTCTTCTGTTCCATTTAATAAAATTGGAAACATTCCTAAAAAAGTTGCTGCATAAGATGTAGCGACTCCACCATCGACTCTAGCAACTTCTTCAACAGCTAAACAAAGATCAAATACTCCTCCACCCATTCCACCATATTGTGTAGGTATGCATATAGCATTCATATCCGATTTTGCGAGGGCTTCGATTGCGCTTTGTGGAAATTCCTCCTTTTCATCCCATTCTTTACTATATGGTCTTATTTTTTCTTCTGCGATTTGCCTTGCTAAATCTTTAATCATCTTCTGTTCTTCGGTTAATTGGTAATTGATCATTTAATCCTCCAAATTTTTTTTATTATTAATTTAATTCATTAATTTTATTTTATTTTATTTACCAAAGGGATAAGAATAAAAGAAATAGGAAAAAAGAAAAGAGAGTTAAGTAAATTCAATTATTTAAAAATATTTTTTAATTTAAAAGGTTTAATTTTTCTATAAGACTGAGGTCTCTCAGTATATATCTGAATATTACATCAAGACATCTTTTTCTATATAGATGAAATGTATCTTCACCATCGAAAAGCCATTGAATCATAAAACCATCGATATTTGCCTTTATCATCGAAGCAGCAGTTAAAACATCTAGATCTTTTCTAAAGTAGTTCTGTTTAATACCATTTTGAATATAAGATAAAGACTTTTCAAAAACAGTTTTATTAAAGTCTAAGTTAGGTTTTTTAAAAATTTCGGATCTTGCTCCTTCCCTTAAAAAATCAAGGTAATAAAGATAAAATCTTCTATTTTCTTTTGTAGATAAAAAAGAATCATCTACCCTGATTTTTAGCTGTAAAATAGGGTCATTAACAGAATCTACCTTTTTGATTAATCTCTGAGCAATTCTATTATTTACCCAATGAAGAGTCTCAATAAAAATATTTTCCATAGATTTAAAATAATAAAACATCAGTGCTTGCGATACATTAGCTTTTTCTGCTATGTCACTGGCTCTAGTCTTTGCTAGACCAAGCTCGATAACAGTCAGGTATGTAGCTATCATTATCTTGGCTTTTCTGGATTTTAATAATCTTTCGTCTCTTTTCCCTTTAGTTCTGCCCATGAAATCTCCTGGTTATTTTATCTGACTATAAAGGTAACTTCTGCTTCACAGGCTATCTCTCCATCTACAAATGCTTTTCCTTCACCAACCCCTCTTCCATTATTAAAATGAGTCATCTTGCATTCTATAACGAGTTTATCACCTGGAACAACTTTCTTCCTGAACTTAGCTTTGTTGACTGTTAAAAAGTAGGCAGTTTTTCCTTTATAATCATCATGATAAAGTATAGCACATGCTCCAACTTGTGCAATAGCTTCAATTTGTAAAACACCTGGCATAACTGGTTCATCAGGGAAATGACCTTGAAAAAATTCCTCATTATAGGTAAGATTTTTATAACCTTTTGCATACTTCAAAGGATCAATTTCTTCGATCCTATCAATCATTAAAAAAGGGTAGCGATGGGGTAATATTTTCTCAATTTCCTTGATATCTAGCATTTTTGCCTCCTTTATCTATATTTCAATAATAATAGCGCCAAAGGTAAAACCCGCTCCAAATGCTGTTAATAAAACTTTCATCCCTTTTTTTAGTCTTCCATTTTTTTCAGCATCATAAAGAGCTATAGGGATAGTTGCTGCTGAGATATTTGCATATTTATCTACTGTAATATATACCTTGTCTTTGCTAATCTCGAAATATTTAGCTATTGTCTCAATTATTCTAATATTTGCCTGATGAGGTATATATAGATCTATATCTTCTTTATTTAAATTTGCTTTTTCCAAAGCTGCTTTTGTTGCTTTAATCATCATAGAAACAGCATCTCTAAAAACAGCTTTTCCATCCATCTTGATATAATGTAATCTTTCATTTATCGTTTCTGAAGTAGCAGGGTTTTTTGAACCACCAGCTGGCATAATTAAGTTCTGATGCTTGCTACCATCGGCACTAATATAAGATGAAATAATTCCATTTTCTCCTTCGACATGTTGAAAGATAGCAGCAGCAGCTCCATCTCCAAATAAAACAGCGGTGTTTCTATCCTGTAAATCGAGAATTTTTGAGAGTTCTTCAACAGAAACAACTAAGATTGTTTTATATCTTCCAGTTTCTATAAAATTTCTTGCTATTTCTGCACCATATATAAACCCAGTACAACCGGCTAATAAATCAAAAGCAGGAGTTGGTTTTAAACCAAGCTTATCCTGCAAAATACAAGAAGTAGTTGGGAAAAAATAATCTGGAGTAACTGTTGTAACGATAATTAAATCTATCTGATTCTTGTCTATATTGGCTTTTTCAATGGCTTCTAAGCATGCAGGATATGCTAAATCACTTGCAGCTTCATCTTTAGAGCTAAAATATCTTACTTTAATGCCAGTTCTTTCTGTAATCCATTGATCTGAAGTATCTAAGACAGATTCAAAATAATGATTATCAAGCATTTTTTCAGGAAGATGCATTCCAAGTCCTGTAATTTTAACTCCCATTTTTAACTCCCAATATCAACAGTTCGATAATTAATTGACTAAATAGTCAATAAAATTAATATATATTTATCAAATAAAAATTTAATGTCAATACTTACGAGAAAAAAATAATAAAAAAACTTTAAATAATTAGGTAAATCAAGAATTAACTCCAATCTTGAATTTTTTTAATTGAAGCAAAATTAAGTGTAAAAAAGGCGAAA
>CAYVTU010000019.1:0-49077 GCA_964454835.1 uncultured Brachyspira sp.
ACTGTTAAGTTTCAATTTTTGTTTTAGGTGCAAAGTTTCATTTTTTGCTACGCACAAGAATTGAAATATTTGACTTTGTTAATATTTCATGCAAATTTATTTAGCAAATTGAACGAATGTTATTTATTATGAAACAATTATGGAGGATTTATGAGTATTATTGCGCCTTCTACTAATATCAGAAATGTTATTTTTCTAGGTCATACTGGTTCTGGAAAAACAATGCTTTTAGAATCATTATTATTTTATTTAAAAACCATCAAAGAAAAGGGAACTATTGAAAAAGGAACTACTGTTTCTGATTTTGACGAAGAAGAAAAATCAAGAAAAATTTCTTTGAAATCATCTATTGCTTCTGTAAAATTTCAAGATTATAAATATAATTTTATAGATGCTCCTGGTTCAGCAGAATTTGCTGGAGAAGTAAGATCATCTATCCAGGTTATAGATGGAGCAATTATTGTGTTAGATTCAGAAGCTGCTGTTCAAATTGAAACAGTTAAACATTGGAAATTATGTGAAGACAATGAAATACCAAGAATATTTTTTATAAATAAAATGGATAAGGAAAACGCAGATTTTGAAAAAGTGTTATCAAATTTGCAAGAAAGTTTCGGTAAACCAATAATTCCAATTGTTATTCCAATAATTGAAAACAAAAAAATTCTTGGATATATTGATATATTAATGAAAAAGGCATTTATTAAAGATGGAGATAACTTCAAAGAAAGTACTATTCCTGAAAATAAAAAAGATGAAATAAACAAAATTTCAGAGAAATTGATGGAAGCAGTTGCAGAAGGTGAAGACTCATATATTGAAAAAGTCCTCTCAGGTGAAACATTAACAGATGATGAAATCTTAGATGGTTTTGCTAAAACTGTAAGTAAATCAAAATTTATCCCTGTAATTTGTGGTTCAACTACCGATGGGGCTAGTTCTCTTTCAATTTTGAATGCTATAGGAAAAGGCTTTCCTCCATATATTTCAAAAAAAACTTATAAGGCGTTGAATAAAAATGATAATAAAATTATTGAAATTAATATCAATGATTCTGCAGTTTTCTGTGGATTTTGTTTTAAAACAGTGATAGACCAGTTTAATGGAAGACTTTCTTATATAAAGGTTATGCAAGGCGAATTGAAAAAAGATGATGAAGTCCAAATTATTGAAAAAAATAGCAAATTTAAAGTAACTAAGATTTTACAACCATTTGGAAATAAAATTGAAGAAATTGAAAAAGGTGTAACAGGAGATATAGTTATTCTTCAAAAAATAGATGATATCGCAACCACTTATACTATTGGTAGTAAAGATATTTCATATTCTTTTGCTTTTGATAAACTTCCTCAGCCAGTGTACTCTGTTGCCATTTCAGCTAAAGATAAGAACACAGAAGACAAATTAATTTCTGCTTTACACAAGTTCAGTGAAGAAGATCCTACATTAATAGTTAAATACGATCCGGAGACAAAACAAAATGTTGTATCAGGAATGGGTGAACTTCATCTTGAAGTATATTTTTCTAAAATTAGAAAACAGATGAAGTTAGATTTTGAAACCTCAATACCTCGTATAAACTATAAAGAAACTCTAACTAAACAAGTTGAATCAAGATACAAACATAAAAAACAGTCAGGTGGACATGGACAATATGGTGAAGTTGCAATAAAAGTTTCCCCTAATAAAAGAGGTGAAGGATTTAAGTTTATTAATTCAATTGTTGGTGGTGTCATACCAAAGCAGTATATACCAGGAGTTGAAAAAGGATTGGTTGAAGGTTTAAATAATGGTATTTTAGGTAAATTCCCGATTATTGATATAATTGTCGAACTATTTGATGGTTCTTATCATGATGTTGACTCTTCTGAAATGTCCTTCAAAATTGCTGCAAGACAGGCTTTAAAAGATGCTATGACAAAAGGAGATTCTATATTACTTGAACCAATAATGACTTTGAGTGTATATGCTATGGATAAATATACAGGAGATATTATTTCAGATTTAAATGGAAAAAGAGGAAAGATTTTAGGTATGGATCCTATACCAGGTGGTTTAACATTAATTAAAGCAGAAGTTCCTCATAGTGAACTTTTAAGATACGCTACAGATTTAAAATCAATAACTCAGGGAACAGCTTCTTTTGAGCTAGAATTCTCACATTATTCACCAATCACAGGAAAACTTGCTGAACAAGTACTTGAAGAAAGAAAGAAATTCATCACAGCAGAAGAGGAAGAATAAAATATTTACATCCTTTTTTATTGATTTAATTTCTATATTTTTAAAAAAAAGGCAGTTCTAATACTGCCTTTTTTTTTGCTTTTTTATTATATTTTATATAAAAGATACTTATCTAATGGAACTAAAAAATGCAAATTTTAAAAAAGAAAAAAACTATTTCTTGTAAATATTGTAATAAGCTATTAAAAATACCTTACTTAAAAGGTAAAACACTAAGAGTACTATGTCCTTATTGTAGTAATAAATTTGAGGTTATTTTCCCAAAATAATATATAATTTTAGAAATTGAGATTTTTACAGACAAAAATCGTTGAAAAATCTGTTTCAACTTTTTCATTTAAACAAAAATATTTTTCAATTGTATTTAATACCTTAGAATCAGTATGATTAAAAAATTTTATGTATGTTTCTTCTTTTATAAAAGGTAATTGAAACCCTTTTTTTTGTTTTATGTTATTAAATATAAAAAAACCATCATTATCCAAACAGATAGATGCATTTTGAAAAAAATTATCAATATCATTTATATGAACCAGAAGGAAAAAGGAATAAATTAAGTCAAATTTTTCAGTTATTTTTTCTTTTTCCAGATTTACAACATTAAAAATTATATCTTTATTTATCTTTCTTTTAGCTATTTTTATCATTTCTTCTGAAATATCGTATCCAAATATTTTATATCTTGAATAAGCTTTATTTTCTAAAAATTTAGCAACTCTTTTCAGTATTCTTCCATCTCCACAGCCAAAATCAGCAATTTTAATCTCATATTTATTTTTTAAAAACAAATCATCAATATTTTTGAATAAAACCTCTTTTGATATTTCCCAATCAAATGAATCTAAGTGCTCATACTGTTGATGATAGTAAGAAGCAAATAAATTATACCCGTCTTTAGTGTTCAATATTTTCAATCAAATTACCTTTTATTTTATCTATTTTAAAGAAAAAACCCGGGGTATCGGTCCCGAAGGTTATGTTAACCCTTAAGTTAACTTAGGTTCTTTTATGCAACCGCCGGTAGCTAATGCTTAGCAAAAGCCGCCAATTGTATTGCCATTAAGAATCCTTACCCTTTATATGTAGGTTCACATATATGTTCGGATACCGAATATCCCAGGTCATTTTTTAAATAACATATAATTATGATTTTACAAGATTTGAGTTGTAAAATATTATATTCAAATTATTATTTTAATGAAAAGATTGTATTATAAAAACTTATCTGTTTTCATATTTTTTTTTAAGGAGCAATCATATGGCAATGAGATTGATCACCAGATCTGATTTTGATGGACTCGCATGTGCTGTTTTATTAAAAGAAGCTGGGATAATTGATCATTTCAAATTTGTTCATCCAAAAGACATACAGGATGGCTTGGTTGAAGTTAACGAAAATGATGTTCTTGCTAACATTCCATATGCAAAAGGATGCGGATTGTGGTTTGATCATCATCTTTCAGAAGATGAAAGACAGGCTTTTCCATATAATTACAAGGGAGTAAGCAAACCTGCTCCTTCCGCTGCTCAGGTAATATATGATTATTATGATGGAGATACAAGATTCAAAAAATTTAAAGCTTTGATGAAAGCTGTTAATAAATCTGATTCAGGTAATCTTACAAAAAATGAAATACTTCATCCTAAAGGATGGATACTATTATCTTTTATTATGGATCCAAGAACTAGTCTTGGAAGATTTAAAGATTATAGGATATCAAATTATCAATTGATGGAAAGATTAGTCGATTATTGTAGAACACTATCAATAAACAAAATATTAAGAATAGAGGATGTAAAAGAGAGGATAATAAGATACAAAGAGCAAGAAAAAGAATATAAGAAAATGCTCTTAAAATATAGTAGATTAGAAAAAAATGTTCTTATTATTGATTTACGAAATACCCCTATAATTTATACAGGTAATAGATTTGTAGAATACTGTTTGTTTCCAAAAGCTACTATATCTATTAGAGTAATGTGGGGAAAACAAAATCAAAATATAGTATTTGCTGTTGGACATTCGATAATTAATAGAAAATCAAGTGTAAATGTTGGTTCCCTTTTACTTAAATATGGTGGTGGTGGACACCCCAAAGTTGGGACATGCCAGGTTCCAGTAGAAAATGCAGAAAAAGTATTATCTGAATTAATTCTTGCCTGTATGGAAAAATAGAAAATATTAAATCATTAGATTATTGAATCATTATTATATCATCTTAAATAAAAATATAGATTAAACAATAAATTATGTTAGGATGTCATGATGAATAATTTTTTATTTGGAGTCGACTACTATCCGGAGCAATGGGAAAGTAAATACTGGGAAGATGATGCTAAAAAAATGTCTTTAGCAGGAATTGAAGCAATCAGGATTATGGAATTTGCATGGAGTATAATTGAGAAAAGTGAAGGTGTTTTTGATTATTCTCTTTTCGATGAAATAATTGAAATTTTTTCAAAATACAATATTAAGGTTGTTTTAGGAACTCCAACTGCAACAATCCCTTTCTGGTTATATGAAAAAGATAAATCTATATTACAAGTCACTTATGATGGAAAACAAAAGCAATTTGGGGGTAGAAGATCGATCTGTGTAAATAATCCAACATACTTGCAACATGTAAAAATTCTGGTAGAGAATATTTCATCTCATTTTGGCCAGAATAATGAAATAATTGGTTGGCAGTTAGATAATGAGATTGGTCATGAAGGTTCAGATTTTTGTTACTGTGATAACTGTCAGAAAAAATGGAATAAATGGCTTAAAGAAAAATACAAAGATATTGAAAGTCTTAACAAAACCTGGGGTACTGTATTTTGGGGTACAAATTATTCCGATTTTAATATCCCTACTCCTAAAAACACATATGGATCTTTACAAAACCCAACACTTTTAATAGATTATTCAAGATTCATGTCTGATAGTAATATAGAATTTTTAAATGAACAGGCAAAAATATTAAGAAATAATATAAAAAAAAGCCAATGGATTAGCACAGATATATTTATGCCATCTCTTTCAGCTTCGATAGATGTTAACAAATTGACCAAAAACCATGATTATATAGGACTTAATAATTATCCTGTATGGGGTGAACAAAATGAACCACTACCCTATTATTTCATTTCATTAAATTTATCTTATTTAAAAGGATTAAAAGATAACAAACATTTCATAGTTTTTGAACAAATGTCGGGAATTCAAGGTCATAGTTGTTTAGGTTATCTTCCCAAAATTGAAGAACTAAAGCTATGGACAAATAAAGCCATAGCCTTTGGTGCAGATAAGTTATTTTATTTCAGATATAGAACTGCTAGATTTGGGCAGGAACAACTTTGCTATGGATTACTAAATCCAGATAATAATGATACTTATCTTTTTAATGAATTAACAAAAAATATTAAAGATAACAGAGACATTTTTGATAGAATTGCTAATTCAGTTCAGAAAAAATCAGATGCATGCATTTTATATGATAAGGATAATGTTAGATTGACAAGATATCAATACCAGACAAAGGCTCTATATTTTAAACCAGTCGACTATATGCAAGCTGGTTTTGAAATGGAATTCACCCGTTGGTATGCACCTTTTTCTCTCTTTAATATTTCTACCGATGTTAAACCTATAGAAGAAGTAGAATTAGAAAAATACAAAATTATTTCATTACCATTATATTTTATGGTTGATGATGATTTTTATAACAGACTGGAAAAATGGGTATCTAATGGAGGAATCTTGTTACTTTCCTGGAGAACAGGAATTCGAAATAAAAATAATCTAGCTACTGACTTAAAGCTTCCAGGAAAATTTTCAAAAATGACTGGAATAGAGATAGAAAGATTTGAATCTTTAAATGAAACAAAGACAAAAATAAAATCATGTATCTTGAATTTCAAAGTTGAAGCATGGGCAGATATTATTGAACCTTTGGAAGCGAAAGTTTTAGCAAGATATAGCGATAGAAAAAAACCTTATTTTGGTAAAGCAGCCATTACTGTTAATAATTTTGGAAAAGGAAAAGTATATTATTTTGGAACTTCTTTAAATTCATTGGGTTTATTATATTTTTATCACAAAATTTTTAAGAGTTCAAAATTAAAACCAAAATTTTTTGGATTTGGCATAGAATCAATTGATTATGTTGAAGATAATGGAAATATTTTCAAAGTAATAATAAATAATACCAATAAAACCAAAAAAGCATTTGGAACTAAAATAAAACCTTATTCTATAACGATATCTGATAAATTAAAAAATTAAAAATTTTATTGTATTAAAAATATTTAAATTTTTATTATCTAATAACAAAAAAAGGGGACTGTCTTGTAAGTTTTGAGACAGTCCCAATTTTTATTTATCAATTAAATTTCTAAACAAGAGATTATAAACAAAGAGCTATACTAATCCCTGATCTATCATAGCATTTGCAACTTTTAAGAATCCTGCAATATTTGCGCCATTAACTAAATTACCAGGAGTACCAAATTCTTTAGCAGCATTCTGACATGCATTGTGAATATTTATCATAATGCCATGAAGTTTTTCATCTACTTCCTTTGAACTCCAGGACATTCTCATGCTATTTTGAGACATTTCAAGACCAGATGTTGCGACACCACCGGCATTAGCTGCTTTTGCAGGACCAAACATTATATTATTGTCGATGAAATATTTTACAGCATCCAATGTACAAGGCATATTTGCAGCTTCAACAACACATTTTACTCCATTTTTAACTAGTTCTTTTGCATCGTTAATATCTAATTCATTCTGAGTAGCACAAGGAATAGCTACATCAACAGGAATTGACCATGGTCGTTTACCAGCTTCAAATTTTGCTTTAAATTTATCAGCATAATCCTGAACTTTATCTCTACCAGATGCTCTCATTTCAAGCATATAATCTATCTTTTCACCTTTAATTCCATCTGGATCATATACAAAACCATCTGGACCAGAAAGAGTTACAACTTTACCACCAAGTTCGGTTATCTTCAAGGCAGCACCCCAAGCAACATTACCAAAACCAGAAAGTGCGACTTTTTTGCCATTAAAATCCATTCCCTTAGTTTTGAGCATTTCTTCAGCAAAATATGTAACGCCAAAACCAGTTGCTTCTGGTCTAATAAGAGAACCACCCCAGTTAATTCCTTTACCTGTGAGTACTCCAGTAAATTCATTTACTAGTTTCTTATATTGACCAAAAAGGTATCCAATTTCTCTTCCACCAACTCCAATATCACCTGCTGGAACATCAGTATCTGGACCAATATGTCTAAAAAGTTCACTCATGAAAGCCTGACAAAATCTCATAATTTCTGAATCTGATTTACCTCTAGGATCAAAATCTGAACCACCTTTACCACCACCCATAGGAAGAGTTGTTAAACTATTTTTGAAAATTTGTTCAAAACCAAGAAATTTTAATATTGAAAGGTTTACTGAAGGATGAAATCTTAAACCACCTTTGTAAGGACCAATAGCTGAGTTAAATTGAACTCTATATCCTCTGTTAACTTGAAATTCGCCTTTATCATCCTGCCAACCTACTCTAAAAGCAACGATTCTTTCTGGTTCAACAATTCTTTCGAGAATTTTATGTTTTTTGTATCTAGGATCTTTATCAACAACAACTCTTAAAGAGTTTAATACTTCTTCAACTGATTGAATAAACTCTTTTTCCCAGTACACTCTTTCTTTGACAGAGTTGATGACTTCGTCAACATAATGACTCATATTTCCTCCAAATTAAATATTTTTTAATACGATTTTAGTAAACTTTATTTTGTTTTTAAGTCAAGTTTTTTAAAATTTTAAAGTGTATAATAATTAATATATTGATAATATTTCCAGAGTTCTGTCAATGAAAGAATCTCAAATATAGCAAAGGTAAGTAAACCAGAAGATATCATTGCTATTGAACTGTAAATACCAATGGTTTGATATGAATATAAAGAAGAATTACTAAACTGAATAAAATAATCGTATAAGATAGTCCCTGCTATTGCCAATGCTAAACCATAACAACCATTAAAGAAATATGAATAAACCTGATTCAATATTTTATTGGAGTAATCAATATAAAATTGAGTAGTACTAATAGGCATAAGATATACATACAACTTTTTCTCTGTTTCTTCTTCGTCGATGGAAACAAAGATTTCTTTAGATTCATAACCATCCTGGCTTATTAATATAAAATGATTTCCAGAAGGCAGTTCAAGACTCAAAGGTGAATTTCCAACAAATTGATTTTTTATTTTAATCTTGGCTCCATTTGGAAATGTAGTTATTATAAGTTTACAATGAGGTGTTTTTTTTTCTAATGAGATAAAGAGTTTCTCATTTTTTTTTATTTCTATCTTCTGAACATAAGAATCATAACCATCTTCAAAAACTTCTAATATATGCTCACCTTCTTCAAGTATAAGATCATAATCTGATGGATATGAATCAGCCATAAAATGTTCAACAACTATCCCATCTACTTTTATAAAAGCAGAATTACCTAAATTTAATGTTAAATTATAATAATTTTGATTTAACAAAAAACTCATTATTTTTTCAACAAATATTTTATAAAAATCATTATAAAAACTAGTATATTTATAATCAAAATTAATGTTTAACTCAAAACTTTCATTATTAAATAAATAGTTTTTTCTACAATTAAGATTGATTTTAGAATTCTTAAAATCAAATTCATATTCAATTTCAAAGTATATAAGAGAAGGATCTATATTTTTATCTTTGTTTTCATATTTGGTAAGGGTAAAATCAGTATCATCTAATTTATCTAAAAATTCTGAGTTAAAATTAGTATTATTGTTAAGTGTTCTTTGTTTTTGAAAATATAGTGCTAGTTTATCAAAATAAAATGAAATTATTTGATTTTTTTGTTTTTGATCAAACTTTATTTTTCTATTAATGAAATAATAATCAAAAAAAGAATTCAATGCACTTCCGATAAAATTGGCTCTAATATTATCATATTTGTTTATTATGGAATATGTATAGTATATTTTAAAATCAATGATAAAGTTATATAAAAAATTTTCACTTATTTTTTCTATTTTTTCAGGATAAATTAATGAGTTGCCAGGATATGCTAATAATGGCTCTGATATTAGAAATATAAAAAATAAAATAAAAACAATTTTAAATCTATTCATTAGAAATCAATGTTTTTCAATGACCTTTTTTAATGCTGAAATAAGTCTTTCTTCCTTGAAAGGTTTTACTATAAAATCTTTTGCTCCTGCTTGAATTGCAGATATTATTAGCTTTTGTTGTCCAAGTGCAGAGCACATAATTATTCTTGCATGCGGATCTGATATCATTATTCTCTGTAATGCTTCCAGACCATTCATAACTGGCATAGTAATATCCAATAAAACTACATCTGGTTTTAGTTCTGAATATTTTTTCACAGCTTCAACTCCATTAGAAGCTTCTCCACAAATGCTAAAACCATACTTTATAAGAATATCTTTAATCATCATGCGGACAAAAGCAAGATCATCAACGATAAGTACGGAAGATTTCATAAATTATGCCACCACTTTATTATTTATTTTATTTTGTTAATTCTTACTAAATAATGTTATATTTTTGCTTAAAGTCAAGAGAAATCATAGAAAAAATAAAATCATCAATCTCACCATCAAAAACTTTTTCAGATTGATTACTTTCAAATTTTGTTCGATGGTCTTTAATTAAAGTGTATGGCTGAAGAGTATAAGATCTTATCTGATTACCCCAGGATATTTCTTTTTTCTCTGCAAATTTTTCTTCTTCTATTTTTTTCTTTTCTTCTAAATAATACTGGTATAGCCTTGATTTAAGTACTTTTAATGCTTTTTCTTTATTCTGATGTTGTGATCTTTCATTCTGACAGACAACAACTATTTTAGATGGTATGTGGTAAATTCGAACTGCTGAATCTGTGGTGTTGACATGTTGTCCACCTGCTCCAGAAGATCTAAAAGTCTCTATTCTAATATCACTTGGATTAATTTCTACATCAAAATCATCAGATATTTGAGGATAAACATAAACAGAAGCAAAAGAGGTATGCCTTCTGGCATTACTATCAAAGGGTGATATCCTTACAAGTCTATGTATTCCACTTTCATATTTTAAAAAACCATATGCATATTCACCCTTTATTTCCAGAGTAGCAATTTTTATTCCTCCTCCTTCTGCTGATGAAAACTCAATCAAGTCAATTTTAAAACCTTTTCTCTCAGAATATCTTATGTATTGTTTCAAAAGCATTTGAGCCCAATCAGTTGACTCAAGGCCTCCTGCTCCTGGTTTTATTGTTATATATGCATTTGATTTATCTATTTCTTCAAATATTGAAAGATATAAAAATTCCATAAAAAAATTTGAAATATCATTATATAAATGGTTGATTTCTATTATTTCATTATTATTATTTTGTTCTGTATTATTAATTAAATTTAAAAGATCTTCCAAATCAATTTTAAGTTTTTTAATTAAATCTATTTTCTTTTGCAGAATTTTTTGTTGATCTAAAATTTTTTGAGCTTCCTTGTGATTATTCCAAAAATCAGGGTTGGAAACTTTGGTATTTATTTGATCTATTTGTGTTTGTAAATTTTCTAAAGATATAGACTGCCCAATTTCATTAAATTGATTGTATAATTTTTCTATCTTCTTCTTTAATTCATAATAATCGATGCTTAGTTCCTGTCTTTTTATATCCATAAGAAAAAGTTAGTAAAATTATAAATAATTTCAACAAATAATTACTTATTCTCTAAAGATATTTATGTTAAACTTCACTTTACTTTTATCCATTTTATTTTATTAATTCAGTGATGAAAGAAAAAGAATTAAAAATAGGAATTGTCCAATTTTATCCTGAAAGAGCACAAATTGAAAGTAACCTAACTAAAGCTTTTAATATCATAAAAAAAAATAAAGGTGCTGATATTTATCTTTTCCCAGAATTGTTTCTGAGTGGTTATCTATTTAGTTCAGAAGATGAAGTTAAAAAATTATCAATAAAACAAGATGATTTCATTTTTGAAAAAATACTTAAATTTTCACAAGAAAATAAAATTGGAATTGCTGGTGGTTATATTGAAAATGAAAGTGGGAGATATTTTAATTCATCTTTCTTTATAGGTGATGGTAGACTTATCATTAACTATAGAAAAATTCATCTTTTTAGTGATGAAAAAATATTTTTCACTCCTTCTTCAAGTGGATTTAAGGTTGGAGAATATCGTGATGTAAAATTTGGTTTAATGATATGTTTCGACTGGCTTTTCCCTGAATCTGCAAGAACGCTTACCTTGAAAGGAGCTCAAGTTATTTTACATCCTTCTAACCTTGTTCTTCCTTATTGTCAAAATGCAATGATAACAAGAGCAATGGAAAATAGAGTCTTCATCATCACAACTAACAGAGTCGGAACCGAAAGAATCAAAGAAAAATGTTTGAGATTTACTGGTAAATCTCAAATAATTGATCCTACCGGGAAAAGAATTGTAAGTCTATCTTCAAAAAAAGAGATGATCAAAATAGTAAAAATTTTCCCAGAGATTGCAAATAATAAGTTGATAACTCCAAAAAACAATGTTATTCTTGATAGAAGACCAGAACAATATATTATTTAGTACTTTAATTTTTTAAGTCGGAGTGGTGGAACTGGCAGACACGCTAGATTCAGGATCTAGTGAGGAAACTCATAGGGGTTCAAGTCCCCTCTCCGACAAATTTATTTTAATAATTTCAGGATAGTAGCTAATGGAAAATGAAGGGAAAAAAATTTTAGAAAATATTTTTCATTCTATTGAAAAAAAAATAGTTGGACAAAAAGAGGTCATTCAAAAAATTTGTATCGCCCTTTTTGCTCAAGGACATGTGCTTTTAGAGGGTGTACCAGGAATTGCAAAAACATTGATATTAAAAACTATTGCATCCCTTTTTAATTTAAGTTTTAAAAGAATTCAGTTTACCCCAGATTTATTACCATCTGATATTACTGGTAGTATGGTTTTCAACCCAACTACACTTAATTTTACTGCTTATAAAGGACCAATATTTAATTCTATAATACTAGCTGATGAAGTAAACAGAGCTCCAGCGAAAGTTCAATCTGCTCTACTTCAAGCAATGCAAGAATATGAAGTTAACCTTGGAGGGGAAAATTATAAATTGCCCAATCCATTTTTCGTAGTTGCAACACAGAATCCTATTGAACATGAAGGGACATATCCATTACCTGAAGCTCAATTAGATAGATTCATGTTCAAGATTTTAATAAATTATCCTTCAAAAGAAGAGGAAGTCTTAATATTAAAAAATCTACAAACTATTGAAAACAAAGAAGTTGAATATATATTTAATGAAAAAAATTATTATGAAATTTGTGAAAATATAAAAAAAATTTATTGTGATGAAAGAATCATAAATTATATTACAGATATAATACAGGCTACCAGAAATCAAACAAATTATGCCCTTTCTCACCTTTCTAATTACATTCAATGGGGAGCATCTCCAAGAGCTTCTATTTTTTTACTAAAAGCTTCCAAGGTTAACGCTTTTTTTGAAGGTAGAAATTATGTTATACCTGAAGATGTGTCCCATATTGTACATGAAGTACTTAGGCATAGAATCATCATTTCCTATGAAGCAATTGCGGAAAATATAACTGTGGATAATATAATATCAGATATAATAGAACATATACAGGTTCATTAGATTGAAAGTAAAACTTGCACAAGAATTATTTTTCAATCAACAATTGCTCTCTTTATATAAGATTTCAAATAAAAGTTTTATTGGCGAGTTTAAAAGTGCTTTCAAGGGAATAGGCATAGATTTTAATCAAAATCGGATATTTTCAGAAAAAGATTCTGTAAGACAAATAAACTGGAATATTTTTGCTAAGACAAGATCTTTATATGTAAAAGAATATATAGAAGATAGAAACAGATTTAATATTATTGCACTTGATATTTCAAAATCAATGTTTCAAAAATTCAGCACAAAAACTAAAATAGAAGTGGCTTTAGAAGCAGCTTTAGTGCTATTTTATTCATCGTTAAAAGTTAATGATAATACCAGTTTAATTTTATTTGATAATAAAATAAGATATTTTTTTCCTTTTAACAGAAAACTTACTTATTTTTTCAAGGTGTTAAATATATTAAAAACCTTATATATTGAATTAAATAATTCTGAGAATATTGCTCAATTTATTAGAAATTTATATAATATTTTACAAAAACGATGTCAAATTTTTTTGATCTCAGATTTTTCTTTCGAGTTCAGTTTTGAGCTATTTAGTTTTTTAAATCAAAAAAGTAGCATTATTTCAATAATTATAATTGACAAAGAAGAAGAAAAACTGTCTAATAGTATTAATTTTTTTTCTTCTAATGAAAGACCAGATATATATTCCCAAATTCCTTATCATCAAATAATTCAAAATTCATTAAAAGAATTAGAAAAAGCAAATATTGAAAAAATCTTAATTAGAACGGATTCTTCACCTTATATTGTACTTCAAAATTTTTTTGAAAATAGAATAAAAAACCAGTATTAGTAAATTAAACAAAATTCAATATAATATGATAAATATGAAAAGTTTTAAGTTTATCATTATTGCTTTTACAATTATTTTTATTTCATCAATTTTTTCTGTTACACCCAAGTTACCATATTGTGGGCAAATAATTAAGTTGAATATCAATCTTAATGAATTAGGAATACTAAAACTTGATAAAAGCAAAAGCTTTTTAAAAACAACTAGTTCCCAAATAAATATCATTTCTTATAAAATAATTGAAAAAAACAATATATCTATTTTACAAATTTATTTTCAAATATTCTTATCGGGTAATGTCAATTTAGCAGATTTAATTTTTTTTGATGGAATTTCATACTATAATTTCAATTCTATCACAATTCAAATGAATCCTAAAATAGATGAACAATATTATTTACAGGAATCTAAAAAATTTAATAATTTTATTTTTAATTATTTAGTTATTATATATATAATATTTATATTCTCTTCATTTATAGCTTATTATTTATTAACTAAAATAAAAAAAGAAATATTTATTTATTTTGATAAAAAAAAGATAGCAGCTAAGATTCAAGAAATAATGATCTTTGCAAAAAAAATTGAAGCAAGTATTGTAGTAGATTCAATATCTGATAATGATTATAAAAATTATCTAATTGCATTTAACGAAAAAATTAGTTATTTGCTAAATTTAAATTTTAATTCTTCTAATATTATAGAAAAAATCCAAAAGATTAATTTATTAAATTCCAATTTAAAAGTATTTTCATATGATGCTCCTTTTAATATATTAGCAACTAGAAAAAACGAAATAAATAATATTATCGAAAAAATTATTTCAGAAATAGAAAAAATCATGACACTAATAATAGAAAAACCTAAAAAGTTACATTAATGGGAAATGTAAAATTTGAAAACCCTTTTTTACTTTTTTTCTTAATACCTGCAATATTTATTACTTTTCTTATACTTAAAAATGGATATATTATAGATGGTTATCCTATAAGTTCAATTAGAAAACGACCTATAAAAGTTAATTTTATAAAGTTTTCAAAATACTTAGCTTTTTTAATTTCATTATTTTTACTGATAATTGCGAGTTCAAACCCTTTGTTTCTTACTGATCGAATACCTATTGAAGAAAAAGGTCATGCTTTTGTTTTTTGTTTGGATATTTCTTCTACAATGAAAGCTTTGGATTTTAATCCTCAAAGCAGATTAGATAAAGCAAAAGAGGTTATTGAAAATTTCATTAAAATAAGGAAATATGATTTTTTTGGTATTATCATTTTTGCTAAATACTCTATCCCATTTATTCCATTGACTTCTGATAAACAATTTGTTTTAAATAGATTGAAAGATATCGATCTTGATATGATTGAAGATGGAACAGCTATTGGAAATGCAATTATCAGTGGTATCGAACAATTAAAAAATTATAAAGGGGAATCTAAAAATATTGTCTTAATTACAGATGGGATTAATAATGAAGGCTATATACACCCAATATATGCAGCTAATGAAGCTAAAAAATATAATATAAAAATTTACCCAATAGCGATAGGAAGTTCTGGTCCTGTAGCATTCCCTTTTAAAGACTCCCGAGGAATGATTTATACAAAAAAAATTTCAATTCCAGTAGATTATGAAATATTAACTGAAATCTCCAAAATTGCAGGAAATAGTGAGAGTTTCATCGGAAAAAGCTCAAAGGATATTCAAAAAATATTTTCAACAATAGATAAACAAAAACCAATTATAAATAGCATTAAATCATATAATAAATACAAGGAGCTAGATAAATCCTTATATATTCTTGTGATAATATTTTTTGTAATTTTTGTCTTAATTCAATTATTAACTATTGAGGTTCAATATTAGATGACTATATTTTCTTCTCTTGTTTTAATTTTTCTTTTATTATTAATAGCTTGTATATTCATAAGACAAATATTAAATAAACAAAAATTTAAAAAACAAAATGACAATAATTTAAAGTTTCTTTATATGATTAAAATCATATTGTTAATTTTAATTTCAATTTTTCTTTCTTTAACATTTTCAAATTATACAGCAGGAGTAAAGAAAATATCCAACTATTCAATGTCAATAGATAATGTTTTAATATTAGATTATTCAACTTCTATGATAGCCAATGATATTAAACCTTCGAGATTTGAAAATGCAAAAAATTTATCTTCTTTTTTAATTGAAAATTCTGATAATTGTAGATTCGCATTGATTCTTTTTGGAGATGATCCTTTACTTGAAGTACCATTAACTGATAACAAAACTCATATTTTAACTGTTCTTTCAAGCATCCAATTGAATGATGATTATTATAGAGCATCTAATATAAATTCAGCATTGAGTGTCGCTTTAAGCATTCTTGAAAGAAGTCCTTCTTTTTATAAAAACATTATTCTTTTTTCCGATTATGATTTTGATAATATTCTATCAAATAAGATAAAATATCTAATAAAAGAAAATATTACAAATTTTTATAATATTGTAATTTCTTCTGAAAAAGGAACCAAAATATGGTTACAATCCAAAAAAGCATTTTTAACTGATAACTTTCAAAATGAAGTAGTAACGAAATTTAATCCACTATTTTTAGCAGATATTTCAAAAATGAAAAATGTAATCTTATATTCATGGGATACTAATTACTATAATTCAATAATATCAATCATTAGCTCTAATAAAAACTTATCATTTAAAATGGAAAAACATGAAACATTTGCATCTAGAAAATTAAATTTTATTTTTGGAATAGTAGCCACTACTTTAATGCTAATATACCTATTATTAAGCATGCCTTTTTTTTATGAAATAAAATTAAATAATGAGAAAATATAATAATGTATGAATATTAAAATTAAAAAAAATTTAACCATTTTCATAATATCAAATCTTGTTTTTATTTCTTTTTTGGTCATTTTGCCAATTTCTCGAGAGTTTTTATCCTCATATTTTATTAAAGATGATTTATTGTTTATTTATCTTGTTAATATAAGCCACCAGTATGATAATATGAAAAATCAAATTTATTTTGATATTTCCTATATTCTTTTGAAAAACAATATTTTAAATTTATCAAAAAAATACCTCAACTCAATTGATATTGATAAAATCACAGATAAAGAAAAAGCATTACTATTAAATTATCAGGGTTATCTTGAATTTAAAAATAATAACTTAATTAATTCAAAAAACAATTTAATTGAAGCATGTAAAATAGACCCTAAAAACAAAATAATAATCCATAATTTGAATTATATATTAAGTATTATTGAAAAAGAAAAAACTAATGATAATTCTTCCCCTACAAACTCAAATTTATCAGAAATAATAGAACAACAAAACCTGAATAATCTTCAAAATGCTGAAAATCAATTATTAAAATCAAAAATTGAAAAATATAAAAATAGTAAAAATGAAAGATATTGGTAATTGAAATGACAAAGATTATTAAAATACATTCTTTTCTTTTTTTAATTATCATTTCAATTTTAATTTTAGGTTCTTCTTTTGACGAAGATACAATAATTATAAATGCCAAAATAGAACCTAACACAGTATATGTAAATGAGGAATTTAAAATAATAGTAACAATAGAATCGAATTCTCCGCTAATAATTCAAGAAATACCATCTTTCGATAAATTTGATTCAATAAAACAAATTCAATTGCCTATCATAGAAGAAAAACAGGAAGCAAGTTTTTTAAACAAAAAATTTTATACAAAATATACTACTATTGTAACTTTTTTCCTGATTTCATATGAAGAAACAAATATACAGGGTTCTTCTTTTGTATTTAAGATAAATGATAAAATACATATATTAAAAGATTTTTTTATACCAATAGTTTCAAAAGCAAGTTATTTTAATGAGTTAGATTTTCAAAATATTTTATCATTTATATATGAACCAAAAGAAATATATTTGGGTCAACCATTTGTTTGTGAATGGAGTCTCTTTTCAAAAAAAGAAATAGAAAAAATACAACTAATAAATTTCCCGATTATTTCTGGTGCAACATATCAAAAAATAGATTTAGAGAACTTAAAAGACAGAATCTCTATATTTGATGAACAGATAAACAAATATTATATTCTTAAATTATTGGTTTTTCCTGATAAACCATCTGTTATATTTGATAAATTCGAAATAAAAATTGAATATTATCAGGATAATACTAAGAAAGAAGCATTAGTATCATTCCCTCTTAAGAAAATTTCAATAAATCCAATGCCAAATGGAAACCCTGACTTTTTTGGCTTAATTGGTAGTTATCAAATAAGTTATTCATATAATAGAATAGAAAATAAAAATTCTCTATATTATGTTTTTGAAATAATTTTCAAAGGAAATGGTAATCATAAATATATAAATTATAAAAATTTGAAGATTGTTCAACAATATTTTAATATCTTTGGACCAGATGTATTTATTAGTGATAATGAAGTTATTCTTGATTATTACTTGTATCCCAAGCAAACAGGTTTTATATTCTTTAATCAAATACCTCTTAGTGTTTTTAACCCTGAAAAAAAGGAATTTGATAATATTATTATTCCAAAATCAGCTTTCTATATTAACCAAAATTTTGATCAGATATTCAGTAATTTTAATTTTTCAAAAAATAATGTTAAAATTTCATATATAGCATTTAATAAATTGCATGATTATTTATATTTTCTTAATATTTGGGTAATAATTACAATTTTTCTTTTATTAATTATTTTATTAATCTTTATTAATTTTTTCAACAGATATTTTTCTTCTCAAAAAGTATCTTCTAAAGCTAATATTTATGAAAACATAATATCAATGTGGAATTTATTTAATCAAAAATATAATCTTAATTCAAAAGATGACTTCAATATCTGGTACAATGAGCAAAATAAAAAGACAAAAATATTGATTGATAATGTATACGAAATTTATTGTTCATTTTTTAACAATCGAAATATGAATTTTTCAGATAAAAACAGAAAAAAGTTGATAAGAAAATTCAAACTTTTCTTACAAAAGAATAAAGTATAATTTAATTTCCAAAGTAATAATAAAATGATAAAAAATAAGACTATAATTTTTTTTATTTTTCTTTTTTTTGTTTTACTATTTTTTCTTTCTTTATTGATAATCTATAGTTTTTATATTATAGAAAAAAACTTAAAAGTATATAAAATAAAATTTGAAGAAGGTTTAAATCTAATTGATAAAAAGGAATTTAATAAAGCTTTATTAATATTTGAATCACTATACAAAAGTGGTTATAGAACAGAGTCTGTCTTAATGAATTGTATATACTTATATAATTCTACAAATAGAATAAATGATTTATATGTTTTTATAAGAAAATCAATAATAGAACAAGGATTTGATTTAAATTACAAAAAATATTTGACAGAATTTTTATCTAATGATTATGGATGGTTTTTCAAAATATATTTTTTTGATTATTTAAATAGATCTTTTATTATCATTATTTTAATAATTTCTTTCATTCTTTTAGTCATAATTAATTTGGCAACCAAAAAGAAAAAAAATTTGAGATTTTTTAGTTTATTATTTATTTTAATTAATTTTTGTATTATTTGTTTATTTTTTATAAAAATAAGTTATTATTTTCATAGAAATGATGCTATATCTATATCACAATCAGATATTTATAATTTTCCAACTCAAGATTCAGAGGTTTTATTTTCAATAAAAGATTATATAAACTTAAAAATCATGAAAGAATTTGAAGATTTTGCCTTGATTAAATTAGATAATGGTAAGACTGGTTGGATACCTAAAAAAAATATAATAAAGGTTTTCAATGATAAATGAAAAGAAAAATATAAATGAAATTATAAGATTCATTATAAAAGAGAGGAAATCTTTTCTTATTATCGCTATATTAATAGTCACATTTTTGGTTATTTCGATATTTTTCTATAATGATCTAATAAAGGAAGAAAGATTATTTTTCCAAAACCGTATTATAGCTAATTTTAACACTAAGCTAGATAGTACGATATCATTTATAATAAAATCAATTTTATCACTAAAAATGGATTTTCAATCTAATTTTAATTTTTATACTTCTTTATTAAATCAAGTTGAACAAAACTCTTTTATAAATTTTGCTATTATTTATCCCAAAAAAATGACTCCATATGAAATCTCTCAAAATGAAATAGATAAAGAAGTTAAGCAAGATGCGTATTTGGGATATCTTTCAGCATTGCAAGCTTATGAAAATGCCAAATATCCACTTGCTGAATCATACTTACTTGAAAATATTCAAACTCAAGGAAATTTTATTTATACTACTATAGAATCTTATAAATTATTACTAAAAATATATCAAAAAACGGAAAATTTATCTCAACTTCTAATTTATTCCAATAAAGCTCTTTCATATATTATATTTAATAATATAAAAACCGATTTTCTTATTGATATTTTAGAGATATTATATAATAATAACCAAAACATTAATATAAAAAAAAGCCTGCAAATTCAAGCGATTGTGTTTTCAAAAATTTATAATCTGACAATACCGACTAGTTATAAAATAAATAATGGAAATGATATAAAATCAAAATTCATTCTCGATTATTTAACTTCGCAATCATTTCAAAAGGAATATTCAACTTTAAAATCGACAGTAAATAATACAGGAATTCACTTTTTTAGTTTACTTGATCAAGATAATTCAATTTTTATTAACTTTATTCCTATAGACACTCAGGTTTTTACAGTTATTTATTCTTTTAATATTAATTACTTTTCTCAATTGATGCTAGATTATTTAAAAACATATGAATTCAAATTTTCCTTAAATATAGATGAATTTTCTAAAGAAAATGAAGCTTATACTCTTTTTAGAATAGGTGATATAGCTATTGGAACATATAGAAAATTGTATATAGCTTTATATGTTAGAAATAGTGAATTATTAGGATATTTAAGTCAGAAAAGATACCGAATTACTAATTTAGCATTTTTAATTTTAGTTTTTCTTATTTTTGTGACCATATTAATTCTTTTCTCTTTTACTTTAAAAGAATTTTCATTAAATAAATTAAAATCAGATTTTATTTCAATTATATCACATGAATTAAAAACCCCCATAACAGCAATACAACTAATGCTTGAAACAATAATAGATAGATATAAATCTCTTAATGATGAAAAAAAGATAGAATATCTTACAAATATTTTCAAAGAGACCGAAAGACTATTATTTTTAATTAACAATCTTTTAATTTACTCAAGAAATGAAAAAAATAAGCAAAGTATTATGATATCAAATGTAAATCTTTATCAAATATTAAATGATGTTGTCGAATTTTTTAAGATAGATAAAAAATCTATGAAAATTTATATTGATTTTCCAGAAAATGATATAATTATTGAAGCAGATGCACATTCTTTAAAACAAGTTTTTTATAATTTGATTGATAATGCCTATAAGTATGGCAAAGATGAAAAAAGGTTAGATATTATTGTTACAGATGAAAAAAATAATATCAAGATTAAATTTAAAGATAATGGTATAGGCATCAATAGTAAAGAATTACCTTATATTTTTGAAAAATTTTATAGAGGGAGTGAAACTAATTTTATACCTGGAACAGGATTAGGACTCAGTTTAACAAAATCGATTATTGATATGCACCAGGGTAAAATAACAGTTTCTTCTATTGAAAAAGTTGGTACTGAATTTATAATTACTTTACCTAAAAAAAATAAAAGTTATAAAAGGAGGTTATTAAATGAATCAAAAGAAAATCTTACTGGTTGAGGATGAAAAAGGTATTAGAAATGTTCTTCGCGATAATCTTGAATATGAAGGTTATAGCATTATTGAAGCTGATGATGGGTTAAAAGGACTAGAAATAGCACGAAACGAAAATCCAGATTTAATTATACTTGACTTGATGTTACCTCAAATGCATGGATATGATTTTATTAAACAATTAAAAAAGACTCACCCCGCAATTCCAATTATTATTGTCTCTGCAAAATCAGAAGAAATAGATAAGATTAAAGGTTTAGATTTAGGCGCTGATGATTATATTACCAAACCTTTTCAAATAAGAGAGCTTGTTTCAAGAATTAAGGCTATATTTAGAAGATACAATAAAACACCTGAAACAATACAGAATTTTTCATTTAAAAATTTCCTAATTGATTTTGATAAAGGAATTTTTTATAAAAATGGTGAAAAAGTAGATATTTCCTTTTATGAATTTGAAATATTAAAATTTTTAATATTAAATAAAAACAAACCGGTAACCAGAAACGACATAATTGAAGCAGTCTGGAAAGCAGAAGGAGCAATTTCTTCCAGAAATATTGATACCCATATTGTTAATCTTAGAAAATTAATAGAAGAAGATCCTGCTAACCCTAAATATATTAAAACTGTTTTTAGAATTGGTTATAAGTTTGAAATATAATTTTTATTTTTATAATTTTTCTTACAAAGTATCAAGAGCATAATCTAGAGACTTTTGAATAATGTTTTGTATTTGCTGATTTTCTTGTTCTATTTGTTTGAAAAAAGATTTATCAATTAATTTAACTATAAAAGGTTCTTTCTCAAGTATAAGCATTGTTTCGTTATCTTCCCATACAAATTGTTTTTGATTTACTGTCGGTAATCCATACTTAGAGTATAATCTGGAATATTCTTCATAAATAGTTATATATCTTGTATCAAAAAAGAAAATAATCATTGCTAATTTTTCTTTATAAAAGAAAAACAAAATTTTTCTAAAATATGGAGGAAATAAAACAGCTATAACACTTTTATCCGGTTGATTAAAATAAACATCCAATTCACCTTGAACTGTAAAATTTTTTTCTTTTATTATTTTTTCAAATTCCCCTTTATCAATACCAAGACTTATGCCTTGAAATGATCGGGATAAAACAGAATTGGTATTTTGTTGTTGTCCAAAGACATTAAAACAAAAAATAAAAAGAATTATTAATAATAATAAAATTTTTATATATTTCATAATTAAATCTCTTTTTTGATATTTTATAGTTTATAAGATATCCATGAAGCCGCAATTGCAAAAGCACACGAAACATTGATAGAATTTTTAACTCCAAATTGAGGTATCTCAATAATAGTATTGGCGTTTTCAAGAATCATATCTGTTACCCCAAATTCTTCATTACCTATTACCAATGCTAAACCATCTTCAAAGTCGCATTCCCATATTAATTTTGAATTATTAGCTTTTTCAAGAACAAAGATTTTTAGTCCTTTTTCTTCTATAAATTTTTTCAAATTTTCCCATTCGGTAATTCTTATTATTTCTATTAATTTTTCGGCATTCATAGATGTTCTATAAATTTTTTGATTATCTAATCTAGCTGAAATTCCATAAAGTATAACAGATTTAAAACCAAAAGCTTCAGCGCTTCTAATAATGGAACCTACATTAAAAGGAGATCTGATATTGTCTAATATTATATATAATTCTTTAAGTTTTCCTCTTGATTCACCAAACTTTGTGTAATTGATATAATCTGATTCAAAATTTTTTAAATTTAGTTTATTTAAAATTTCATTTCTTATTTCTAAAATAAGTTGTTTTAAATTCTTAAACTTTTCAGTTTCGTCTTGAATATCATATTTTCTAATTTCATTTAAATATTTTTCAAGTTTTTCATATATTTCTAGATATTCGACAAGTTTTATTATCATCTTTTTATAATTTTTTTTGTCATCAATCGTTATATCTAACAAAAGATTATCTAATAAAGTTAAAATTTTTTTTGCTTGTTCTTTTTTGGTTAATTTTTCAAAATTAAGCTTATTTATCATTTTACGATTCTAATAGTTTTTTTTGAAAATATATTGAAACTCATACCTAAGTTTGAATTATTTAATATTTTTATAATATTTTTCTGATTTTCTTCCAACTTTGTTTTTAAATATAATATAATAGAAATAATATCATTACTCATTAGATTTTCATTTTTATTAATATTTATTTTAATATCAGATACTTCAATAAAGCTGTCTTTTAGTATTTGAACAGTTTTTTCTTTGAATTTTTCAAGATTTTTCAGTAAATCCTCTGTTGATATATCTTTCGTATTTAATGAAACAGGGATTTCAAGTTCCTGAATAAAAGTTGTATTCTTCCTCCAATCTGATAACGATTTAATAGGTTCAATGCTATTAATTTTAAATCCATCAAGCAAAAAACAGTTTAGATCCATACAAAATTTATCACAATCTTTTATTGAATTCCAGCATTGAAATATTAAGATATCATCAAAAGATTCCATTCCAAGAGAAGAAGCAAAGGGGAAAAATACTTTAGGATTTGGATTAAATCCTTTAGTGTACTCAAAATTTATTCCAGATAATTTTAAAATTCTTATAAAAACTTTATAGAAATCGAGATGTCCAACATATCTGTAAAGATTGTATTTAGAAAATCTTATCAGATAGGTATTGATATTTTCTGTTTGGATAAGATTATCTTTTTGAAAAGAAAGATTTTCAATATTATTTAACGCATCAAGAATTTCTTTTTCAGAATATTTCTTTGAAAGTAGATTTTTTTGCTCTTCATTACAAATAAAGCATCCGTTGCAGCTATCAGAAATACATGATTTAGTTTTCACTCCACTAAAGTAATTTTCTTTTTCTTGTTTTAAATATAAAGAATAGTTTTCATTCTCTAATGCAGATACAAGATCTATATTATGAGATATGCAATAAGGATTATTTGAATAAATATCCAAGATATCATAAAAAGATTTATTTCTTTTCTCATCCCATGCATCAAAACAGATTCCATCATTATATCCTAATCCTAAAACATAAGATGCATCAAATGCACCATTCGCAAAAAAATATTCCAAGTAAGAAGCATAAGGATCATGATATTTTATTGAAATCCTAGAATTGCTGAACCTATTTTTTATTTTTTTTGCTTTTAAAATAAATGATTCTAAAGGAATTTGTCTATCAAAAGAAAAAGGGGTAAATGGTTTAGGTATAAGTAATGATATGCTAACATTCACATTTAATTTTGGGAATTTATTTTTTATTTTATTTAATAACTCGATTATTTTATCTTCTTCATCATCAATACCTGGAAAGCCCAAAATAAAATATAATTTTACAAGTTTCCAACCTTTTAAATAAAGATTATTTAAAATCAAAAAGAATTTTTCTTCATCGAACTCTTTATTTATCTTATTTCTTATTTCCTCACATCCCGCTTCTATTGCAAAGGTTATACCAGATTTTCTTATAGAATTTAAAGAATCAAAAAGATTAATATCAAATGATGCCACTCTTAAAGAAGGAACTGATACAGAAATATTTTTCTTACTTAAATATTTTTCTAATGCACTTATTAAGTCAATTATATTCGAGTAATCTGAAACTGAAAGTCCCGACAAATTACACTCATCATAGCCTGTCACCATTAAAGATTTTACAATAAAAGTAGCAATATCTATAGCATCTTTTTCTCTATATGGTCTATAAACAAAAGAAGCCTGGCAGAATCTACATCCATTCAAGCATCCTCTAGCTATCTCTATAGATATTCTATCCTGAATAGTCTGTACTAATGGTAAAATGTTAACAAGAGGATAATCTATGAGTTTCAAATCTTTTATAACTCTTCTTTTAGTTTTAAATTTGCTTAAATCTTGAATTTTAAAATTATCTTTTAAGTATTTTAAGAAATCAATAAATGGTAAACAATTGTTATTAAATTTTATGTTCTCTTTTTTTGAAATAAATTCTTTATATTCTTTGAAGTATTCAGCAATTATTTCATTAAAGGAAAAAACCCCATCAATCTCCAATAGCTTTCTTATTCTTTCTATTTTAGATAGACCTGTTTTCTTATTATTTTTATCCATCTCAATTATTTCTATTATAGCTTCTTCTCCTTCTCCAAAGAAAAAAAGATCAGTAAAAGGAGATAACGGAAGCGGGTTAAAAACAGACACTCCCCCAATTATAATTATTGGTTCTTCTTCTGTTCTAAAAATTGAAATTGGATTTATTTGAGCAAGTTTAAGCATATATAATATATTTGAGTATGTAAGCTCTGTTTGTAATGTTATAGCCCATAAATCAAAATCTTTAATAGGTGTCCAGCTTTCCAATGATAATAAAGGGATATCCTCTTTTATTAATAAATCATTTAAATCTTTATCTGGAAGAAATACTCTTTCACAAACAGTCTGTTTCAATGAATTTATAAAATCATAAAAATATTTTATTGTCAGATTAGACATTCCAATTTCATACATGTCGGGATAAGATAGAATAACTTTATATATAATATCCAACTCTTTTTTATCAGAAGCATTCTCATCTGAAATAAAAGAATATTGTTTATGTATTGAATATGGTTCTACACCAACATATCTTGCTGGTTTATTAATATTTTGAAGTAGCAATTCGAATTTTTGACTATATAACTTATTTTTAATACAATTTTGGGATAAATATCTTTGATTTATAATTTTTTTCATCAGGATATTGAATATCTTTTCATAGAAATGTTTAACACTATCATATAAGCAAAAATAGAAGCAATCAAACTTGAACCTCCATATGAAATAAAAGGTAGTGGAACTCCTGTTATAGGCATTAATCCTATTGTCATGCCAATATTTAATATTGTTTGATTAAAAAAATATCCAAAAATACCTGATAATACAATTTTATAATAATAGGAGCTTGTTTGTTTAATTAAATTTAATATTTTATAGTAGATAATACCCCACATAAATAAAATAGCAAATGATAAAAGAAATCCTCCCTCTTCCCCTATAATTGAAAATATAAAATCTGTACTTCTTTCAGGTAAAAATCCAAATTGACTTTGAGTGCCTTTAAATATCCCTTTTCCAAATATTCCTCCAGCACCAATAGCTATTTTGCTTTGAATAATATTATAACCTGAACCCAATTTATCTAGTTCTGGATTTATAAATACAAGCAGTCTTTTCTTTTGATAATCAGCAAGAATCTTGTCTGCTATAATACTTAAAACAAGCGCAACACCTACTCCAATAAATATTATTGATATTCTCATAAGTAATTTTGATTCAAAATTATAAGAAATCAGGAGAACAATTACTCCAGTGGTTATTATTAAAATACTAACAATTAAAAAGTACTTATTTGAAAAAATAATATTCTTTATAAAAACAGATGTATCAATTATTTTTAAATAAATTCTAAGAATTGGGATTAAAAATATAAAAAGTCCCATTATTATCATTAAAATAAGCATTTCTGAATTTAAATCAGCAAAGAAACCAATTGTAATAAAAATAAGCAAAAAAATAAATGCGGAACCAAAATCAGGTTGTTTTAATATTAATAATACTGGGATTATTGTAATCAAAAATGTAATAAAAAAGAATTTTAATGATTTTCTATATTTATCATCATTCTGGTACAATGAAATTATCTTAGATAAAAAAAGAATATAAAAAATTTTCATAAATTCAGAAGGTTGGATACCAATAGGTCCAAATCTGATCCAGCTCTTTGAGCTTCTGACTCTTGTTCCAATTATTAAAGTCAATATAAGAAGAAAAATACCAAAAAGATAAATATATTCTGAAATATCGTTTATTTTTTTTAAATCTATAAGCAATAGAACAATGCCAAAAATTATTCCCAAACTACCATATATAATTTGATTAAGATATCGATATTTTAAAGAATTAATATTTTTAGTTCCAGAATAAATAAATATAATAGAAATTGTTAAAAATAATGCTAAAATAATCAATAAAGTAAAATCAAGATATGATATTTTTAGTTTTTTTTCATTTATCATAAAAATTATATACCTTAACCTATTTATTCATCATCATGTGCTGTCAGACCTTTTGATATTAGTAGTAAATATTTTTTGTACCAAGCTTTTTGAATATCAATTTTAGCTTGTTCAAGTGATTTTTTACCATAATACATATCAAATAAGATTGATGCTATAGGAGCTGCTATAGATGCTCCATATCCAGAATTTTCAACCATTACAGTAATGACCAATTCTGGATCTTCGTAAGGGCCAAAAGCTGTAAACCATGAATGAGGAAGCCCCATACTTTGAGCTGTTCCAGTTTTCCCAGCTATTTCAATTTCAGCTGTTGTACCACCATATCGTGCAGTTCCTTCTTCAACAACTTTTTTCATTGCTTGTTTAACATATTTGAAGACCCAATCAGCTATATTGGATTTTAAATAAATTTTAGGTTCAAATTTATGAATTGTCTTTATACTATTTAAGTCAATTATTTCATTAACAATATGTGGGATGAAGTTATGACCTTCATTTGCAATCATTGCAGTTGCTAAATTCATCTGTAAAGGAGTTACTAATAAAAATCCTTGCCCAATTGAAATATTTAAGGTGTCTCCATCAAACCAAGGTTCATTATATTTGTTTATCTTCCATTGAGCTGAAGGTATAAATCCTGCTGATTCACCAGGCAAATCTATCCCACTGCTTTTCCCAAACCCAAGTATTCTTGCGTATTGGTTTATAATTGATATCGAAGTCTTCAAAGCTGTATTATAAAAGAATACATTACATGAATCTTTAATTGCCTTTGCTAGATCAATTAAGCCATGTCTACCCAAACATTTAAATTCCCTATCTCCTAGTTGAAAGATATGATTGCATAGAAATCTTGTGTTTGCTTCTATTGCTTTAGAATCAAGAGCTATTAAAGACATAAATATCTTAAAAGTAGAAGCAGGAGGGTATTCAGCACTAATAGGTCTAAATAGAAAAGGATTGTCGGGATTATTATTGATCTGACTAAATTGCTCAGAAGTCATACCAGATATAAACAAATTGGAATCTATAGAGGGGGAGGAAACCAAGACAAGAATTTCCCCTGTTTTTGCATTAGATACAATAACACTTCCTCTATAACCTTGAAGAAGAGTGTAAGCAGCTTGTTGTAGTTTTAAATCTATCGATAATTTTAAGGAAAATCCATTTTCAGGATCATATATAATATCTGAATCAATTATTTGCCCTGCTGCGTTTGTTTTTAAGGCTTTTTTACCTTTTTTACCTCTTAAGTATTCATCATATTGTTTTTCAAGACCAAGCTTACCAATAAAGTCATTTCTATCGTAGCCTTTTTTAGATAGATATATTAATTCAGATTGATTTATTGGACCAAGATATCCAAGAAGATGGAACATGGCTTCTCCATATGGATAATAACGATAGTAGCTATCTTCCCATCTAATATCTGGATATTGATCTGAGTTTTCTAATAATTTTGCTAATAGCTTTTGATCCGTGATCTGGCAGATAAGTATTTTATCCCCAAAAACTGTTTTGGAATATTTATCTTTAATTGATTCGTAATCAACTTGTATAATTTTTTGCAAAAAGATAATCTGATTTTCAATTTCTGTAAAATTTTTTTTATTTTTGAGCAGATATATCTTCCATAATGGTTTATTGCTTGCTAAAACATCATTATTTCTATCCAAAATCAAACCTCTTAAAGGTTCAATATATTGATAAGTTTCGAGGTTTCTAATTGAACTAACTAGATAATTATAATTGGAAATTATTTGGAGATTAAATAATTTAAAAGAAAAAAGAAAAAGAACAAGAATTGCTAAAAATAATAGAAAATTAATTTTATTTTTCATACATTCTTTTTGATAATAAATCAATAATAGGAGGTATTGATAGTATTATATAAAGGAATGGAACCAGTATTAGAGTATAAAGAATATGGATACCATATGAGACTAATGTAGCTGAATATAGAATAAAAATTTCTTTGAATATATACCCAAATAAATAATATAAAAATAACTTAATAAACAAACTTACTAATGTTAATAATAAATAAAAAGGTAATGTCTTTAAATACAAAAGGCTTTTAAATTTATTCAATAAAGCAACAATAATACAAAACGACAGTGCATTTAAACCAGCTAAATTTCCAGAAAAAATATCTACTATAAATCCACATATAAAAGCATAAATCAGTATTTCATATTCATCTGCGATCTGGAAAAGTAAAATTATGGATATTAAAATTAGATCTGGCATCACATTTTTTATTGAAATTAATCCATTAAAAATTGAAGATAATTGTAAAAAAAGCAAAATTGAAGCGAGAAAAGTATAAAATATGATCCTTTTAAATAACATTTTTTAACCTTGATTTGTGACTTCGGAATTTTCTATATTCTCTTCAGTGTTTGAATAATCTAAAATTATTAACACATAACTTATTTTAGACAGATCTATTAAAGGTTTAAGTCTGATTTTTTGATAAATTGAAAAATTCTGTTTTTGGACATCTACTACTTTTCCTATAATAAAACCTGGTGGATATATACCACCATATCCTGCTGTTAAGAACAAATCTTCAAAAAATATTTCTGCGTCATTTGGAAAATATTCTACTTCGAGATATAAACTTGCAGGGGCATCTCCTTTTGCAATTCCGGAATAATTTGTATAACTCTCCTTAACAGATATTAAAGATCTTGAGTCAAATATTGTCATTACCTTTGAATAAAAAAAACTTGTTTCAATTATCTTACCTATAATCAACTTTTCACCATTTACAATTGTATAAACAGGATTACCTTTCTTTACTCCGTGTTTTGAGCCTTTATTTAAAGTAATAACTGAGTATAAATTGGATGGATCTTTTAACAATACTTCTGCACCTATTGTCTTATATTCAGAAGAATTCTGAAAATCCAATAATTTTTTCAATTCTTTATTCTCTGTTTCTAAAAGATTTGCTTTAAATTGAATGTCTTTTAATAAATTAATTTCGTTTTTAAGTCTAATATTTTCATCTTTAAGTTGTTTTAATTCTTTAACAGAAGAAAAAATATTTATGATATTTTCAAAAACAAAATTATAGGCTTTTAAAAAAGGATAAGCAATAGCTCCAAATATTATTTTAGGAGTAAGAATAAAACTCGAAGTTGTAAAAAACATACTGACCAAAGAAATTAATATGAAAATAATAAATGTTAAGATAAACTTGTTTTTGACAAGATATTGATTCATATCTTTAAATTAAATTCCTTAATTAATATTATATTGTCTTATATATTTTGCTTTTATCCAATGCTTCAAGAAATTTTGCTGTTCCCATAACGACTGCAGTTAAAGGGTTTTCAGCTAAAAATACTGGAACCTTTGTTTCTTCAGATATTAATTTATCAAGACCTCTTAATAAAGAACCACCACCTGCCAAAACAATCCCTCTATCTACAATGTCTCCTGCTAATTCTGGTGGGGTTTGGTCGAGAGTTTTCTTTATTTCTTCAATTATCTGATAAAGAGGTTCTTTTATTGCTTCTCTAATTTGATCAGAGTCAACAATTAAAGTCTGTGGTAATCCTTTTATTGCATCTCTACCTTTTATTTCATAGCTAAGTTTATCATCACCATGAAAAGCACTTCCAACTTTTATTTTAATATCTTCTGCGGTATTTTCACCAACAACGATATTATGTTTTTTCTTCAAATAGTTTATAATTGCTTCATCAAATTCATCTCCAGCTACCCTAATAGCATTTGTAACTACCATCCCTCCAAGTGATATTACAGATATTTCTGTTGTTCCTCCACCTATATCAACAATCATATGCCCCGCTGGTTCATCAATAGGGATATTTGAACCAATAGCTGCAGCAAGGGACTCTGGAATAAGATGGGTATCTCTCGCTCCTGCTTGCTCAATAGATTCTCTAACTGCTTTTTTTTCAACTTCTGTTATACATGTGGGAACACCAACAACAACTCTTGGTTTAACTAATGTTGAACGGCCAATAGCCTTTCTTATAAAATCTTTTATTAGTTTATTTACCACATCAAAATCTGCAATTACACCATCTCTCATTGGTCTTATTGCTCTTATAGCTTTAGGAGTTCTTCCAAGCATTTGTTTTGCTTCATTTCCTATAGCCATGATTCTATTTGTACCTGTCTCAATTGCAACAACAGTGGGCTCATTTACCACTATACCTTTACCTTTGACATATACAAGAGTATTAACTGTTCCTAAATCAATTCCGACATCGCATGAAAAAAGATCGACTACGCCCATCTATGACTCCTTTATTTCAAAGCTTTAAGTAAATTTCTCGCTAGCTCATTATTATTATTTATGATTAAAGCTTTTGTTAAATAATTGATTGATGTTTTGATATCATGCATTTGACTATAACAGTAACCTAAATAATAATAACTTATATCTGAGTTCGGAGAAATATCAACACATTGTAAAAAATATTCAATTGCTTTTTTATAATCTTCCAAATCTACATAAATTTTACCAATTAAAAAAAGTGCATCTTTCCTTAAATCAAGATCATTAGTATTTTTCTCAATTTTAACCAATATAGATAGTGCTTCTTTTAGTTTATTCTGATTTTTTAAAACAATCGAATAGTTATATAAAAACCGATAATCATTTTCGAAATTTGAAAAAATTTTCTGCATCATTTTATAAGCATTATTATAATCTTCTACCTCAACGTACATTATAGATAATTTATAGAGAAAATTAGCTTCAGAAATCAAAGATTTTGAAGTATTTACAATTTTCAAATACTTTTCGAAATATTTTATTGCATAAATATAGTAGCTTCTACCCAATTTATAATAATTATCGCCTATGTAAAAGTTAATATCTTGAGGTATTTTTTCTGTATCATTATAAAAATTTGCATTTTTAAGATATAACAAAGATGTTAAATAATCACTTATATAATAATAAATTATACCTGCTTTATAAAAATACCACCAATTCAGATTATCTGTCGATGAAATTTGTTTTAGTAATATTTTTAAAGCCTTGTCATATTCTTTATGTTCTATCAAGTTATCAATATAACTTCTAGAAACTTCTCTATTCAATAGTTGTTTTATATCTTTTAAAAAGAATATTAATATTATGGTAATAATAATAATTAATACTATAATAAAAAACAGAATCCTATTATTTGAAATTTTCTTTTTTTGATTGTAATTTGAATAGTAATACATTATATAAGCCTTGAAATTTATAAAGCCAATAAATAGTAAGAATTGAAATAAAAAAGTCAATAAGGATAAGAAAGAATTATTTTAAAACAAGATTTATCAAATTATAATCATGTTTTAATAAATCTAAAATTGCTGAGTAAACCATAGTTGTTTTTGATAATTCAGATGTTTCTCTATCTATATCAACATTATTTCCATCATTCCTCATATAACTTGCATAATCTAAGACAGTTTTAGGGGTGACATCTTTCCAATTTATAGGAATTCTAAATGGAATATGTTTTTCATTTGTGATGACTGGTTGTAAAGAATTATCATTTTCATATTCCAATGCTCTTTTTAGTTGTGCTTCAAATGTAACATTACTTCTTTTAAATCCAGGAGTATCAGCATTTGCAATATTATTGGCAATAACCTGATATCTAAAACTATTAGCATTTATTCCTTTTTTCAATAAAGTTAAAGTTTTTTCAGAAAATTTGTTGATTGAAAAATTATCCATAACCACTCCCATCTTTTTTTCGGTGATTGATATAAAACTTTAATAAAGAAAATTGTAAAAAAACGATAAATAAATTAGGGGGGAAATTTGTGGATAATAAATTAAATATAAAATTATTTCAAGAGTTAAATTCATTTTTTATTATTATATTCTCCTTAATCCTCATAATCTCTTTTTCAAATATTTGCATGGCTTATTCTATAGATGATTATATATTAGATATTCTTATGTTATATCAAAAAAATTTAAGCAATGTTGATAAAGAAGCTATTATTTCAAGAATCTCTTTTTTTTCAAAGACAATATTATCTGACAATACTAAATTAATGGAATTATCACAAAAAATAGCATCATTTCCCGCTAATCAGCAAATTTTGATTTATAGAATACTAAAAAATTATTTTTCTAAATCAGTAATATTAAATTTATTTCCCAAAATAAAAGAATTAAAAGAATATGATATAAACTCACCTATAATCGATAAAACAAAGAGTATTAGCATTATTGATGAAAACTTTGACTTAAATAAACAGAAAATAAATGAAACTCAGAATAATAATGAATCCACAAAAAAAGATACTGAAGCAAATAAAAAGGAGTCTTCAAGCAATCAAGACAAGAGTCAAGACAAAGAGCAGCCCAAATCATCAACTGATAAAAAGGAAGAAAATAAATCAGATACTAAAAATACAGATAAAAAAAATTCAGAAGAAACAAAAGCAAAATTAGAATTTAATTTAAATGGCCTCAAAATTCCACAGGTGCAGGAAATTTATGGAAAATATTCTGAAAGTGAACTTGAATTTTTCTATAAAGATGCTGTCAAATTATATTATAGCGGAGAATTTGATAAATCACTAATAGAATTTTGGATTTGCCTTGTTAATAAGTACAATAATGATAGTTCTTCTTATTATCTAGCTTTGATATATGAAAAAAAACAGGACTTTGATTCTGCTATTATACTTTATAAAAATTCTATTGATTTGTTCCTAGCAAAATCAACAATTGATTCTAAATTTATCAGTTATCTTTATAAAAGATTGGGAATATCATATATAAATAAAAAGTTATATGAAGAAGCTATTTTATATTTGAAAAAAGCTATAGAATATTATCCTTTGGATTCCGAGAGTTACTTTCAAATTGGATTATCCTATTATAACTTGCAAAATTATGAAAAAGCAAAAGAATATTTTCAAAAAGCTTATCAATTAGGTTACCAAAAAGCTTATGAATATCTTCAAAAATTAAATTAAAATTTTATTGATTAGTTAAAATGAATTACGAAGAATATTTAGTTCAGCTTTTAATTCTTTTTCGCTAAATATTTTTAAATTTTTAAGACTATTTTGATATACTGTAAACTTTTTTAAATTAATAATTTTCTGATTCGATTCCCAATTAAGCAACGGACTGGTATATGTTGATTTTGATAAAATATATTTATACAAAGGATATCTTTTATGGTGCGTCTTACTTTCACCCATATTAAAATCAGAGGCAATCAAAAATAAATTTACAGATTCACTATTTAGCTTTTCATTAGTAAAATATTCATTAAATTTTTTATATATAGTAGGAAGTGTTGCACCATAAAAAGGGAAATCTGGCAGCAATTTTATAAAGGGAATTTCTTTTTCTTCTTCTGTCAAAAGATTCACAAGAAATGGTTTATTGATGATTTTTTTCATTATAGCAGGATGTATAATCATAGAAATAATAAAAGGAACTGAATAATTCTCTATATTAAAATATCCAAATAACCCAGCATCAAATAACGCTTGATAATCAATATTTATTTTTTTTTCCAGTAAAATCTCCGTGGATGATGTAATAGAAATTGAATAATAATATTTATTAATAATTAAAACATCTTGATCACTTAATTTATTTAAGAAATTGTCAAGTAAAGGGGAAGCACCCCAAAATATTATGCCTTTTTTTTCTTTTAATTTTAATTTAAATGGAAGTTCATTAATTTCCCATTTTTTTTCTTTTAATATTTTCAGATTTTTGTCTATATTTTTTTGCCAGATATTGGAAAAAAACTTTTCAGTCATCAATGATTTATAATTTTTTTGAATTTGTGTATCTATTATTTTTAATAGTTTTTGGGTAATATCTATATTTATAAAAGAAATGTCTAATTCTTCATTAGAATTAAAAATGGGACTTTCAAAATAAAATTTAAATTTATTATAATCTGCTATTGTAATTAAATTATCTATACAATATTTTTGAATATAATTCTCAAATTCATCAAAGCTTTCTATAATATTTAACATTATTTGCTTATTGATTTTTACTATTTTTTCTTTTAGTTGGTTTTTATTTATAATATCATGAATATACTTTATTTCATTGTTTATATTGTTATGTTTAACGTTATAAATTACGATAAAAATCAGATCTGTTTCTATATTTGAAAAATCAATTATAAACAAACTAAATAAAAAAGAGAGTAAAGATGTAAAAACTATTGTAATGCTTTTATTTTCATCTTTATTTATTTTTCTTTTTTCATTTATAAAATAATAAAAGGAAAGACCAATTCCATTTTCCAAAAACAATAATAACTTATTATCCTTAAAATCTAGTTTCTTAAATTTGTCACATGGATAATATTTTGAGTATAAATATCGATTATTTATCCTGAAAGTGGGATTTCCATCTTTTGATATTTCAAAATTTGACTTAAAATTATTTAAAAATCTTTTTGATAAATTTTTTTCTAATGAAAAGAATGTGACATTTTTAATAAAAATATTTTCAAAATCAACATTTGTCATATATTAAGACATTTTCTTGATTTGATTTTTATATTTAATAGCATTTTCTATGAAACTTTTAAATATCGGATGTGGTAAAAAAGGTTTTGATTTAAATTCGGGATGAAATTGTACTCCTATTCCGAATAAATTATCTTTATATTCTACTATTTCAACAAGATTTTTCTTTACAAACTTTCCTGAAATAACAAGTCCTGCTTTTTCAAATTCATCTATATATTTATTATTAAATTCATATCTATGACGATGTCTTTCAAAAACAATATTCTCTCCATAGATTCTTTCAGCAAGACTACCAGATTTAATATTACATTCATAAGCACCAAGACGCATTGTCCCACCTTTTTGATCTACTGAATACTGATCCTCCATAAGATGAATAACTGGATTTTCGGTTTGATCAAACTCAGAAGAATTAGCGTCTTTGATATTTAAAACATTTCGAGCAAATTCAATAACCATACATTGCATTCCAAGGCAGATTCCAAAAAAAGGGATATTTCTTAATCTTGCTTCTTTTATTAAGGCTACCTTCCCTTCTATTCCTCTACTTCCAAAACCCCCTGGAACTAAAATTCCATCTACTTGTTCTATTATTTTTTGAAGATTTTCAGGGTTTTTTTCTAAATCTTCTGAATCTATTTTCATTATGGATAAATCTACTTCATTTGAAATAGCTGCATGTTTTAAAGCCTCGTATACTGACTTATATGAATCTTGAAGTTTTATATACTTACCAACAACTGCAATATTAACTTTTGTTTTTCGATTTTCAATTATATCAATTATTTTTTTCCATTTTTCTAGTTCAGGTGTTTTTGACGAAAGACCAAGTTTAGTAGCTATTTTATCTCCTAAACCCTGTTCTGTATAAATAATTGGCAGACGATAAATAGAATCTACATCTGGTGCTTCAAACACATCTTCTTCCGCAATAGAGCAAAACATTGCTATCTTTCTTTTCATCTCTTTACTTAAATTACCAGAAATTCTTGTCATTATTATGTCTGGGACAATACCTATCTGCCTTAAAACTCCTACACTATGTTGTGTGGGTTTTGTTTTATATTCGCCCGCGACATCAATTTTAGGTATTAACGTCAAATGAATAAATATGATATTATTTTTATTTACAAGACTGAATTCTCTAGCAGCTTCTAAAAATGGTACTGATTCAATGTCCCCTACAGTTCCTCCAATCTCGACAATTTGAATATCGGGATTAACTTTATCTGATAAGCTTTTTATTAATTTTTGAATTTCAGATGTGACATGGGGGATTACCTGCACAGTTTTGCCTAAATAATCACCTCTTCTTTCTCTTTCAATAACATTTAAATATACTTTCCCTGTTGTTATTGAACTTAATTTAGTAAGTTCAGAATTTGTAAATCTTGCATAATTGCCAAGATCAAGATCTGTTTCTGCACCATCATCTGTTACATATACTTCTCCATGCTGATATGGAGACATTGTACCTGCATCGACATTTAAATAAGGATCAATTTTCTGCATAGCTACCTTATGACCCATAGCTTCCATTATTGCCCCGATAGATGATGCAGCTATACCTTTACCTAAAGAAGAACACACTCCACCTGTAATAAAAATATATTTTGTCATATATTTTCCTTGAATTTATTAAGATTAAAATTATTTCCTAAATTTAATATTTTAACAAATTCTATTAAAGAATTAAATATATTGGTTTTCCCCTCTTCTTCCATAATTTCGATTTGGGGTAAATCTGAGTATACTTTATTATCTTTATAAATATAGTTATTACGATGAATTGTTATAGAATTTAATCCACAATTCATAGCAAAATATATATCTGATAACCTATCACCAATATAAAATGATTTGTCTGTATTTATCTGAAAATAAGCTTGCAGCCTTGTATATAGACCAATCAATGGTTTTCTACAAGAGCAATTCTCATTTGGGTTATGAGGACAGTAAAAAAAACCATCAAAACTAAATCCATAATCCTTTTTTAATTTGAAATTTAAACTTATATAATTTCTTACTAGAGTTGCTTCGTCAAACTTACCTTTGTTTATACCCGATTGATTTGATAATATAAATAAGCGATAATCCAGATTTTTTAATATTTTGCATGAAGTTATGATATCATCAAAAAAATATGTTTCATCAAATTCTGGACTATAAATCTGATCTTGCATCAAAGTATCATCTTTATCAAAAATAACAGCTTTTAATTTGTGCATAGCAATATATATCATTAAATAAAAAAAAGTTAAGTTTCAAATTTGGAATATGAAATAAAATATTTATTTGATACTTGCTATAAATAAGGATTTTTATTTATAGCGGTTAAATGAGTAAATATCATCAATTACTTTTCTTTTTTTTTCTGTTGGATTATCTTGAGGATAACCGATAGCAATTAAAATAGTAATTTTCTTATTAGAAGGTATGTTTAAAAGTTTCTTAATCCTTTTTTCATCAAAAATACCCATTATACATGTTCCAAGACCAAATTCTGATGCTTGTAAACAAAGTTGCATAACGCTACACCCTATATCAAAAGTAGCAAAACTCTTACCTAAAACTACCTGACCAATAGACATTTCCAAATTTTTAGATTCTTCAATTGCTACAATTATAGCTGAAGCATCTTTTGCAAATTGATTGAACTTAGTAAAACCAATTGTTAATGCATCTACTATCCTACTTTTTAGTTCTTTTTCATCTACAATAACATATTTCCAAGGTTGTGAATTAGATGCAGATGGGGCAAATCTAGCTGCTTCAATACATTTTATTAAAATTTCCTTTTCTATTACTGATTCTTTTTTAAACTTTCTACATGAATATCTTTTTTTTATAAGTTCAATTAATTTTTCTTCCATAATCATATCCTACTTCTATTATTTTATTTTAGCATTTTTTATAATTCAAAATCCTTTTCGAATATTTCACCTAATTCATCTTTATCTATTCTTTTAAAACCTATTTTCGTTAAATATGAAATATGAAGATTATTACTTGTATGAGTTCTAAGCTTTTTAATATTATTAATAATAAAGAAATTCTTATTCTCAACAAATAAAAATTTTGCTATCTTAAAATCTCTATATGCTGGAATTACATAATCAATATGAACATAGCTAAAGTCTTTTTTATTCTCAATTATTAATAATCCTGTAGGAATTAGATCTCGTAATATAAAATAAAAATGTAGATTTTCATTATCTATTACTTTTTTTTCTTTATAAAAGTTAAAAAAGGGAAAAAAATGAATAATATCTTTGTTATAAAACTCTAAAAATTTTTGAAGATATGGTGAATTACTTAAAACTTCTATTAAAGTGAAGTATTCTGAAATTTTAATCATTTTAATTAAATAAAAAATATTGACAATAACAATAAAAAGGTTAAGAAATCCAACAGGATATGAATTTATAATAAATCCATAAATTGAAAAAATTAAACTGCCTATTAGATTAAGTATCCGTAACTTTAAAACTGAACTCATCATCAAAGAAATTGCGACTAAAATAGATGCCAGGTATCCGATATATTCCTTAAAATACATTTTTACTCCTTTGATAAAAAGAAAAATAATAAATTTTAAATTTTTTTCAAAAATAATTATTTGCATTTTCAAAATAATAACGAATAATTTTATAAGGTAATAAAAATGGTAAAAAGTAAGAAATTTTATCAATTGTTAATCTTTTTATTTTTATTTATATCTTCTATTCTTCTTATTTCTCAAAACATACCTAAGGCTATCAAATTTCCAGAAAACGCACAGGGAAATTATTTCTTTAAGGTTTTTTTTGAAAAGGAAGGTGATATATATAATTTTTATTCTGTTAATTTATTTGAAGTACCTTTTCAATTCAAGATATATATAAGTAATATTAAGTATTTTGAAAATAAAAATACTATTCCCTTTTATGGTATAGCAAAATCAAAAGAAGGCAAACAATTTTTATTTTCATTAAAATCCAATGAAAAAATTGAACCTATATTTTATCTTGAAACATTTATTGGAGACCCTTTTTATGCATCAGCAGATTCATTTATTTATACTTTGCCATATTTAAACAATAATGAATTTTTTGTATATCAAGGTTATAATTCCAATTTCACTCATAAAGGCTCTGCATCTTATGCTATAGATTTCTCAATGCCTATGGGAACACCTATTTGTGCTGTAAGAGAAGGAATAGTATATAATGTTGTCGATAATAATTCTAAAAGTGGATTATCGAGTTATTATACTAAATTTACCAATTTTATCTCGATATATCATCCTGATGGAACATACTCTATTTATGCTCACATAAAATATAAAGGCAGTCTAGTTAGAATAGGAGAAAAGGTAAAAACAGGACAGGTAATAGGTTATTCTGGAAATACTGGAAGAGCAAGTGGTCCTCATCTTCATCTTCAAATTAATCTTCCAATTTATATGGCTCACAAAAGTATTCCTACTCCTTTTCTAGATGAGAATGGCAATGGATTTTATATTAAAGAAGGTAAAAGTTATAAATCAATACATATAGATTATCTTTCGAAGGAAGCTTATCAGAATTTCCTTAATAATATAAGTTCTCAAATTACTCTTTTCCCCTTTACTTACTATATAAGACCAAAGCATCAACCAATACTTGATGAAGGAATTATTATAAATTATCCAGAAGAGTCAGAAGATATAGAATAAATATCTATTTTAAACCTTTGACAAGTTTAACTACATTAATTGCACCATCATATATACCAGCTTTTTTATTTTTTACTATATTTTCACAAAAGATTGTAATTAAATCATCTTCTTCTATTAAAAGATTCAATGTTTGCATTACCTGACCTTCCTCCATACATTCTATAGTACCATCTCCTAGTTCAGAAGATCTAATTGCGCCCCAGGCTTCATGTCCTCCAACTCTGTGGATGAATAATTTAGGAATAGGATAATAACTTAATTCACTTGGTTTGGTAATAAGAATATCACTATGTCTCATCAGAATATTGGTCAAATATACTGCTCCAAATATGTCTTTATCTGAAAATATATAAATTTCTGGTTTTTGTGTTATTGTTATTTCTTCTTCAAAAAAGCTTAAAGAATTTTCATAAGAATCAAATTTTTTAGGAGAAACATCATAACTTCTAAGCAAATTTTCTACCTCATTTTTAATATTTAAATGATCTCCACAATTAACAAATAAAATAACCTTTTCATTTTTGACATATCTTACTAATTCTGCTATTATTTTTAATATTAATTTTTTTTGTGCACCAGCCCCACCTATAGATAATAAGATTCTTCTTGGATTTTTATTTTTCATTCTTTCTAATCTATTATGACAATCTGCTTCAATATTTGAAACAATTTCATAATCGACATAATGTCCTACTAATGCAATATCATCTTTCGGAATAGTATTCAAAATCTGGTTTTTTTCTCCCATTTCTCTTAATATTCTATAACCAAAATAACTTGAAGGTCCTTGAATACAATGTTTTGATCCCGGTGCCAAGTGTAAAGCCATAGGCCAATTATCTACGACAGCATTTAAAACATTAGTAAATCCTGCATGTATAGCAGCCTGGGAAGGCCAACCATGAGCTCCAATAAAAGCAACATCTTTTGGTAATGAACTTAATACAGGTTTAAAAAGTTCTGTCATATGTAGATCATCTAGATTATAACTTAACTTTTTAAAACCAATAGAATTCAATGGTTCCCAGTATAACTTATCAAATAAAGGAAATTGTTGAGATAATCTAGAACCAAGAGAGTATAAAGAATTTAAATGTGAAATAACTTTACTTGCAGTTGATCCTTTTATACCAATAAAGTCAAGCCAGTATGGAGTATAACCAAGTGCTTTTGCAGTAGAAGCAAACGCTAATGAAAGTCTATAATGACCATAACCCATTCTAATAGTTCCTATAACTACTGCTTTGTTAAAATCAAAATCCTCAAGTTTAATCCCTTTTTCAGAGAAATTTTTATTAATCAGTATTTTTATATCAAACAAATCAGTCACATGATTATTTATATTTATTGGTACAAGTTCTATTTTTTCATCTTCAATTCCAAATTTATTTTTTAGTTTATTTTTTTTTATAATAGATTTTTTAATTCTTTTTTCTGAAAACTTATTGTTGAAAATATTATCTATCATCTTCAACTCCTTATTTTCATCATTACAACAAGATTATAACATTCAAATAATTATATGCCAATAAAATAAATAAAGAGAAAAATAAAAAATGTAAAAATTTACAGATTTTGAAAATAATAAGAATATTAAAAAGATCTGGGGTGTAGGGACTCGAACCCCAAACACTCGGAACCAAAACCCGATGTTCTGCCACTTGAACTACACCCCAATTGACTTGAAGAAAATAACAGGATTTTATAAAAAATCAAGTAAGTTTGAAAAATTAGTTAAAATCTGAGTAAATTAAAAGGAGTTAGAAGAATATCAGGATAATATGAGCTTTTAGAGTATCTTAAACTGGCAATTCCAAGGTCATCTTCTCGATTTATAAACTTATATCTATTAGACAAATATTTAGCAGTAAAGTAGTTGATTGTCTGAGATATGCCTATATATTTTAAATCAAATTTTTCAAAATGAATAGTAGCCATATCATTATTCTGTTCACTGTACACTGAAAATGCAGCTATATTATCATCAATTTCAATAAGTACAAGCCCTGTATTTAAATCTTTAAAGAAATTACATGAATTTTTCAGTACCTTCAATTCATTATTAATCTGTTCACTGATAATGTCAACTTCATCATCATAACTACTATTACTAGTTAAATCCATCGAATTATTGTTTTCATTTATATTTAATTCCTTGTTTTTAACCCATTTTTCAGCCAGTACTATACATTTTTTAAATACCTCACAATTAAGCTCGCCTTTATCAAACGTAATAACTTTAAAAACAGGGTATTTTCTGTTAAACTGCGAAATAAGATTTCTCTTATTATGAAATTTTCTTCCCTTTAATGTAGCTAATTTTTCAGAATAGTAGATATAATTAGCATTTTCTTTAGATTCTGTAATATTAAAATATTTTGTAATATCATTTTTAAAAGTATTAATATAATTTTCATTAACAAAGCAAAAATTTCCACTTGTGCCACTTAATTTAAATGAATTCGATAAATAAATGATATCATCAATATTCAATCCTTCACCAACAGGAAAAAGTATATAATCTGTCGTTTTATTATAAATTATTAATCTATCTTGAAAAATAGTCCAGTAGTATTCGTAAATTATTGACCAGGAAAGTAGATTAAATAAATTAAAATCACAAAAAGAAGAAGGATATTTTTCAAAAAACTTTATAAATACTTCTTTATCTTCTATACCAATCTTTTTTAAAATTCCAATATTTTCAATTTTCATTTATTGCCTTTAAATATCATTGGTTCAAAACCTACTAAAGTTTCAAAACCTAATTTTTTATAAAATTCCTTTGAAGAAGGAGTAGAGATTAATCCTATCCAATTGATTTGCTTTTTCTTAAGATAATTTAAAAGAAATATGATTAATTTTTTTCCGATTCCTTTCTTTCTATAATTTTCTTTAACTATTACATCCTGTATATACGCGTCACTTATACCATCTGACAAGACTCTTGCCATACCAACCAATTTATTTTCTATAAAAGCACCTATAAATATATAACTTTCTTTAATAATTTTCTTTACCTTAATAGGATTTTTTTCATCATCTTCATCCCACCACCCTGCTTCCTTATATAAATCAATTATTTGTTCAATCTTAATATTTTTGATAATCTTTATTTTAAGATTTTCACTCATTTTTTTCTAACCTTAATTAAAACAAAGAGTCGTTTTTTTCGGCTTTCTTTCCAAGTAAATCATATGCTTTTAAATTGGCTACTCTTCCCTTTGGAGTTCTTTTTATATATCCCATCTGAATTAAAAAAGGTTCATAAAAATCCTCTATAGTCTTAGTATCTTCTCCTATTGAAACTGCCAGTGCATTCAATCCAACTGGTCCTCCACCATAATCTTCGATGAGAGTTGTCAGAAGTTTTATATCGTTTGAATCAAGCCCTTCTTCTGTAATCTTTAATTCAGCTAGTGTTTCTTTGACTATAGTATCATCAATTTCATTCTTTTTTTTGTAAGTAGCATAATCACAAACTCTTTTAACAAGATGAAGAGCAATTCTAGGAGTTCCTCTGCTCGATTTTGCTATATGAGTTGCAGCATCGACATTTACTTTAAAACCAAGTTTATCAAAAGCATTTTTCACTATAATTATCAACGAATCGACAGAATAATACTCTAGTTTCAATATCAAACCAAAGCGACTTCTTAATGGTTTGGAAATATTTCCTGCTAAAGTTGTGGCTCCAATAAGAGTAAAAGGAGGTAGATTTATTCTAATGCTTTTTGCAGTAGGACCTTTGCCGATTAGCACATCAATATGATAATCTTCCATGGCTGGAAATAAGATTTCTTCAAGATTTATCTTTAATCTATGAATTTCATCTATAAAAATAAAATCATTTTTCTTAATGGAAGACAAAATTGCTGCAAGATCACCCGACTTTTCAATTGTAGGCGCAGAAATTATTCTTATATCAGAATTCATTTCTTTAGCAATAATTTGGGCTAATGTTGTCTTTCCCAAACCAGCAGGACCATAAAAGAGTATATGGTCTAGTTGTTTGTTCTGAGCTTTTGCAGCAGATATCGCTATTGTTAATTGTTTTTTTACATGATTCTGCCCGATAAATGAATCTATCCTATCCGGTCTTTCTATTATATTTAATCTTTCATCTTTCTGGAATATCTTTTCTGGTTTTTGTTCATTAATCATCTTTTTACCTATTTGAATATCTTAGTTAGAATCTCGATAATAATGAAAGTACTTGTTTAAAAGCTGTTTCAAAATCCATATCTTCAAGTTTAATTGAACTTTGTTTTTTATAACTTTCAATCGCTTTTTCAATTTCATTTCTTGAAAATCCAAGAGTTTGAAGTCCTTCAATAATTTCCAATATTGAAGAATTAGCCTTTTTAGATAGAGTTCCAAGTTTTCCTGTAAGCTCCAATATCACTTTTTGAGCCTGTTTGGGTCCAATCCCTTTAACTCTTACAAAAAATTCGGCATTTTGATTTTCGATTGCTTCTATAAAATCTGAAGGCTTACCATAATTAAAAATTTCGAGAGCTTTTTTAGGACCAATACCTTCGACCTGTAAAAATTTCATAAACAGATGCTTTTCTTCTTCTGTATAAAAACCAAATAATGATAATTCATCTTCTTTTACATGAAGATATTGATATAACTTTATCTGATTTCCCAGAGAATAATTTTTTAATTCAATATAGGTATTTAATGAAATATTGCACAAATACCCTACACCAGCTACATCTATTACACATTTACCTATTGAAAGCTCTGATAATATCCCTTTTAAGTAAGCATACATATTTAAACCTTTTTAATTTTTAATATTAATTTTAATATTCAAAATAAAAATTCATTTAATATTTAATATTCAATAATCCAAATTCCTAATTTTTAATTTTGATATTTTTATTATATTAAACTTTAATTAAAATTAATATTGTATTTTTTTATAAGATGTGTAATACCACAAGCTATAGCGTCTGCTGCATCATCAGATTTAGGAGAGCATTCCAAAGAAAAAATCTGCTTTACCATGTTCTGTATCTGTTTTTTGTTTGCTTTTCCATAAGAAGCTACTGAAAGTTTAATCTCAAGAGGGGTGTAATTGAAAACAGGGATATTCCTCTTCTCACTCAAATAAAGAATAACTCCTCTAATTTCTGCGACATGTAGAGCTGTAGTTATATTCCTTATAAAAAAAAGTTGCTCAATAGCTATTTCATCGGGATTATACTTTTCACAGATAGACAGAAATGAGTCTCCAATCTCGATAATTCTTTTTTCAAAGGATTCTATCTGAGTAGTTATAGTTCCATATACAATCAAATCTGAGGTTCTTTCCGTTAAATTTGCATCAATAATCGCAAATCCAAGGATAGCATATCCAGGATCAATGCTTAATATTCTCACAAATTAACCTGAAGTCTGTTCATATTTTTCTATAATTGCATCATCGATATCATCATTTGCATATACATCTACAACATCATCATTTTCATCCAATACATCGAGTAGTTTCAACATTCTAATTGCTTCATTTTCTTCTAATTTAATGGTATTATCTGGAACCATGGTCGCTTCAGCTGAAACATATTCTATTTTTTTTGAAGTCAGAATATCTTTAATATTTTCAGTTTCGTTTGGATCTACATAAATTTCCCAGGTATCACCTTTTAATGCATAATCATCAGCATTAATCTCAAGAGCAAGATTTGCTATCTGATCTTCGTTATATTTTGCCTGCTCGATGGAGATAACACCTTTATATTTGAACATCCATCCAACGCAACCATTTTCTCCTAAATTTCCACCATATTTAGATAATGTAGCTCTAATAGCAGAAGCAGTTCTATTCTTATTATCTGTTAAGGTTTTTATCATGATAGCTACACCAGCTGGACCATATCCTTCATAGAAGATTTCTTCATATGTTTCGCCTTGAATCTCACCTGTACCTTTTTTAATAGCCTTATCGATATTATCTTTAGGCATGTTAGCAGCTCTTGCTTTTGAAATAATGGCTCTTAATCTTGGATTTGAATTAATATCTCCACCACCAATTCTAGCTGCAACCTCAATTTCTCTGATTAATTTAGTAAAAAGTTTACCTCTTTTTGCATCATTAGCACCTTTTTTATGCTTAATGGTTGACCATTTATTATGACCCGACATTTTGCCTCCCCCTAAATTAATATCAAAAATTAATATTTTTACAACATAATCAAAAAATATGTTAATCTTTATTTTATTAAATTAAATTTTAAGAAATAAGTAACATACAATAAATAAAGCTTATAATAATATATAAAAATTATTCATATTTGATTTTTGAAATTTTTTTTATCAATAAGTACCCATAAACCCAATATTATTAAGATAATAGGCCAGAACTTGAAAATATTGAATGAAATAAAAAAAAGACATATAGATACTGCTAAAACGATAAAACCAGGTAAAAATAAATCCTTCTGTTTTCCTATTATTGCTGAAATAATAAAAGAAAGACTAAATAAGAGTATCAAAGTTGGCCATAATTTATTGAAATTTTGCCAGTTTGTTAAAATATTATAAATAAAAAATAAAGAAGAAAAAGTCAAAACAATTGCCGGTATATATAGCATGTATCTTGTTTTTGAAGCAATTACAAAGAAAAAAACACCTAAAATAAGAAACGAAATTGGCCAGATTTGGGCTTTCCAATTATACATATATCCTAATATTAGTATTGTACCAATAATTATAAGCAATACGCCAAGTACCTTTTTCAAATTGGGCTCCGATTCAATACTTTTTGATAAAAATTAATATCATTTATTCTCATCAGATTTTGCTGTCCGCTTAAAATTTTTAGAATCAAAGATTATCCATAAGCCTAAAATAATTAAAGCAACAGGCCAGAATTTTAACAATCTTAAAGAAATAAAGAATAATCCAATTGTGATAATCAATAAAATATTTGCTGGAATATAAAAATCACTATTTTTTCCAAAAATTGCAGTAACATAAAAAGCAAGACTAACAGCAAAAACATACATTGGCCATAAATATCTATGATAGTTCCAACTAGTTGCAATATTGAAAAAGAAAAAGATTCCTAAAAATAAAAGAATAGTTCCAGGAACATATAAACCTTCATTATCTTTATTAGCACCAAACAAAAAGAAAATACCAGGGATTACAAGGGCTAATGGCCATAAATTTAAATTTAAGTTTAATGTATAGTTGACAATCAAAAAGACCCCAACAATTATCAATAAAACCCCAAAAAACCATCTATTCATTATATTCCTCCTATAAAAATTATTAAATATTATTAAAAGAATAAAAATAATTTTTTAACTTTATTTCAATAATCCTTTATTTAATTAAATTTTATTCATTCTTTTTTTACTGTCAAATTGTGCAGTAACTATATACTTTCTTAAAATAAAATATAAAAAAATTAATAATGGAATTACTGCAAAACCATATAAAATCTTGACAAATAAAATATAATCGTATAGTCCGTGAAAAAACGAAGCCAAAAAAACTGAAAAAATTAATAAGAAATTTTTTTGCCCTTCATTTCTAGCAAATTTTGCTCGACCAATGTAAAAACCCATCAATGCAGAAAAAAAAGCATGCGCGGGAACAGATAAAAAAGCTCGCATTATTCCTACGGAAAATCCACCTTTTAAAACATAAAAAATATTTTCTAGGGTTGCAAAACCAAGAGAAACAGCAACTGTATATACAATGCCGTCCATCACTTCATTAAAGTAAACAGATTTATAAGGACCAAGCACAACCATTAAATATTTGGAAAACTCTTCTACAAAACCAACTATAATAAATGCTTTCACTATTTGAATAAGAATACCGGAAAATTTATCCAATAGTATTTTTTCTAATGTAACTTCCCCTATAATTGCAATTATAGCAGCGACAAATCCAAGAAAAAAGGAAATAATTATTTTTTTTATAGGTTCTGGTTCATATTTATCCTGCAAATAAAAATAAATTATTAAAAAAACTGCTGGAGCAATAGCTAAAGCTAAAAGGCCAAAAACCATTTTTCACCTCAATTATTTTTTTTCTAAAATTTAATAACACTTTTTAATAAATTATATCGGGATAAAGTAATCTAATTAATGTCCAAATGCTCGTTATTTAAGTATGCATTCAATTAATAATAAGTCAATCTTACATAAAAGATT
>CAYVTU010000020.1:0-46020 GCA_964454835.1 uncultured Brachyspira sp.
TAACAGAATTTGAAGGATGGACATCATATGAGTTATACAAGATGAGTTTTAGTGGAGAAGTTAATATTGGAATAAGATTAAGTGAAAATATAAGTCTTGGGTTATCTATGGAAAGTATACTATCTGGGTATCTTCTTCCAACATATGAGATTTATGTTACAATAAGAGGATAACAAAAAGTAAAGGGGGTGGTTTATATGAGGGGATTATAGGATATGACAAATGAGTTCAAAACTTATTATAATATTGAATAATTAAAAAACATTAAAAAATTAAAAATATTTGGAGGTTTGATTTTATGAAAAGAAGTATTATTATTTCAGTAGCTTTGATTGTTTTATTTGCAATGCCAGTGCTGGCTTCAACGCCTGAGCAGGAGAATGCACCTTTGGCTAGTGAAGATGAATTGTTTTTAGGGGAAATGAGTCAGTTGAGTGAAGAGGAGTTGATTAATATAGTTGGTAATATCGTAAATTCTGGAACACAACCAGATATCTATCAAGAAGCAGGAACACAGGGAAGAGATGAAATGTTAATTTTATTAGCTGCCCTTAGAGAAGCTAATCAAAAATATTGGAATCCAAAGGTTCAAAAATTTGTAAAAAATCTATTAAAGTTTTTTTATGTTCATATTCCAGCTACTTGTTTTGCAATATTTGGTACTATACCAGAAGGAGTTGTTGTAACAGCACAAACTATATTATCAAATATTGGAATTGATTTAACTTTAACTGAAACTGCAAATCTATTAGGACTTATTGCTGCTGGTGCATACGAAGCAGCAGTAAATTTATTAATAAATTTGTTAGAATAATACTAATTTAATTGAATTTGGTAGATTTAGTAGTAAAACTAATCTACCAAATTATTTTCTTAAAAGGAAAATATATGTTTTTATTTATAATATCAGTACTCACATTAGTTGCTATGTTTATTTATAATACTATTACTCTTTTTAACTATAAATATGAAATTAATTTTGAAAATGATAGACATTTAATTACACATATTTTTTTAAATAGTATATTTAAGTATACATTTATTTATTTTTTTAATTTAATAGCAATAAATTTTTTATATCCTGAATATAAAAACTTAAAAATATTGAACATAATAAAAGATTTCAGGTTATATTTATTATTATGTTTTTTAAATATTATTACTTGTACTATTTATTATATTTTTAAAAAAATAAAATATAAAACATAAATAATTGATTTTTAATTGATTTTTTATTATTTCAGTAGCTTTGATTGTTTTATGTGCAATGCCAGTGCTGGCTTCAACACCTGAGCAGGAGAATGCACCATTGGCTAATGAAGATGAACTGTTTTTAGGGGAGATGAGTCAGTTGAGTGAAGAGGAGTTGATAAATATAATTGGACAAGTTATTATTGATGACGGAGCAAGTCCAGCAGGAGCAACAGATTTAGGTGCTCAGCCTCATACTGCTTGGTATAATAAACAAGTAACAGAATTAGCCAAAAAAATAAAAAAAATTATATATATTTCAGGATCTGTACTAGTAGTAGGAGGAGCTCTTACAACATTCTTAACAGGAACAACAATTAGTGTAGCTACATTAATTTCATTAATTTCAATTGATGCTGGTGCAATTTTAGAACCAATTATAGATGCATATTTATTAACAGAAGCTTTAAATGCTTTAGCTCAGTGGTTAGGAGGTTCTGACAATGTTGTAACAATAACAGGAACATTAATAAGTGGTATATCAAATTATCTAGCAGAGGTTATATATAATAGTTGATTATGATAAAAATATGACAATAAAAATTTTAGTAAAAGGAAAAACTATGGTTGATACTAATCAAAATCCTCGAAAAATATCTTATTTAGTATTTTTGTATACAGTAGAATTATCGTTATTTACTCTATTATTTATATTTATTTTTGCATTTGCGAAAATACATGAAGTAGCGAAAATTGGTGTTGTGAAATCCTTTTATTTGAGATTTCTAATTTATTTTTTACAATATTTCTATCTGTATTTAGTTAGATATAGAAAAGCTCCTTATTCTTTTTCATTTCAAAAAATTAAAGTTGATTATCATTATGACAAAGAAAAATATCCATTTTTTATTGAAGTTTTTATACATTGGTTAATAAGTATAGGATTTCTTATTCCATACAAAGTATATTTTATTATATATTCAATTTTAGTTAAAATTCTATTTAATGAGCAACTGATAAGCAACTTTTCGATTTATTTTAAAAATGAGATTTTAGATGATGGTTATATTATCTTTCAAATTATTTATTGTTTTTTATCGATTTTGTTTTTTATTTCTCAGACAATTAGAAAAAGTAAATATGTTACTTTTTCTATGCTATTAAGAAAAGTTGAATTTGTTCAAACTAAATAAAATATTAAGTAATTTTTTATTTAATTTTTTTACCATTTAGGTTGTTTTAGTTGCAACGCCAGTGCTGACTAAACATATGGTTGTTGTTACAAATCCTTTGGTAGATTATGGTTTTATGTTGCAAGAATTAAATGATTAAGAACTTGAAAGTATTGATGGTCAAGCATCTTCATCCTATTATGATATTAATAAACCAGCAGGAGGAGAGCCTTCTGATTGGTCTACTGATCTTGCTAGCAGTAGTGCACAAGATTCCACAAATCCTATGGATCCATCTAATCAAAATACAAATGGTACAAACACTCCAAGTTATGGAGGAGGAACAGGAAGTGGAAATAGTTCAAAACCTTCTAATGGTCCTTGGAGTGATTGTGGTGCATCTATTCCTAAATAATAAAAAATTATAGTATAATTTAACTATCAAGAGGGCATTAATAGCTCTCTTGATAATATAATTATATAAGTAAAGAAAGGTATAACCAAATGAAAAAAGAAATAATATTATTGGTTTTATTATTGCTTGTTTTATTTATCTCCTGTTATAATATTGATAATTCAAATAAAAGTAATTTTAAATTAATTAAAAATGGTAAACTTTTATTTCTTTTTGAAAATACAATTGATGACCAAATTAAATATAATGTTTCAAATAAATTTGATATATTTGTAAAAGAATTTTTCAAACAAAATGGTATATTTGTAAATAAAAAGATAGATGTAAAATCAGAAAACATTTTAATAATTATAGTAGAAGATAATTTCCATAATGTAAAATATGTTGATGAAGCTACAAAAAAAAGAATAAATAAAATTAGAAAGATGAAAAATGGTTCAGATTTTTCAAGAATATTATATGATTTGAGATTTAAAGACAAAAATACTGGAATTAGAGGTATTTTTTATCCTTATAATAATATTATAATAGTGAATTGTGAAACAATTAAAGATTATTTTTTTGAAATGAATTTATTATTATTAATATTTTGTGAATTAAATCATTATTTTATTGCAAATAATTTAAGAAGCAACTTGGAAGAAAGATATAGAAAAGTGATAGAGAATTATAATTCAGATAATGATATTTTAAAAATAACTATTTCATGTGATGAATTTATTACTGTTTTTTACAGCAGATATTTAATTTACCAATATTGTTATTATTATAACAATAATAGTATTATTAAGATATTTAATATGAATTTATCCTTTTCAGATTATATTTTTAATGAATTTTATATTAATTATGCAAAAAATGAGATAAAAAAAATAAAACTTAAAAATATTAAAAGTTTTCTTTTTGGAGGTATATCTATAATAGAATTAATTCCTTATTTCTATTCTTTATCTTTTTATATATATCAAAAATATAATGGTTTTGAAGGAATAAGGAAATTTATTAACTTTATGTATGAAGGTAAATTCAATTCATTTAGCGACATAATATATTATAATTTTAAATTAACAGAAGATAAATTTTTTGAAGAGTGGGAAAATTTTACAAAAAAACTTTTTTATGAAAATTAAAAAATAATAATTTTTTTTTATATAATTGAACTCTTAAATAAAGATATTAATATTTTCCTATCTTACTTTTTGACCTCTTCGATAATTTCTTTATTTACAATATTCTTTAACTCAGTTAATTTGCCTTCAAGTGCTAAAATTATTGTTTCACTTAAAAATTCTGCCATTTTTAATCTTGTTTCATATGTAGCTGAGCCAATATGAGGTAAAATAATCACATTTGAAAATTCGAGTAATTTAGGATCGGGATATGGTTCATTATTATAGACATCAAGACCAACTGAAAAAAACTTACCTTCTTGCAAAAGTGAGATAAGTGCTTTTTCGTCAATAATAGCTGCTCTTGCAGTATTTATAAGAATAGCATCATCTTTCATAATTGATAGTCTTTCATAATTTAATAAATTTCTGGATTCATCATTTAGGGGAAGGTGTAAAGATACAATATCTGATACTCTTAATAATTCATCAAGATTAAAATATTTAATACCCAGGTTTTCCAATTCATCTTTTTTAGTTCTATTGTAATAAATAACATTACAACCTAGAGATTTCATCATAGAAGCATACTTTGCACCAATCCTTCCTGCACCAATTACTCCTACAGTTTTCCCTATTACATCTTTTCCAAGCATGAAAGAAGGGCTGACATCTTCTAAATCAGATGCTAATACTTTTAATATTGCTTCTTTTGTTCTTTTAGCGCAGGCAAAAGTAAGAAGTACGGCTGTTTCTGCTGTGGCATTTGTCAGAATATCAGGGGTATTGAGTACAACTATACCCGCCGCTGTTGCTGCTTTAATATCTATATTGTCATAACCAACTGCATAGTTGGCAATTACTCTAACAGAGTTCATTTTATCTATGATATTTTTTGTTATTTTATGAGTAAACCATGTTATAATTGCTACACAATTTTCTATCTTTTCAAGAAACTGTTCTTCTTTGCCAATAGTGTTTTCAGGATAAATCTCTACTTCAAATCTATCAGTAAGTTTTTTTAAGCCTTCAGAAAGTATATTTCCAAAAACTGCTATTTTATTTTTGCTGGATTTATTCATAAGTTTTAAATTTCTCCTCTCCTTTTAAAACTCTTAACGCTCCCGCAGCTAATGCTGGAAGTTCTTCTTCTCCTGGAAAAACAAGAATAGGAATATCCTTCGTGATTTTTCCAAGATATTTTTTGATTGGTTCAACTATATGGTCATTGTTGTATGCTATACCACCAGTTAAAACAATGGCATCAACTTCACCATATAGTGAAGCAAAACCAGCAAAAATATATTTTGCAATTGTAAAACACATAGAGTTTAATATAGTTTCTGCTTTTATATCATTATTATCTATTCTTTTAACAATTTCTCTTACATCGTTTGAACCAAGATGAGCTGTTAACCCACCCTGTCCCGTTAACATTTTCTTCATTTCAGATAGGGTATATTTTCCAGAAAAAGCAAGTTCAATAAGCTGTCCCGCAGGCAAAGTTCCAGCTCTTTCAGGTGAGAAAGGACCTTCACCATCTAGTGCATTGTTTACATCGACGACTTTTCCTTTTCTATGCGAACCAATTGAGATACCTCCACCAAGGTGAGCCACAATAAGATTTATCTCTTCATACTTTTTACCAAGAGCTTTTGAGGCAGTTCTAGCTATTGCTTTCTGGTTTAATGCGTGGAAAATTGAGACTCTTTTAAAAAGTGGATGGCCACATATTCTTGCTTCATCGCAGAGTTCATCGACAACAACCGGGTCAACTATAAAAGATTGGCATCCTGCTTGAGTTGCTAGTTTATGTGCAATTAATGCACCAAGATTTGAGGCATGAGCGCCATATTTACAGGATTTTAAGTCTTCTAACATTTTTTCATTTACCAAATAAGTTCCAGATTCTATAGGTTTTAAAAGTCCCCCCCTTCCGACAATGGCTGAAAAGGATTTTAGGGAAATATTTTGAGAATTTAAATAATCTTCGATAATTTTTGTTCTGAAATCAATCTGATCAATTATAGTAGGAAATGGTTTTAACTCTTCGACCGAGTGACGAAGAGTCTGAGAGCCAATTTCGTTATCATTTTCATAGATTCCTATCTTGGTAGAAGTAGAACCTGGATTAATTATAAGCATTTTGTAATTCATGCTAACTCCTATTAAAATTGATTATACTTAACTTCAATAAATAATGTTTATTAATAATTATAGAATTATACTTTTTTATGACCATTAAAAATTTAATTCTGAAATACAAATTTTGCAAGTAAAAGGTAAAATATCCTGAATAAGTAATTTTGAGCTTCTATCAAGAATGTTCCTAATATTTTTTTTATAGTCAACTAAAAAATTTTCATCAGCATTATCAGAAATAACTCGAATTATTAAAGAAGGGATATTAAAAAGATGGGCTATCTTTCTTATGGAAAATGATTCCCAATCACATATATCTGCCTTGAATTTTTTTTGTAAAAATTCTTTTTTCTCTTTGCTATCAATATCCATTTCAGATGAAACATCTGTGACCTTTATTAAATAATTAAAATTAAGAATTAATTTGTTAAAAATTATTTTTTCTAATTTATTTAAACCAACGCATACTTTATCTATATCATTATTTTTATTATGAAAATTATTATTCCATTCAATTGCTGCATATGAAGATTCATAAATAAAAGAAGGGATGGTAATATCTCCGATTTTTAGTTTTTTGGTCAAATTTCCACATGCTCCAAAATTGACTATAAAGTCAATATTATATCTTTCAAGTAGTAAAGTAGAAGCAGATACTGAATTTAATTTTCCAAAACCACTGTTTATTGTAAGCACAAGTATATCTGTTATTTTTTCTTCTATATTGGCATTCTTTTTTTTATTCTTATCTATACCATCATTTTTATTTGGATTGATTAAATTGTCTTTTATTAAATTTATTGGTAAATATCCACTAAAATAATTGAAAGGGTTTTTTCTGTCTATTTTATATTCATTAAGATTTGACAATATATCTTTGAAATTCTGGTAAATTGAAAAATACTCATCTTTTGTAGCAGTAATTATCCCAATTTTTAATTCTATTTCTATCACCTTTATTTTTTTTAATTTAAATTTTTATCATATATCTTTATATCAGACTAAATGTTTTCTCCTATTGATTTAAAGTATTTTTCTTATTGCTGTTTTATCTTATTAATTCAGACTATTTAAAATATTTGTTACTTTCAGATATTTAATTTAGTCTATTTGAAATTATATTATTTGGAACTATATTAAAATAATATTGAAAAAAAGGAAAAAGAGTATAACTAAAAAAAGTACATAAATATTTTAGCAAAAAAAAAACAAAATTCAAATTATTCAAGGTCTAAATATGAAGGGAAGATTAAGAAATGTAAAGATTTCAGAGCAGCAGGATAAATTTGCAAGATTCGATGATACAGCACTTGCAAGTCTTGATAATTTATGCACAGGATATGACAAATTTATCCTTGAATTTTGTTGTGGTACAGGTGATTTTTTAGTTGAATATGCGTCAATTCAACCTGAGACATTTTTTATTGGTATAGATTATGCTGAAAATGCCATTTTTAGAGCCTTGAAAAAAGCTTACAATAAAAAATTAAATAATTGTAAGTTTTATAATGGATATATTCAGCATGCCATGCAATATTTTAAAGATGAATTTTTTGATATTATATATATAAGTTTTCCAGACCCATGGCCAAAATACAGGCATACAAATAGAAGATTGGTTACCACTGAGTTTTTGAATAGTGTATTTAAAATAATTAAGAAGGATGGTTTTTGTATAGTAATCACAGATAATAAATGGTACCAAGATTTTATAGATTACCAATTGAATAAAGAAGTCAACTTCATAAAATATTTTGATGAATCCTGGTATACAGAAGGTGAAGAAAGATTTTTATCGACTTTTTGCTATTTTCCATCGAATTATTATAAAAAAGCTAAAGAAGAAGGAAATATAATCAGATATTATATATTGAAGAAAAAATAATTTTGAAATAATCAAAAATATTATTATAATATAGATGTATTAAGTCGATTTAATTGTTATATTTAATTATTTCTATTAATTAATACATTTTATTAAAAGAAGAATTAAACTTATAGTTAATAATTAAAATTTTCTACTAGGGAAATATGATATGAATATTTTGTTAATTGACGATAACAAAGATAATCTTTATATCTTATCAGCTGTAATAAACAAGAATTTTACTGTAAAAATATTTATTGCTGAGAATTTTGAGCTTGCAAATGAAATATTGAATAAAGAGCAGATACATTTGATTTTCTTAGATATTATTATGCCAAATAAAAGTGGCATAGACTATTTAAAAGAAATAAAAAAAACTCCTGAATATACAAATATTCCGGTAATAATGATTACTGCCATAGAAGATTCTAATACAAAATTTTCCTGTTTTGAAGCTGGGGCAGTAGATTATATTACAAAACCATTTAATCCAAAAGAACTGGTCTTAAGGTTAAAAAATCATCTTCAACTTATCTCCATGCAAAATGAGCTCATAACTTATAATAAATATATGAATGAATTAATTTCTTTGAAGGTTAAAGAAGTCATAAATACAAGGAATGTTACTATTTTCGCCCTTGCAAAACTTGCAGAATCAAGAGATACAGAGACAGGAAGACATCTTTTAAGAATAATGAATTATTGTAAATTTATCGCTGAACAATTAGCAGAAAATTCTGAGATACACAGAATAGATAGTAATTTTATTGATACAATCTATCATTCTTCAATATTACATGATATTGGAAAAGTTGGAATCCCCGATAGTATTTTATTGAAACCCGGTAATTTAACAACAAGTGAATTTGAGATAATTAAAACACATACAATAATTGGTGGAAAAACATTAGAAGAAGCAGAGTCTATGCTTCAGTTTTCAGATTTTTTAAGGGTTGGAAAGGAAATATGTTATAGCCATCATGAAAGATGGGATGGTAAAGGTTATCCCTATGGATTAAAAGAAGAAGAAATGCCTCTTCCTGCAAGAATAGTTTCACTGGCCGATGTTTTCGATGCTTTAATGTCAAAAAGAGTATATAAACCAAAACTCACTTTTGATGAAACTTACAATATCATTATCGAAGAAGAAGAAGGAAGATTTGATCCTGGTATATTAAGTATTTTTAAAGACAAACCATATGAATTTAAAAGGATGTTCGAAGAAAATTATGGTGATGAAGAATCTACTATGCCTGCCTATCAAAAGTATCTTGATGATTTAAATTAATTTAATTTTAATAATTCTTTTATTGCTTTAGATTATAATTTAAAGGATTTAATCTAATAGCCAAATTATCATTTTATTTTTTACAATAATCTTTTTATTAATTGAAAGACAATACTCATCAAGATTTAAACATCAGTTGACAATTTAGACAAATATCTTATTCTCAAAAAGGAGTGACCAAGTGGTCAAAAAATTTTACTCATGGTATTTTAATGAAACAAAAACTAGAAAATCCTAAAGAAAGAATTTTAGAAGCAGCTCTTTTAGAATTTTCAGCTCATAGCTATGAAACAGCTTCTACAAATAATATTTCTAAACTTGCTCGACTTTCTAAGGGAACAGTATTCAATTATTATGAGAATAAAGAAAATTTATTTAAAAAAGTAATAGATTATTCAATATCTATTTTCAAAAAAGAATTAAATAATTTTAATTTTTCAAACTCAAGTCCTGAAAAAATCTTGAAAGAAGCAATTGTTTTTATCTATAATTTTTATAAAAATCATCAAAATATCTATAATTTTTATCTTCGCTCAATATATGATTTGTCTATTCCATTCAGAAAAGAGTTATTGAAAGTAGTTAGATTGTTTTCGACTCTTTTAACTTATAGAATAATACATTATTTTAAAAAACTCTCTATTTTGACAGACAAATATTCTGAAGAATCACTTCTATATATTCTTAATTCTGTTATTTCAAGATTAATTGATTCATATTTTATAGAGAATGAATCTCCGCTTGATAGAGAGGAAATATTTAATGAAATTTCATTTGTTTTAACTGATATACTGATTCTGAAAAAAAATCAAAACTTGTAAAGAGGTTTTTATGAAAACAAAGTTTGATTATTCCAAGATTCAAAATACCTATACTTTAGCCCAGATGGTATGTGATTTTAAGATTAGAGATCCTGAACTTCCCGCTGTAAAATATAAAACTGATAATGGAGAATTACTACTTACTTACAAGCAACTTCAAAGAAGAGTATATGGAATAGCATCATATTTTCTTTCAATTGGGTTAAAAAAAGGTGATAAATTAGCACTTCTTTCAGATAATAGATTAGAATGGTTGTTAATTGATCTTGCCTGTCAAGTTTTAGGAATAATAGATGTTCCAAGGGGAGCGAATATTTCTGAAAGTGAAATGGTTTATATATTAAATCATGCAGAGGTAAGTGCCACTATATGTGAAACACCAGTTGTTTTCAGAAAGTTTTCAAATATAGCAAATCAAATATCTTCTCAAAAGTTAGTTGTTCTTATCGAAGGGGAGATAGAAGAATCAGACATCCCTTTTATTTATTTTTCAGAAGCAAATGATAAAGGATTACTTTTATTATCTAATTATGAAAATATAATTGAACAGACAATCTCTGAGATTAAACCAGATGATGTGGTAACTTTTATATATACGAGTGGTACTACCGGTACTCCAAAAGGAGTAATGTTGACAAATAGCAGCATTTGTTCAAATGTAGTAGGATTACCTGAAATGGCTCAAATAGTTAGCCAGGATAAATTTCTAGCAATATTGCCAGCTTGGCATGCATTTGAAAGAACAGTCGAATATACTGTGTTAAATGTAAGAGGTTTTATAATTTATTCAAAACCAGTTCCTTCAATATTATTGAAAGATATAGCATTAGAAAATCCTCAATATATTGTATCTGTTCCAAGAGTTTGGGAAGGTATATATGAAGGACTGTTAAGAACATTAAAAAATTCCGGGAAAGTTAAATATCAATTATTTGTGTTCTTTCAAGCAATAGCTCTATTCTGGTTCAGGAAAAAAGTAGCTTTAAATGATCAGATACCATATTTTTCTAAAGATGATTATTTTAAGACACTTGTTATGATTCCATGGAATTTTCTCTGCTTTTTATTTTCATACCCATTATTTTTGCTTGGTTCTGTCTTAATATTTAACAAGGTAAAGGTAAAACTGGGTAGTGGATTTAAATGCGGTATTTCAGGTGGTGGAGCATTACCTAGGCATATAGATGAGTTTTTCAATGGTATTGGAATAAAGGTCCTTGAAGGTTATGGTTTAACTGAAACTTCTCCTGTTGTTACAGTAAGAAAATTTTTGAAACCAACTATTTATACAATTGGTGATTGGGTTCCCAAAACAGAAATTGAGATAAGAGATGAAGAAGGGAAAAAACTCGGATATGGGAAAAAAGGAATTATACATATAAAAGGACCTCAGGTAATGAAAGGTTATTACAAGATGGAAGAACAGACTAATAAGGTATTAAAAGATGGTTGGTTTAATACCGGAGATATTGGAAGAATGGATATTAGAGGTTATATTCAGATTACAGGAAGAGCTAAAGATACAATAGTTCTTTTAGGTGGTGAAAATATTGAACCAGAGCCAATTGAAAAGAAACTTCTTGAATCTCAGTATATTAAAACAGCTGTTGTTGTGGGTCAGGATAAAAGAATGCTTGGAGCTTTAATTGTTCCTAATTTAGAAAACTTCAATATGCATTTTAAGGAAAGGGAAGGTATCAAGTTTGAAACATTAAAAGAACTTGTTGAATATGAAAATACAAGAATTATTATTCAAAAAGAGATTCAAAAGCTTATCTCTTATGGGAATGGTTTTAAAAGATATGAGCTAATTGGCGCATTCTATTTGCTTCCAAATGAATTTACAACAGGAGTTGAATTAACTGAAACACTGAAGGTTAGAAGAAATGTTGTTTATGAGAAATATAGCAGAGAAATCCAATCTTTGTTTACAAAATAGTAATTTTATGTTAATTATTTAAAAAATAACTTGCTAAAAGGAGTTGAAATGGCTACTGTTAAGCCTTTTTTTGGACTAAGACCTTCGAAAGATTTTGTTGAACAGTTTCATTGTCCACCATATGATGTCATGGATAGAGAAGAAGCTAGAAAATTGGCTGAAAATAAGCCTTATAGCTTTTTACATGTTACAAGAAGTGATTTAGATTTACCTGATTCTATCGATGAACATGATTCTCAAGTATATTTAAATGCAAAAATGAAAATAGAGCAGTATATTAGTGAGAAAATCTTAATAAAAGATACAAAACAATGTTATTATTTTTATGAAGAAACTTGGAAAGGAAAAAGCCAGCTAGGACTTTTTGCAGCTGTAAAAGTTCAAGAGTATGAAAAAGGTATTATAAGAAGACATGAGTTTACAAGAAAAGAAAAAGAAGTAGATAGAACTAATCATATTGTAATTACAAAGACTCACACAGAACCTGTTTTTTTAACATATAAAAATCATGAAAAAATTGAAAAAACTATAAGAGATTTTATAGTGAAAAATAAACCAGAATATAATGTAAAAGATGAAAATGAAGTAGAACATAAAGTATGGGTTTGTTCAGATGAAAAAATTAACAAAAAAATTGAAGATGAATTTAAAAAAATAGATATTCTGTATATCGCTGATGGCCATCATAGAACAGCTTCATCATTAAATGCTGCAAAGGAATTTGAAAAACTAAATCCTTCACATAATGGAGAGGAATCTTACAATTATTTTATGGCTGTTATATACCCTTCCAATCATCTAAGAATTTTACCTTATAATAGAGTAGTGAAGGATTTGAATGGTTATAATTCTCAAGAATTCATAAAAAAATTAGGTGAACTTGGGGAATTAAAAGAAACAAAAAAAACTGAACCAGATAAAAAATATTCAATAATGATTTATATCGAAAAGAAATGGTACCAATTTAATTTTAAAAAATCATTAATACCAAATGATCCAGTTGATTCTTTAGATGTCGCAATGCTTCAAAATCACATTCTTGAACCTGTACTTGGCATAAAAGATCCACGCGTAGATAAGAGAATTTCTTTCATTGGTGGTATTCGAGGAACAAAAGAATTGGAGCATCTCGTCGATAATAAAGGGTTTAAGGTTGCTTTTTCAATGTATGCTACAGATATCAATGACCTTATAAAGGTAGCTGATAATTATAAGGTAATGCCCCCAAAATCAACCTGGTTCGAACCAAAATTAAGATCTGGTTTTGTTATACATACGATTGATTAGCTACATTTTTAATAATTTAATTTGCTTATTAATATTGATTCACCAGGTTTTAATATTAACAAATTTGGAAAAGTAAGAAGTTTTATATTTTCTTTACTGAATAAGCCTGAAGCTGAGGAATGAATTGGCATAAGATATTTAGGGTTTATTGTTTTTGCTACATCCGATGCCATTTTTGGTCCCATATTATAATAATTATCACATGGTAAAGCTGCAACAGTGATATTTTTATTTGTTAATTCTTTCATTTCATCAATATAATCGGTATCACCTGCATGATAGAACTTGAACTTATCGAAAGATATTATATATCCTAATCCAGTACTTTTTGGATGATTTTCATTATATGCATAAACTGTTTCTATCGTTATTGAACCAAATTGAAAAGTCTGGTTTTCCCTTGCTTCAGTGTATTTACCTGAAATAGCATTTTTAGGAGCTATTATTATTGTTTTATCGTCTTTATTGACTAAAGATATCTTGTTATGATCTGAATGACCATGAGTTACAAGAATAAGATTAGCCATTTCAGAATAATCTCCATTAGCATAAGGATCAATATAAATAACAAAATTATCGAATGTTTTAATTTTAATAGATGCTCTTCCAAAATATGTTATTGAGCCACTTTCACTAACATTAAAAGATAGACCACAACAGAAAAAAATTGAAAGAATTAAAAATGAAATTATCTTTTTCATGATTTTCTCCATCCAATAATTCTTGAAATAATTATAATATGCTTTTTATAAAATTAAAATAGAGGAGTTATAGATGAAATTTAACACAATTAGCTGGGAAAATGAAAAGATAAAAATAATTGATCAAACAAAACTGCCTGTCGAAGAAGAAATAATAGAATTGGATTCTACTGAAAAGGTTATTGAAGCCATAAAGCAACTTAAAGTAAGAGGAGCTCCTCTAATAGGAATAGCAGGTGCATATGGAGTTGTTATTGCTTGTAAGGAATTATTAGATATTCATATCTCAGATATAGATACATATAAAAAACTTATTTTTGAAAAAATAAAGAAAATTCAGGATTCAAGACCTACTGCTGTTAATTTAAGAAATTGTATCGAAATAATTATAAACAATATCAACGAAATTCTGTCTATTAGTCTTGAAAAACCAATTATAACAATAAAAAAAGAAGTATATGAAAATGTGCTTTTTATAGCAAAAAAGCTTCACAAAGAGGACGAAGAGATATGTGAATCTATTGGAGTTCATGGAAGCAATTTAATAAAAGATAAGGATAGTATTTTGACTCATTGCAACGCGGGTTCACTTGCCACCTCTGCATGGGGAACTGCACTTTCAATAATTTATAAGGCATTTGAACAGGGTAAAAATATAAAAGTATATAGTGATGAAACTCGTCCACTTCTTCAAGGAAGTAGATTAACTGCGTATGAGCTTATGAAAAAAGGTATATCTGTAACAACTATATGTGATAATATGGCTGGTTTTTTAATGAGTCAAAAAAAAATAGATAAAGTAATTGTAGGAGCTGATAGAATATGTTTAAATGGGGATTTTGCCAATAAAATTGGAACATATACTTTAGCTATTCTAGCAAAGGTTCACCATATACCTTTTTATGTTGCAGCTCCTTATACTACTTTTGACAAAGAATTAGAAAAGGGAGAAAAAATCCCTATAGAGATGAGAAATCCAGAAGAAGTAACTAGAATGAAGGATATACAACTAGCACCAATTGGTGTTGATGTTTATAATCCAGCATTTGATATTACACCTAATAAATTTGTAACAGCATTTATAACAGAATCAGGAATAATATACCCACCTTTCAATTTAAATATAAAAAAATATTTGAAAAGAAGTGATTTATTTCTTGGTAAAAAATCTTAATTTTATGGAGTCAATATAAATTGTTAAGATTAAGCCTAAAGAAATAAGAATAATACCAATAAAAAAGTTTTTCTTAAAAATTTCTTTAACAAATAAATGGCTGAGAATAAGAGTCATAGGAATTCCAGTATAAGAAAGTATGGAACCTTTTGTAGCACTAACATATTTATAACCCCATGTCATAGTTATCTGTGCCATAAAAGCTGTTAAAGCTATTAAAAGTAAGAATATAATATTTGATAGATTTATCAGTTTCCACTCTTTAATGGTTAAAGGAATCAGAATTAAGCCAAAAATGCAGGTAGAAAGATATATTATTATAGGATTATCAAATTTTACCCCTCTTCTAAGATAATTAATTGCCATACCCCCACTTATTCCAGAAATTAAAGCTATAATATCACCCAATTTTGAATAATTACTATTGTCCCAGAATATGAAAACTGCCCCAAAAACGCATAAAAAAAGACTTATAAACGAAATAAACTTTACCTTTTCTTTGAAAAATAAACCTCCAAAAAAAGCTACAAAAACAGGATAGGTGTTTGAAAGCATAGTAGCTCTTCCACTGGATGTTAAAGAGATTCCAACATACATAGTAATCATTCCTATTGCACCAAATATACCTCTTAAAATCCAGGAACCTGTATCATTAATTTTGATTGGTATTTTTTGAGATTTCAATACTATATAACCAAGTATTATACCTACTATAAATCTTATCAGGGAAATAAACATCCCGGAAAATACAGAAGAAATAAATTTTACCAGAATCGATGTTACAGCGAACAGAAAAGCTGAAATTATTAAAAGTATCTCACCTTTAAATTTCATATTATTAATTTTCATTATTTTCATTAGTTCTCTTTGTCAATATATATATAAAGAATAACAAAAATACTATGATTATTATTACAAAATAGAATTTAAAAATATAAGGAATTTCCGAGATTAATCCATATAGTAGGGCAATAGTAAATTTATTATATTTGGTATCTTTATTATCAACATCTATTTTTGTATTGATAGATGAAATAGAAATAGCCGGTATCTTATTGTAAATGTAAGGAAAATGTCTATGGTCTGTATCAAAGTAATTGATTGTGTAAATATATTTATGTTTTTTTATTCTTTTTATTACATTATTTGAAAGATTTATTATTTTATTTTTAGTTGACTTTGTTAAAAAAGAAAAAATCTCAAATTTATTATCATCTTCATTCTTATTTTCATTTATAGGTTCATTTGTAGGTTCATTTTCTAATATAAGCACTCGGGTATTTTTAGGAAATTTTGAAAATGCATTTATGAAATTAAGTTCAGCAGGGAAATTGCTAACTAGAGTATCTGAAAAGAAAAATAAGACTGAATTAGTTAATTTGTTTTTATCATTACTAAAAAATTTTATTAATGAAAGAGCAGAAGCTATTGTAGAGATATTATTTGATACTGGTATTTGTATAATTAATAATTCATCTTTTAGCTTTCCAGGTAAAAATGCTGTATTTTGATATAGATTACATTCTTTTGTTTTCCATGAGAATTTAATATTTATTAAATAATTATTGAAAGTATAACTTGCCAATTCAGAATAAACTTCTGGCGTTACATATATTTTTGTTATATTATTTTTAAGTTTTTTTTCATCTTGATTGTTTTGCTTGCTATATGAGTTAAAGAAAATATTATAGTCTTTTTCTATAAAATTTTTTGGTTCATCCGTAATTAAAGCCAGGACTTCAGCTTCGTTAAAAGTATTATCATATTTTTCATTATAATATACACTTGAAATGAGAATTAAATCTTCTTTTTGGGGATTAAAAGATGCAAGATCTACTAGAATTTTTGGTTTTATTGTTTTAGAAATTGGTTTTGATCTTTGATCTATTTGGATATTAAAATCCTTTTTGTAAAAATAATTTTTTATAATCTTATTATTTTTATTAACTATATTAATCTGGGGAATATTATCAAAAATAATCTCATTTCCTTTAAACTCATCTAAAAAACCATTTTCTTTACCAATAGAATAAATGTTGCTGCTTTGTAGAAACTGCCTAATATAAAATTGAGTATCTATCGAATAGTTTAAAGTTGAAGAATTAGACCCAGAAAATTTTAATAAATCATTCAAAATAGATTGATACTGGTCAGTAATTTCCTTTTCATCATAGATAGGTTTTTGTAAAAATATGTTGTAATAAAAAAACAAAACAAATATAAATAATAAAAACAGAAGAAATACTTTAATTTTTTTCACATCTTTAAGATATATAAAATTTTTTATTTATCAAATCTTCTTGACAAAAATTATATGTAATGTATTTATTCACTACTTTATTAAAGACTGTTTTAAGTATCAAAGAGGTTAATATGATTGTTTATAAAACTGCATTAAAAAAACCAGCACAAATTCAGAAAGATTGGGTATTGATCGATGCTAAGGGCAAAACTTTAGGAAGATTGGCTGCTTTTATTACTACTATTTTACAGGGAAAAAATAAAGCAGATTATACTCCTTATTGGGATAATGGAGATAATGTTATAGTTATTAATGCTAGACATATAAAAGTTACTGGTAATAAACGACAGGATAAAATATATTACTGGCATTCAAAAGCTCCTGGCGGAATAAAGAGTGCTAGCTATGATAAAATGATTGAAAAACATCCTGAAAAACCACTTATTCTTGCTGTAAAAGGCATGCTCCCACATAATAGGATGGGAAGAAAATTATTAGGAAACTTAAAAATATATCCAGAAGCTGATCATCCTCATTCAGCTCAAAATCCTAAAACTATTGCTTTTGATGAATAAAGGAGTTATTAAATGGGTAAAATGATTATATCTAAAGGTTCAAGAAAGACAGCAATTGCTAGAGTAATATTAAAAAATGGTAAGGGTAATATAACAATTAATAAAAGAGAATTAGATAAATATATACCTCAACCAGAATTGCAGGAAATGGTTATTCAACCATTTTCTTTGACTGAAACTTCTGGTAAATATGATGTGTTTATCAATGTAAAAGGCGGTGGTTTTAATGCTCAAGCAGAAGCAATAAGACATGGAATTTCTAGAGCTTTGGTTAAAATAGATGAAAAATATAGATCAATATTAAAGTCCAATGGATTTCTTAAAAGAGATCCAAGAATGGTAGAAAGAAAAAAATATGGACATAAGAAGGCAAGAAAATCATTTCAGTTCTCTAAAAGATAATTCGTTTTTTTTATATGAATATATTATTATTTTACAGGCTATCCTTAAATCGAGGATAGCTTTTTTTATATCTTTAAATAATTTTTGTAATTTAAAGTTAGTTAATTTAATTGTTGAATAATAATTAATATGAATTATATTTTGAATAACAAGTTTTTAATAAAATGAATTAAAAATCGAAAAGGGGAATTTATGGATATTCAGATTTATAAAAATATGTTTGAAAAATCTCCTCTTGCATACGCAATTCATAAGATTATAGTTGATGAAAAAGAAAATCCAATAGATTATCAATTTTTAGATGTAAATGCATCTTTTGAAAGAATGACGGGCTTAAAAGCTAAAGATATCATAGGAAAATCTGTAAAACAGGTAATGCCTGGTATAGAAAAAGATAAGTTTGATTGGATAAAAAAATATGGTGAAATAGCCTTAAATGGTGGCGAAATTGAATTTGAGCAATTCAGCGATTATTTAAATAAATATTATAAAATATATGCATATTCTCCAGCAAAATATTATTTTATAACTACTTTTATAGATATTACATCTTTGAAAAATGATAATGAAAAATATGTAAAAAAAAATGGATGAGATAAATTATTCAAAATCTAAAGATCATTTATTCTCTTTAATTTATCAAAATTTTTTAGATGAAGTTTATATTTTTAATCCCTTAACATGGGAGATTAAAGAAGTTAATAAGACTGCTCTTGAAAATATTGGTTATTCTGAAGATGAAATTCATAATAAAACTTATTTTGAACTGTTATCAAATATTACTCTTTCGCAGTTCACGGAAATACTTGAACCTTTGATTGAAGGGAATCAGGAAAGAATTGTTTTTGAATCTAACCATAAAAGAAAAGATAATTCAACCTATCCAGTTGAAATTACTTTTCAGATAATTTTTAATATAAGAAAATATATAATAGCATATGTAAGAAATATAAAAGAAAAAAAACAACTTGAAAAACAATTACAACAGGAAAAAGAATATTTAAATTATGTCATAGAAGCTACAGAAACTGGTACATGGAAGTGGAATATAAAAAGTGGGGAAACTGAATATAATGAACAATGGGCAAATATGCTTGGATATACTCTTCTTGAACTGGCACCTGTAAACGAAAACACCTGGAGAAAACTTGTACATCCCGATGACCTTAAAAAAAGCGATATTTTAGTAAATAAGCATTTTAATAAAGAAATACCAATGTATCATTGTGAAGTCAGAATGAGGCAAAAAGATGGTTCTTATAAATGGATTGAAGATAAAGGCAAAGTAGTTAGCTGGGGTGAAGACGGTAAGCCTCTTTTAATGTATGGAGTTCATATTGATATAAACGAAAGAAAAAAAATCGAATTGGAACTTATAGAAAGTCAACAATTATTTCAAAATCTAACAGAATCAAGTCTTATATCTATAGCATTGTTTCAGAAAAATCACTGTATATATGCAAATCCATCTTTTATGAAAATTACTGGTTTCGAGCTTCATGAATTGATGAAAATGGATATTAATAGTATTATATCAGATGATTATAAGGAAGAGATAAATAAGATATTGGGAGAAATCTCAAATAAAAAAACCAAAAGTTTTACTTTTATGATTAAAGATAAAAATGGTGAAAATAAATGGGTCTTAGGTACCTTTGTAAAAGTAATTGTAAATTCTAAAAGCTCAATATTGTTCTCTTTTAATGATATTTCAGAACTAATGAAAGCAGAAAAGGAAATTGAAGAATCGCATGAAAAATTGCAAAACCTGATTGATTCTGCAAATGTTGGAACATGGATTTGGAATGTAAAGACTAATGAGACAATATACAATGAAACATGGGCTAATTTATTGGGTTATACTCTTGACGAACTTCAACCAATTTCATTGAAAACCTGGGAAAATTTAACAGATCCAGATGATATAAAGAAAACATACATTGAATTAGATAAGCATTTTAATGGAGAGACAAAGTTTTATGAATGTGAAATAAGGATGAGGCATAAAAATGATCAGTGGATATGGATTCTTGACAAGGGTAAAGTAATAACTAGAGATGAAAAGGGTAAACCTCTTCTTATGTTTGGAATACATGCAGATATAACAAGATTAAAAAATATTGAAATTAAATTAATTGAAAATAATAAATTTCTTGAATTAATATTAAACACAATACCATCAAGAGTATTCTGGAAAGATAAAAACATGATTTATTTGGGTTGTAATAATTTATTTGCCAGAGATTTAGGTTTAGAATCAAAAGATTTAATAAAAAATAAGACTGATTTTGATATAAATACGGATGAAGATGCCCTGATTTATCGTGAAGAAGATAAGTACATTATTGAAACTAAAAAACCACTTTTAAATTTACAACAGATAGCACCAGTCCCTGGTGGAAATAAAATATGGACTAGAAAGCATAAAGTGCCAATTTTTGATGAAAATGGCGAGGTCATTGGAATTCTCGGAACATATGAAGATATAACTAAATTAAAAGAAAAAGAAAGGCAATTAATTGAAGAGAAAGAAAGATTAAATGTATTAATTCAGAGCATAGGAGATGGTGTAATTGCGATTGATAGCTTAAAAAATATAGTGCTTATAAATAAGGTGGCTCAGGAATTAACTGGTTTTAGTGAAAGTGATGCTTTAGGGAAAAAACTTGAGTATGTATTTAATGTTATCGATGAATTAAATGAACAACCCATACTTGATCCAGTTCAAAAAGTCTTTGAAACTAAAAAAATATGTAAAATTGGAGGTAACCCTTTATTAATAGCTAAAAATGGTAAAAAATATATAATAGAAGATAGTATTTCTCCAATTCTTAAGGAAAATGAAGAAATTTTAGGTGCTGTGCTTGTATTTAGAGATATAACTGAAAAGTTGAAATTACTTACTCAGACTCAAAATGCAGCAAAACTCGATTCTTTATCTATGTTATCTTCTGGTATTGCACATGATTTTAATAATTTACTTAGTGGAATTTATGGTTTTATTGATCTTGCATTAAATGATTATGATTCAACATCCATAAAAGAAAATTTATTAATGGCACTTAATACTCTTGAAAGAGCAAAATCGCTATCAAATCAACTAATAACCTTTTCCAAAGGAGGAAAACCTATATTAAAAGAAGAAGATTTAAATGATATTATCTTTCCTATGACCAAATTTGCATTAGCAGGTTCCAATATAGAAGCAATCTTTAATATAGAAAAAGACCTCAATAACATTATTTGTGATAAGAATATGATATCTCAGGTAATAGAAAATCTTATAATTAATGCAAGACAGGCAATGGAAAATGGAGGTAAAATATATATAGATGCAAAAAATGTGGATAATCTGGAAAATAAAATTATGAATTTAACATCAAAAGAGTATGTTTGCATTAAAATTAGAGATGAAGGAATTGGTATAGAACCTGAGCTATTAAAAAACATATTTGATCCTTTCTTTACTACAAAAAAAGATGGAAAAGGACTTGGTTTGGCTGTCTCGTATTCTATAATTAAACAACATAATGGGCATATTGAAGTAGATTCTAAACCAAAAGTAGGAACTGAGTTTACTATATATTTACCTGCAATGAAAAGAGACAAAACCAAAGAAGCTTCATTATATAAAGAGAATTTTATGAAACAGGACAAAGATGATATAATTAATAAAACTAATACTGATAATAAAAAAATTAAAAAAATTTTAATTATGGATGATGAACTTGCTATATTAAAATCTACTTCTAAATATCTTATAAAAAATGGATTTGTTGTCGATGAGTCAACAACCGGTGAGATGGCTCTAGAACTATATTATAAAAGTATCGATAAAAAAGATAGATATGATCTTCTTATACTTGATCTGACAGTTCAAACTGGTATGGGTGGAAAGGAGTTAATGGAAAAAATAAGAAAAGAAGACAAAGATATTCTTTCAATAGTATGCTCAGGTTATTCTGAAGACCCAATTTTAGTTGAACCCGAAAAATATGGGTTTAATAGTTCAATTCAAAAACCATTTTTTTTAGGAGATTTACTAAAAATTATTTTAAGTTTACAAAAAAATAATTGACTATAAGTTTAGCTCATGAAAATAATATCTATTATACCAGATAAAAGAGGCTATTCTGCCATAATGGATGAGTACCAGAGAACATTTAGAATATCTGATAAAATTATTAAAAAAGAAAATATTGTTGTTGGTGAATTTGATGAAGAGAAATTTAATGAGCTTTATGATAATTACAGAAAAAAATTAGTTGTTTCGGCTATATTAAAAAAACTAAAATATAAATCATTTAGTGAAAAACAGATTAAAGAATATCTTAAACAAAAGAGCTTCAATGATTCTGAAATTGAATATGGTTTGAATCTATTAAAAGGAAAAAGAATTATAAATGATGATAGATTAATAGAAAATTCCATCTATTATTACAAAGAAAATCATCTTTTTTCAAGATTTTTTATTACTCAGAAACTTATTTATCAGATGGGAAAAGAGAAAGAAGAGATTATAAAAGAAAAGATAAGTAAATTTTATTCTGAAGAAGATGAGATAGAAATATGTTATAATCTTCTTATTAAAAAAAAATTTAAAAACAAAGATAGAGCTTTAATGTTTTGCAGATCAAGGGGTTTCCCTTATTCTGTATTTGTTGAAGCATATAATAAGTACATATCATAATAAAAACCTATATTTTACCTTTTTGCATTAAAATATTTAATATAATAATAAAATAATATAATAATTATTTATTTCAGGAGTATAGTATATGATATCTTCCAATGAACTTAGAAAAATGTTTCTTGATTATTTCAAAGATAAATCTCATCAAATATTTGAATCTTCCCCTGTTGTTCCTTATGATGATCCAACTCTTCTTTTTACAAATGCAGGAATGAATCAGTTTAAAAAAATCTTTTTAGGGGAGATAAAAAGTGAGTTAAAAAGAGCAGCAAGTGCTCAAAAGTGTATCCGTGTTTCGGGTAAACATAATGATTTAGAAGAAGTAGGTCGAGATGGGAGACATCACACATTTTTTGAGATGCTTGGGAATTGGTCTTTTGGAGATTATTATAAGAGAGAATCATTAAAATGGGGATGGGATTTTCTGGTAAATATCTTAAATTTAAATCCTGAAAAATTGTATGTCTCTGTATATAAAGATGATGACGAAAGTTATGATATCTGGGTAAACGAGATTGGAGTTCCCAGGGAAAAAATATATAGACTTGGAGATATTGAAAAAGGTGATGAAGAAAACTTCTGGTCAATGGGAGAAACAGGTCCATGTGGACCTTGCAGCGAAATATACTATGATCAGGGAGCAGGTGTAGGTTGTGGTAAACCTGATTGTTCAATAACATGTGGATGCGATAGGTTTTTAGAAGTATGGAATCATGTATTTATGCAATATAACAGGGATTCTTCTGGAAAACTTAGTCCGCTTCCTTTTAAATCAGTTGATACAGGAATGGGTTTAGAAAGAATTTTAGCAATTGTCCAGAATGTTACTTCAAATTATGAGACAGATCTATTTGAACCAATAATTAAAAAGTTAACTCAGATAACAGGTTTTTCATTTGAAGAAAAGAAGATTCAATTTCAAATAATCTGTGACCATATAAGGATGCTTACTTTCGCAATATCTGATGGAGCTTTTCCATCAAATGAAGGAAGAGGCTTCGTCGTCAGGAGAATTTTAAGAAGAGCAGCAAGACAATCAAGACATTTAGGACTTAATAAGCCTTTTCTTTATCTTTTAGTTCCAGCAGTAACCGAAAAAATGGGTGGATATTACAAAGAAATAGCAGAAAAAGAAAGTTTAGTAATGGACATAATAAAGGCTGAAGAAGAAAAATTTAATAGAACTTTAGATAAAGGACTTGATTTATTTAATGAGCAACTTAAAAAATTAAAAGATGAAGGTAAAAATATTTTAGATGCAAAAACAATTTTTACCTTACATGATACTTATGGTTTCCCACTCGATTTAACAAGGGTAATGTGCGAAGAAAATGGTATTTTAGCAGATGAAAAAGGTTTTGAAGCATTGATGGAAAAGCAAAGAGAAAGATCTAGGATAGTAAAGACTCAGTTCGATTTTTCACTTATAGAAACAGAAGGTTGGGAAATTGTTCAAAAGAAATATTCTTTATTTTGTGGTTATGTTTTTGATCAGAAAGATTTGACAGTTCAGTCCAATATTATCTCATACTTTATAGATAATGATAAAATTTTAATATTTTTCGAAAAAACACCTTTTTATGCTGAAAGCGGCGGTCAGATTGCAGATAGTGGTTACATATATGGGTTTAAAAATATTGAACAAGATTATAAAAACTTAAAACAGGAATATTTGATAGCAAATTCAGAGGTTGTATTGAAAGTTGAAAATGTTTATAAGACAAGCAAGGGAAACTTACATCAATGTTTAATAGAGGAAGGAAAGGATGTTGTTTTAAATAAAGAGCAATTCAATAATTTAAAGTTTATTTTAAGGGTAGATACTCAAGCAAGATTTTCTACAATGAGAAACCACACTGCTACACATTTACTACATCAGGCTTTAATTGAAGTTCTTGGTCCTCATGTTCAGCAATCTGGTTCTTTTGTTTGTCCTGATTATCTTAGATTCGATTTTCCTCACCATGAAAGTTTGATTTTGGAACAATTGGAGAAAATTGAAAATATTGTAAATGAGAAAATATTTCAAAATTTACCTGTAAAAGTCCATGAAGATTTGACTCTTGATCAAGCCAAAAAGATGAATGCCAAGGCTCTTTTTACAGAAAAATATGGAGATAAGGTTAGAGTCATAGAAATACCTGGATTTTCTATCGAACTATGTGGGGGGACACATAGCCCATACACTGGTTTTATAGGTTCTTTTGCAATAATTTCAGAGACTTCAATAGCAGCTGGTACTAGAAGAATAGAAGCTATTACAGGTAAAAAAGTCATTGAACAATATGGGAATTTCAGGAAAATTACAAAGCAGATTTCAGAAATTTTACAGATTAAAGATAACAGTAAAATCATTGATACAGTAGCAAAAGTTAAAAATGAGCTTGATATTGAGAAAAAAGAAAATGAAAAGATAATGACAAAACTTGTACAGTTAAATTTTAGTAATATTTTAGGTGAACCAAAAATTATTGATTCTGTTGCATATTATCATATAATTCTTGAAAATGAGCAGATTGATAATATTAAAAAATACGCAGATAAATTTAAAGCTGAAAAAGAGGGAGTAATTCTTATAATTAATAAACAAAAAGAGTCCATAACCTTGATTTGCTCAGTTTCAAAAAATATTTCGACTAAAATTAAGGCAAAAGAGTTTTTGCAAAATATTGCTAAAAAAGCTGGTGGTTCTGCGGGCGGAAAAGAGGATTTTGCACAGGGTGGAGTTAAAGATTATGATGCCTTAATTAAAGAAATGAAAAATATTGGATTAATGTAAAAAAATATTGATAATACTAATACAAAAATATTTTTTGTAAATTTAAATAAGGAAATAAATAAACTAATTTTTGAATCAAAATAGAGCTTTATCAATCATTAAGTAAACAATCAATTTGACAAATCTATCCTAGTACCTATAATTTAATCAGGAAATTTTTTAAAAAAGGAAAAACTATGTTTTATGCAAGGATTTTATTACATGGTAAATGTTACGATACAGATGCTATTTTCCCATCATTTCCACTTATTGGAAGTAAAAAATTTAATCTTGTAGATCTAATTATTATTTGTGAAAATATTTTAAAAAACAAATTAATAAAATATGTTTTTATAGAGTATGATTCTGATTTTTCCTGCATGATGGGACAACTTGAGCAAATATATAACCTTTTAAAAAGGCTAACTGTTTATGGTAAAAAAACTATATTTTATGCATCCGCTTATGATGAAAAGGCTCTATATCTTTCAAGTGCATGTAGTCAGAGGTTGATGCCTGAGTGCGGAACTTTAGCTTTTCTTGGATTTAAGCGTCAGTTTTTGTTTGCCAAAAACCTTTTAGATAAATTAAATATTGAAGTAGATGTTTTACGAAGAGGTAAATTCAAAGGCGCAATGGATATTTTCAGATTAGATAAAATAGATGAAGCTCAAAAAATTACCTATGAAAAAATACTTGCTGTATTTGATGAAACAACAAAAAAAACTATTTGTTCATCTTTCAATTTTTCTTTGGATTATTTTAATGAAAAGATAGAAGGTAAATTTTTGTCAGCAGATGAAGCTAAAAATCTAGGTATAGTTACAGAATTAGCAAATCTTCAAAGTTATATAAACAGATTAGAAAAAAAAGAAAAACTTCATAAAATATCATTTAAGCATATGAAAATGAGATTTGGTAGAGGGCAAAAAATAGCAGTTCTTTGCTTTGATGGTGGTATAAAAGATGGGGAAAACGATGGCACATCCCCTTTGGGAGAGGAAGTAGGAGATAGATATATTATCAAGCAAATTGAAAAAATCAGGAAAAATAAAAAAATAAAAAGTGTCATTTTTAAAGTAAATTCCCCTGGTGGTTCAGCAACTGCATCAGATGCTATAGCAAATGAATTACTTGAACTTAAGAAAGAAAAAGATCTCATTGTAGTCCAATCTGGTGTTGCAGGTTCTGGTGGTTATTATATCTCATTCCCTGCTGAAAAGATTTTTACTCAAAAAACAACTTTAACTGGTTCCATTGGTGTAATATCGGCATTTTTCAATATGAAGGAATTTTACAAGAAAATTGGTCTTACTCATTCTATTTTGAAAACAAATGAAATTGCCGACATATATACTACAACAAGAAGTAAAACAAAGGAAGAGTTAAAAGTTTTAGATAATGAAATAGAAAGAATTTATCAGATTTTTATAACCAGTGTTTCAAAAAATAGAAATAAGAAAGTAGAAGAAATAGATGAAATTGCTCAGGGAAGAGTATGGTCGGGACAGGATGCTGTTGCTATAGGAATTGCAGATGAAATAGGAGATATTCATTCTGCTATTGATTACTTAAAAGAAAAACATAGAACTAAAAATTTTTGTGTTGAGTTTTATCCCAGAAAAAAAATCTCACTTTTAAGTAGATTTCTTTCCTCTAAAGAAGATACTATTATAGAAAAAAATATACTGGGTTTAATAAATATTGAGCAATATTTGAAGAGAAATAATGCAAAGATTATGACAATGATACCAGAATTTTACATAACTAATTTTTATTTTTAATTAATTTAATAACAATCTTTGCAATATAAAACAGTATAACTGACCATATTAAAATAAACAAAACTCCAAAAAACCAGTTATCTTTAAGTTTTATTGATTTTTCTTCAGCTTCTTTTCTTGAATTTTCTATTATATCTTTTGGTATTAGTTTTATTGATAATGCAATCAAAGCAGGTAATATTATTAAATCATCAAGATAACCAATAACAGGAATGAAGTCGGGTATTAAATCGATTGGACTCATCGCATATCCGATGGTAAAAATAATAATTAATTTTGGAAGAATCGGTGTTTTTGGGTTTTTATAAGCAAAATATAAAGTTTTAATTTCTTTTTTTAATTTTTGGGCCTTATTTTTTATCTTTTCGAATAATTTATTCATATTTTATTTGTTTTCCAGTTCAAATCATCTATAAATTCTATTCCTTTATCTTTTAATTTAGGGTTTAGCTTGTTAATAAAATCGTCAAATCCTTCAAAATCAAAAAGAAAGGGAAGTACTTCTTTATTTTTAAGAATGATAAATATACAATATCTTGTTTTTACCAATTTTTCTATTGCACTAAATATTATTTTCCTTTCTCCTGTATTGTCTATCCAATAAAAGTAATAATCATCAAAATCTATAGATACCTCATATAATTCATCTTTTCCAAATTTTTCATTTATAATTTCTTTATAAAATAATCTGTACCATCTCTTTTGAGTAAATTCATAGCAAAAAAATAACAATACATAAGATAAAATAATTAGTACTATTTGCCAAAATTGTTTTTTTATTATATTAACATTAGTATAAATGATGCCCATTAAACTTATAATAATTATTGCATTTGCAAAGGTGGAGTAGAAGGCTATATTTATTTTTTTTGATTTTGAAATAAAGTATAGGTGAGCTTTAACAAAATCTTCTTTTTTAACTTTATATTTATACATATTCGAAAATCTCCTGGACAACTTGTCAATTATTTATCATTATAGTAATTTTATTTAATAGAAGAATTTTATTTTATTAAAGGACAACTTTAAATTTTGCTTTTATTTTTTCTTTATTAAAATAAAAACATAATCACCAATGTTTACCTTAGAATAGATATCTTTCTTCGTAATTTCAAGTAGAGTCACTGTTTCAGAAAGCTCCTTTACCTTTCCAGTAGCCATAGCTCCAATATTTAAATCAAAACCAAAGTTGTTGAAGATCTTTTTTAATTGGTTTTTATTTATAATTATAAACTCAGTATCTTTATTTATTCCATTTATATAACCAAGATTTATTAAAACAGAACTACCAACAGCATCTAAAACTTTACCTCTTAAAGGAATTATTGAGTTAATATATTCTTTGGAATTTGAAGATATTTCAAGGATTGGGAAATCCATGCTGGCATAAAAAATCTTACTATCGAGCGTATACAAATTATCTGGATTTATTGTTTTTGTATAGATTCTATAACCATCTTTTGGAATTGGTTCAGCTTTTTCTATTATAATAGCATAATCTATATTTTTAGATTTAGAAATAGAAGATATTTCTTCAAGTGAACTGATGTTTTTATCGTGAAGATAAAGATTTATGCCATAAATTGAGGCTAGTTTATCATAAAGCATTTGAGAAAAAATAGAATTAATATTATAATGATTTTCTCTGAAATCCGAAGGCATAGCAAATATTCCAAGAGTAATAAAACTATCGGTATTAGTATAAGGTTTTATCTTATATCTATTTTCAAGACTATTTCTTAAAGAATAGGTTAAAACTTCAATCTTTGTATCAATACCTTTATATCCTAAATCTTTTAGTATATTATATTGCTCTAATTGTTTAAAATATGCTTTTTTAGATCTAAACATTTCGCTTAGCATGAATCTATAATTGGTATTCATTGGCATTAATCTTATGGCTCTCCTCAGTAATATTTCTCCTTTTAAGGAAAATCCATTAGAAAAGAAAAAATTCGCCCATTTAAAGTTGTATTCCGCAAGATTTGTTTTTAATTCATAAAAATCCATCATATTAGCTTTAATTACATCTTCTTCTAAACTGAATCTTACAACCTCATCATAAGGGAAAAGATCAAGAGCTGTTTTTAAATATTTAATTGCAGAAGGGTAATCATTTAGTTTTTCACAAATAAATGAATTTAACCAGAGTACATTTAGTCTTGAAGGATAAGTTTCATAAAGATTTAAAAGAATTTCTTTAGCTTCATTTAATCTATTCTGTTTAATTAATATATAGGTTTTGATAAATAATCCCTGACTATTTTTAGGTTCAAGTTCAAAAAGTCGATTCAAGAACTCCGTAGTTTGCTCAATATCATTCTTGTTGAAGTAATAATAGGATAATTCCTCAAAAACAAGTGGTTCATATGGAGCAAGTTCAAGGGCTTTTCTAAGATAATTCAAAGATTCTTTATCTTTCCCAATATTTTGATAAAATTTATAAAGATAAAGATTTACTTTCCAATCATCGGGATATCTTCTTAATAATTTTGAATATATGTCAAATGCATCATTTATTTTAGCTTGATAGATCTTTATCTCTGCTTTTAAAAAATAAGCATCTAAAAAAGTAGGATTTTTATAAATTATATTGTCACAAATATTTTCGGCATTGGTAAGGTCTCCAAGTTTAATAAGTATCTTTGCATGAAGTAATTGACTTGGATTATCATCAGATTCAAGTTTTAATCCTTTTTGAATAATATCTTTGGCTTCTTCGTATTTTTCTAGTATAAAGTAACAGTTCGCAAGATGATAATAAGCATCAAAATAATTAGGATTTAGTTCAATAGATTTCATGAAATTTTCTATTGCTTTTAAATATTCTTTTTGTTGTTCATATTTCAGACCATTTTCGTAATAAGCAACAGCATTTGTCAACTGAAAGCTAATGAATGTCGAAAAAATGATGATTAAGATAATTAAATATTTACTCTTTTTTATATTTTGCATTTATTTTCCTTTTTCTATTAATTGTACTTAATAAAATTCTTAAAAAATCAAATTTTCATATATCTTATCGATATCATAAGAATTTCCTATCTTTTTCTTTTTTCTTCTTCATTCATACTTTCTTCCAAGAATAGTGCAAGATGGGACTGATCATAAACAGTGATATTTGAAAAATCCATTATATATTTTTGGGCATCAGGATCTAACGGAAAATTAAAGAAGAAATAACAGGTTTTAATATCCTGCTCTTCCATATCTTTAGAAATGTTTTCAAAAAGTTTGTATGATATATCATAATAATTAGTTCTTCTAAATATGAATAACGCAATTTCATGAGGATATTCGATTGCCGTAGCTAAAATTCTAAGTGATGATATCCCTTTGTCATGCAAAAATTTTGACCTAATTTTAGTGGGTATATACTCGAAAAGTCTGACAACTCGTAAATTAACCTTGACAAAACCTCTATCTGTCAACCTTGAATATTGAGATAAAATTAATTTTCTTAATTGTTCACTTTGAGAAGCGGTTGGTTTTAGTTGTTCAAATTCGCTTTTAATAAACTGAGCAGGTGGTATCAATGTTTTCTTTATAGAGTAATCAAAAATATCTAATAAAATCTGTCCATGCAAAATTCTTTTAATATAATTATCAATTTTATTATTTGAAAAAATTTCTGATTCCTCGATGCTTTCAAAAATAGGGAAATTTGCTTTTCCAGTAACTAGAAAATGCTTTAAGTTCTGGTTATCTTCCAGTAGTTTTAGAATAAATAATGAATTTTCCAGTAAAATTGCCTTCGATGATTCAAGATAATCAGATTTTAATGCATTGTTTATTGATATTAAAAATTCTGTTTTCTCTACATTTATTTTTGATAAATCAGCTTTTGCTAAATCTCGTATTAGAGAATCTATATTTTTATTCTCTATTTTATCGACATTAATATCATTATTAGCATCGTTAATAAAGTTAGCTGAATATTTAAGTAGATTCATAGCACAAAATAATATTAGTAATTTTTTATAGCATTCAAAAATCTCATTATCGGGGAAACTTGCTTTTGAAAGCCATAACTTAGCATTTGCAAAGTCCTTTTTAAATAAATATATATAACCAATGATAAAAATAGCCTCTTTTTTAGCATTTTTAATAAATAATTCCATAGAGTTTGAAAGACTTTTTTCTTTTAGTTTAAAAGATAAAGCAAGGGTATAATCAAAATAGATTTGGGTTGATTTTTTAGAAATAAATAATGCTCTTTCAAGATAATAAATTGCATTTTCATATTGTTTCTGCGAAAGAAAAATTTTACCTGCAAGATGGCACCAGGATGCTTCGTATTCCCCTTCTTTATTAACTTCATATAGTTTATTAAAGCTTTCTGTTGTTTGATTTAAGTCATATAATATTTGAGCCATTTTAGTATTATGAAACATTTTTAGATATTTATCTTTGATGAATCCTTTTTCAGTGGCTATCTGCATATAGTGTAATGCTTTTTGTTTATTGTTGAGTTTTAAGTAACTATCATATAAAAATGATAATAGTGTCTTTTCATATCTATGAAATTTAAAATATCTTTCGATTTTTCTGATTACTTCAGAATAATTTTTTAAGTAAAATAATTTAGTCACTTTACTTATTGTTGTAATAAGATTTATAAATGGTAGTAAAAGAATAAAAACTATTATTAGAATGAGGGCAGAAATATAAGGAGTATAAGGGAAAGTTATTATTGTTTTAAAAATTGTATTAAATGTGTTTTCCATATATTTGTTTTGCTACATTTTTCAAAATTTTCAATTAAACTTTTTATATTTAATTTTACAAATTTACTAGGGTATTGAAAAAATTAAATAATATCTTAAATTTAATTAAGTAGAAACTACAAAAAACTTCATATGATTTTTTATAAAAGGAATCAAGATGTTTAACACCGAACTTGTCAAGAAGTTTTCAAGGATCTATAAAGCAGGAAAAGAAATTTTTAGCGAAGGTGATTTTGGAAGAGAACTATTTATAATAATTAAAGGTGAAGTCGAAATATTCAGAATTGTTGATGAGAAAAAGAGGACTCTTACTATATTAAAAGATGGAGATATTTTTGGGGAACTTGCTGTCATAGATAAATTTCCTCGTTCTGCAAATGCAGTTGCTATTAAGGATACAATTGTCCTTGCTGTAAATTCATCTGCCTTCGAATCAGTTATACTTGCAAACCAGGATTTTACTAAAAAAATTATAAGACTTTTATCAGCCAGGCTAAGAAAAACAAATGATATTGTTCTTTCAATATATCAAAAAGATAGAGAAGAAAAAGTAATATCTGCTCTTAACTCTTTTTATAATCTTGAACTTCTTTCAAAAAATATTAAGATTAAAGGAAAAATTGATAAAACTAAATTTTTAGATTATGCTGAAAATACTAAAGGAATACCTAAAAATATTGCAGAAAATTGCATAGCTGAACTTAAAAAACAAAACAGAATAGAAGTTGAAGGAAATATAATAAATTGTATAGATATAGATAGAAGAAATAAATCTAACGATTCACAACAGGAATAAGGCAGATAAATTCTAAAACCTCATTTCCGCTATTATAATATTGGTGTTCTTCAAATGGCGGAATAAATGCAACATCTCCTTCTTTTATAGAAATACTTTCCCCTTTTGAATTTCTTATTTCGCCTTTTCCTTTTAAAATATAATTTTCATGTTCCCATTCATGACTATGTAAAGGAGAATGGCCACCTGGTTGAATCTTAAAAATCCTCATTATAAAATTAGTCGCTCCCTGCTCTTTTCCAACGACTACTTTGAATTCTGTATCTTTTGCCCCATCCATAGTTACATTTTCAAATTGAATTAAATTAGAATTTTTTGCATATATATTCATTAAAACCTCCAATAAAAAGATAATAAATTGATATTAGTTTTTCAATAGAAGTTTGATTTAAATTTGATAAAAATATAGTTAAAAAATAGTTTATGCAAAATACATTATTATCCAGATAGCAAGATCTATGATAAATAAAATTAAGAACGTAAGTAATGGAGATAAAGAAAAGGTAAAAAGTATATAAAGACCATTATGAAGCATTATTAAAAACTGATAACAGGAAATAGACAATAATATTGCTCCAAGGATGAAAAAGATAATTTGAAAGATATTTATAGATGAATCATTTTTTTTCATACCAATCATTGAAATTTTAAAAACAATCATAAGATTGAAAAGAAATGAAAGATAGAACAAAATTTTTTGTTTTAAGTAATCAATGAAAAGCTCAGGAAGATATCCAAGACTTACGATAAATTTTTTTAAATCAAAGACAGTATATAATGGGAAAAGGTTAAATGATCTTAAAAGTATAAAATTTTTAAAATATGAGATTTTTAAATCAAAATACGTTATTTCATGCTCGTTATCCGAGCTTTTAAATACAAAATAAGATTGAATTTTTTTCCCATATTTATAAGACTGAACTTTTCCAGAATTGAGATTATAAAGATATATATCAAAAAAATAGATATCATCGAAGTAATAAACAACTTTATCTATATATATAAGATACGAAACATCTTCTCTTTTTGCATCTTTAAGTCTTAAAAGTGTTGAATTTAAACCAGGATAATCTTTTTTTTCAAGTGCATCTGAAACGAAAAAATCGACTTTTCTATATAGGTTTGTAGCTTCTTCAAGATAAGGCTTGATCGATTTGTTTTCAGGGTATCTTTTTGAAAGGGCAACAAAAAGATTATATGCCTCAACATATTTATTTTGTTGTATATACAACATCCCCAACCTTTTCTGTTGCATTATGTAAAGGGCATCTTCCTTTTTTGTTAAGACTTCATTTTCATATATTCCTTTGACTTTATCATATAAGGCTCTTGCATTTGAATCTGTTGGATTTAGTACTAGATACCTTTTAAGATAATAGATTGCAAGAACATATTCTTTCATTTTAGTATGATACATGGCGAGATTATAAAGGCTTGCTGCATTAGTAGGTGGAGGAGGTGGAGCAGCAGGTCGTGTTGGCTTTGGTATGTCTTTATATTTTTTTCTCTCTAGTTCAGCTACTAAATCAATAATATCAATATTTTTAGGTTCAAAAGTAAGGTATTTTTTGTAATATTCAAGTGCAAGAGTATAGTTTTCTGCAAGTTCATATTCTTTTGCTTTTTTTAGGTATTGATAACTTAGTTTTGTTGTTATCAAAATCTCAGAGACTTTTAAGTTTAAAAAGGGTTTCAATGCTTCATTTAAAATTGAAATAAAAAGGAAACTCAAAAGTAAAAATATAAAGAAAGCTATGACATAATCACTCTCATTTAAGTCATTTTTACCCTTTCTCATGCCAATACTAAAAATCCAGCAGAATGTAAATATTAATGAAATAAATATTATATAAGGTAAAAAATCGATTGTTTTTACAAGTGAGAAAAAGGTAATATATTGACCTTTGGATTTTTTTAAAACACTTTCTATATCATAGTTAAAAGATTGATAGACGACAAATATAATAAATACAATTAATACTATACCTAGACAAATGGTTATAAGTTTATTTAATATAAAAGAAGAACCTTTACTTTGAGCCATATTATTCCTTATATTACATTTTCCCTTTTCTATTTAATTGGATCTTTTTTGTCTGTTGAATTTTAGAATGAAATAATTTTCTAGAATATTTAATATAAATAAGTAAGGCTTCAATAATAAAAATAAAAGAAAAAACAAATACTGGAAAAAGATAAATATATACTTTTTGAATTTTTAAATCTTTTAAATAAACCAATGAAAATTTGAAAGTAGCAAGAAATAGAACTGCGGTTAAAATTATCGCTAACAAAGAAAAAAAGTAATAAGGGAAAGGCCAGTTTTCATTGTGTGCTAAATATGGAATCCAGCAAATAACAAAGAAGAAAGCAAGAAGATAAGCCAAAAAAAAGATACCTTTATTTTTAGTTAGAAAATATAACATCTCATCAAAATTGCTTATTATAATCTTCAAAGCAGGATTTAAAAATGAGAGAGATTGAATACTTCCAACTTCATATAAATACTTAAAATCCTTTCCTATTCCTTTTTCCATTTTTTGGACAGTTAAGATATTCTTTTTTAAGTCTATTTTAATATCACTAATTATAAAGTTGTTATCTTCAAAATAAAAGGCTTTTTTATTTTGAAAATAGAACTGATAAGATGGATAAGTAATAATACCATTGTTATAGATAAACGGAATTGATTCTCTTAATTTAGGTTGATATAGTTTTGAAATCAAATTAACCCTATTTGAATCTTGAAATAATGTTATATAGATGGATCCAAATATTATAAGACAAAAAATTAATAACCCTAAACCAGCTCCAATACTAGAACTATCTCTTGAAGAAGTGTAGGAAAAAGCGATGAAAGCTGTAATCATCAAAGAGATTGGAAGAAGAGCATATATTACTATATTAATTTTAATTATTATATAGTAAAAAACTATGAAATTTGAGTAAAGGTAATGAAATCGCTGAATTTCATTGGCAGATAAGGCAACAAAAGCTACCAATGTCAATATGAAACTTATTATAAAACTGATTAATAAATATTTTAATGTTAAAATAGCATCCTTTATTATTTTCTTCATTTTTTATATTACCCTTACTTACCACTTGATTATAATAGTTTATATAATAAAATCAATTTGAATAAATATAAACTTTGAGAAGAATATGAATAAAAATAAACGGAAAATTATTGTTCTATCCTTATTATTTTTTCTCTTAATTTTTTTATCGACAGAAAACTTCAACTTCTTTTATGAAATTGTGAGCAATTTTTATATTTTATATGATAATTTAAACTTAAATCATTTTATTATCTATTATAGATATTATGAACAGGTTAAACAAAGATATTTTATATATGGCTACGATAGTCAAAATGACAAATCTTATGGTTTTTCTCCAGAAAGTGAATTTATTACAACAAAACCATTTGTAAACTCATATGGCACCGCATTTGCTTACGGAGCTTTGTATCAAGGAAATGATTTTGTCTGGTATAAAGATTTCCAGAATAAATTAGGGTACAAGATACTTTATTCTATCTCAGGTAAATTATCTCTTTTATCTCTTGATAATGAGCATAAAAACATAATAGTAGGATTTGATTATCTTGCACCACAGCAATTTCTATATATTTCGGGTGTAAAAGAATTTTATACTTATCCCCTTACTTCATATCCAAATATTGTTGAAACTGGATTTACTCCTGATAAAAAATATGTTTATGTAATTTATAGATATGAGAATAGATATAATTGTGATATTGTAGCATTATCTGGTGATCCTTATCATTCATCTTCTTATAAACCACAGATTAAAAATATTTTCAAAGATGCACAGGAAATAATATTTATTGGAAATAATGGTTTTATTACTAAAGAAAAAGACACATATTTTAGTTATAACTTAAAAGATTATAGCATTACTAAAATAAGAGACATAAGCATAATTAAAGATAATAACGATGAGAAAAATTGTCTTTTGTTAATTGATGGCATTTTATATGACAAAAACTTTGAAGGAATAGCTATTTCACTTGAAGCAAGTAATATTGAAAAAAAAATAAATGATAAATTTATTTTGAGCTATTTAAAACTTAATAAAAATCTATTCTTCTCAGATAGATTTTTGCTTGTTAAAGATGAAAATAATCTTTTATATCTTTTTGAATATATTTCAGAAAGAAAAGTTTTAAGTTTATCTGCAACTATTAAACTGGAAAATAATATTAATGAATTTTTAAATCCTGAAAAATTAAAGTTAATTAATTTATATGAAAACAATATATTTTTCCTTATAGAAAATTCATATTTTTCGGGTAAATCTGCCCTAATATTAATTTTTAATATGCAACTTCAAAAATTTGAAACAATTTATTCAGACAATATTTCAGGTTTTATAAAAGCTTTAAATACTAAGACTGGTTTTGCTTTTCTTGTTAAGAAAACATATTCAAAAGGGATATTTTCTGAATTATATTATTTTTCTTTTTTAAATAAAAGTATTAAAAAGATTTCTGGTTGGGAAAATGTTCAGGATGCTGAGCTAAATTATTTAATAAGAAAAAACTAAATCCTATCATAATTTCAAAACGAAAAACCTAATTTATTCAATTATTGTAAATAAAAATTGCAAATAATACAGGATATTTTATATGTAATACAGTAAAAAAATCCCAATAAAAGGTATTAATATGAATTATTTTATTTTAGGTTTGGGTTCTGTTGGAACTATATTATCCTGTTCATTAAAACTTAATAAAACTGATAATATATTTGGGTTAAAATCAAAAAAAATAGAAGATGTTTTTTTTCATATAAATGTGGATGTAATAGAAAATTTAAAAAAAGAAATAAAGTTATCTTCGAATCCAGTCCAGGTCTATAAAAACCAACCAATCGACTATGTTTTTATAACAACAAAAAGCAACTACCTTAAAGACATGGATTATATTTTTTCAGATTTAAGAAAACAAAAACCAGTAGTAATATGTTTGATGAATGGTATGGGTTATGAAGATTATTTTAATGGACTTGATACATATTATGGAATAATAATGTACAATGCATTTAAAAAAGATGATAAGGTGATTCTTGGCTCTAAAGGTGGTTTGATACTCGATAAAAGACTTGAAAAAAACTTTGAAGGAAGATTTCAGACAATTCCTGTAAGCTTTGTAGGAGATATAGAAAGATTTAGATATAGAAAATTATGGCTTAACACCATAAATGGATTTTTAAGTATCTTTGGTTTTTCTCTTTTTCAGTATTTTGAAGAAAGTAGAAAACTTGATAACAAGCCATTAAAAATATTTATCGATTATCTTGAAGAAACAAAAAAACTATTTGAGATTTTAAAAATAAAGACTGAAACTTTACCATCATTAGATCCAGACGATTTAATCAAATTGATGAAAAAACTTTTCAACAAAGAAAAATTAACAGAAAAAGAAGAAAAATTGTATAATAATCTTCCAAAAGGTAAAAACTCTACATTGCAATCTATAGAAAGGAAGGAAGATACTGAATATGAATTTATAGGAAAATTTTTAGTAAAATTAGCTGAAAAATCTGGGTTACCATATAAAATTAACAAAATTATAACAGAAAAGATTGAAGAATATGATAAAAAAAAGGTTTTCAATTTTATTAGGATAAATGATTTTTTAAAAATTTTGGAGGAATAATGGATATTGAAGCAAGAAATCTTTTCAAAAGTTATGGAGATATTCAAGCAGTAAAAGATATCTCTTTAAAAACTGAAAGTGGAAAAATCTATGGCATTATTGGTCCAAATGGAGCAGGTAAATCTACTACCATAAGGATGATAATGGGAATTTTGATGCCAGATTCGGGAGAGATTTATTTTTCTGGCGAAAAACTGAATTATAATACCTTAAATAGAATCGGTTATCTTCCTGAGGAAAGAGGGCTTTATAAAAAACAGATATGTGAGGATGTCCTTCTATATCTAGCTGAGTTAAAAGGAAAAAAGAAAAGGGAAGTATATAAAAAAATGTGTGAATTGCTCGAAAGATTTGATTTGATAGATTATAAAAAGAAAAAAATTGAAAATCTTTCGAAAGGGATGGCTCAAAAACTACAATTTATCTCGACAGTTTTGCATGACCCCGATTATATATTTCTCGATGAACCTTTCTCTGGACTTGACCCAGTTTCTGTCGACGATTTACGAAGCTTTCTTTTAGAGTTAAAAGAAAATGGTAAAGTAATAATGTTTTCTACTCACAATATGGAGCAGGCTGAAAGAATTTGCGACAATCTTAGCCTAATCAACCATGGAGTCGAGGTTTTAGGTGGAACAGTAGAATCAATAAAATCAAAATTTGGAAAAAACTCTGTCGCAGTATCATTTGAAGGCGAATTGCCTCAAATTAATCATATTGCTAAAAATATAGTTAATTATCCTAAATGGGTTGAGATTGAGCTAGCATCAAATGTTTCAGCTCAAGATTGTCTATCATTTCTTATAAAATCAAATATTAAAATTAATAAATTTGAAATAGTTCAACCTTCGCTTCACTCGATTTTTATTAAAGTCGTAAAAGAAAAATATAATGAAGAGGTAGATTATGAAGATAAAAACAATATTTAGCCACGAATTTAAAGTTTTCGCATTAAATAAAACATTTTTAATTTTAACAATAATCGGTCCTTTTTTGATTTTAGGGGTTACTATCCTTCCATCAATTTTAACTATGAATATTTCCGAAACAATATCAATATCTATTTATTGTATAGATAAGGGTATGGAACAAAGTCTCACCTCTGCATTGGCAAATACAATGAATATTTATAACATTGAAAAAATACAAACACTACTTCTGGAAAAAAAATTGATAGATAAACAAATAAAACTAGAAAATGAAGATGATATTCTTAAACTCTTAGATTTAGCAGTTTCCAAAAAGATAATTACCGGGTATCTTTATATTCATCCCGATTTTTTTGTTACTAAAAATGCAACATTTGTAGTAAATAAATTGGCAGATTTTAAAAGTATTGGAATCATTGAAATGACATTAAAGCAATTTTTAGTAACCAATAATCTTATTTCAAATGGTTTAAATCCACAGCTTGTAAGTTCTTTTTTTGTCAATCCTGAACTTACTGTTAAGCAACTGACAAAAACAGGAAAAGAAAATCAGGATTTCTTTGCCTTACTTATGACCTGCCTTGGATTTGGAATGATATTATATATGACAACTTTACTTTATGGTCAGTCTATAGGTAGGTCTGTTCTTACAGAAAAAACTTCTAAAACGGTAGAAGTACTTCTTTCGTCAGCAAGACCAATAGAGTTTATGTATGGAAAAATATTAGGACAAGCTTTTGCAGCTTTATTACAATATAGTGTTTGGGCTTTAATGGGTTTACTATTTTTTAAGTATATTGCTCCAATGTTAAATATAGGCATACCTTTTAATATTAAGAGTGAATATTTTATCTATCTGATAATATTTTTCATTCTTGGTTTTTTCCTTTATTCATCTGGTTTTGCAATTATTGGTTCTGCCTCAGATGATGAACAAAATCTTGGTCAGCTTTCCTGGCCACTGATAATCTTTCTCATGGTTCCAATAGTAATGATATCTCCGATAGTTATGAATTCCGATGCAACTTTTGTTAAAATAATGTCATTTTTCCCTATGACTTCTCCAATAGTAATGTTTATAAGAGTAGTTGTGTCTACTCCATCTTTTATAGAAATAGGTATATCGATATTAATCCTGATTCTTACAATAGCTTTTTTTATGATAATTGCTTCTAAGGTTTTTCCTATTGGACTTTTAATGACAGGTAGAAAATTCACCTTTAAGGATATCAAAAACTGGATAAAATAGTATTTCTATGAAATTGATATAGCTTTACAAAATTGAGTTATATGTTAATTAATTTATGGCAATTGATAGAGTAGTTTAATTATTAAACCTCTAAAAATAATGAATATTTAAGATAAATTTGTATTGTAATAAATGGCCCATTCGTCTAACGGTTAGGACGCAGCCCTCTCAAGGCTGTAATAGCGGTTCGATTCCGCTATGGGCTAATATATTTCCGTCCTGTTTTTACCATTTGTTTTTGCCCTATACATAGCACTATCAGCTCTGTTTATAAGTTCATCTAGTAATATTCCATCCTGTGGGAATAGACTAATGCCAATACTAACTGTGACTTTATAGTTATTCAAAAGATAATTTGAATTTTCAATATTAGTTCTTAACCTTTCAGCAATAAGAAATGCATTATCTGATGAAGTATCTGGTAAACAAACGGTAAATTCTTCCCCACCATATCTCCCAACAATATCTATAGATCTAAGAGAATTTTTAATTGTACTTGCAATCTTGGAAAGGATTATATCTCCTTTTTGATGACCAAAGGTATCATTAATTTTTTTAAAATTATCTATATCAATCATGAAAAAAGCATTAATAGCTGTTTGTCTATTTAAATTTATAATTTGATTGCACTTCTTGTAAAAGTTTTCTCTTGTCAACACCTTTGTCAGATAATCATGCATATATATCATTTCTATTTGAATTCTTTCAAAAAGCTCAGAAATATAGAGGCTACAAAAATCAAGAGCAGATGGATTTAAATATCTATTTTTTTTGATTTTTGAATCTAAATAAATATAGCCTCTAAGCAAATAATATTTATCTTTGTTCCTATTATGCCTTTCCCAGGTAAAAATTCTGGATATTGCATTGACATGATATATTGGGATATAAAGCATTTCAGCCATATTGCTATTTTTCAATTTTTTATATACTGGTTCTTTTGGATAATTAAAATCCTTTGGCAAAAAGGGATAGGATGGTTCAGATTCATAATAAAGAATAGGTTCTTTACATATTTTTTCTTTTATTTTCATTTCTTTGTTTTCATATATATATAGAATTGCCCTATCAAAATAAAAAAGATTTGATATTTCAATTAAAATTTTCTTGAAATAATCTTTATCATATTCATCTTTTGGCAATCTAATAAGATTATTTGAACTAACAGAATAATTTTTATAATATTTTACTGAGTATTCATCGAAGTTTTTTTCATAGGAGAGAAGGCTAAATATTTCATAAAACTCTTTTTTTAAATACTGAAAGAAAAGTTTATTTGAATTTAAGTACTTATAAAATGAATTAAAACGAGTGTAAAATATAAGAAGGTATAATTTAAACTTTTCGATATTTTTAGACTTTTTTAAGTATTTCAAAAAAGAAAGTAAAATAAATGTTTTAAAATAAATCCCACTTGAACTCCAAGGATCTATATCGAATAATTTAAAGTATTTTTCAATATATTTTATGAATACAGAATCTGAAAATTGTTTAGTTGATTTAATTCTATAATAGATTGTTAAGTCGGGATTGCAAATTTTTGGCTCTTTCCCATATTTGTTGACCATATTACCTATTAAAGATTCGAACTCAGCCTCATTAAAAAAAAGTAGTCCATAGATTCCTATAAGCGAATGAAAAAATTCTGTATTAGCAATCTTGTCTTTATCTGAACTATAATCTAGAAAGATATTTTTAATCTTAGTTTTTAAGTTATTTTCTTCATCTATATCTCTTTTATCCTCTAATGTTAAAACCAGATATTTCAAAATGGGATATATGATATTATATAAGTTCTTTATCTCAGATTTGTCATCTTCTTTTTCCATCTTACTAGATATTGCTTGAAGATTTTTAATAAATACTTTAAGGTACTTAATTTTATCAAACAAATAAAACGGAAAAGCTAAAACAGTGTATAAATGTATAAATCTTCTTATAGTAAATTGAGAATATGCCTCAAAATTTTGAAAAATTTCATCTTTATATTTTGATACTAAATTAAAAACTTCTTCAAAATTACCCTCTTCAACAAGATAAAGAAAGATATTACAGAAAGAGAGAATTAAATAAGTTTTTTCAGCTAGAAAAGGAGCAAGAGTAAGCATCTTTTTGCTTCTTGATATTCTTACATGTCTATCCATCTCAAAAAGATTAAGATTATTGTAACTTATGAACATTAATGTTTTATCTTTTATTTGAGATGCATATTCAAATGCATTAATCATATAGTTTCTTGCTTTTTCAAATTCTTTATTTCTGTAGTTTACAACACCAAGGTTATTATAAGCATAGTAAATATATCTAATATCTTTAAGCTCAAGTGCTTTTTTTAAAAAATATTTTAAGTACCCATTTGCTTTTGAATAACTAGAACTGTATATAATTGAATTTACCATCCTGTGTATTATTGGAAGATAGAGACTTTTATCAAAATTATCACTTAAATTAATTGTTTTTATAGCTTCTTTTGCTGTTTTAATGGCATTTTTATGATCATATCTTGAAAAGTAATCTTCTGCTTTCGCATATAAGAAGAGCTTTTTATATTTTAAAGGTAAATTATCGAAATTTTTTTCAATTATACATATATCTTTCTCAATTTTCTCTGTATTATGAATTTTGATATAAAACAATATTTTTTCTAGAATAAATCGATAACTAAAAACTTGATTTTTTGATTCTTCATAAAGAATTTGTATTATTTCCTCAAACTTTTTATCATTATCAATATATTTTAATTTAAAATAAAGTAGTTTAAATATTAATTTAGTATAAATATCTTTTATTAAATCTATATTTTTTCCATAATTAAAATAGTTTTGAAGAAAACCAAAAAACAACTTTTTTATAGTTTGTTGATTTGAATTCAAAGGTAATAATATTTTATTATCAACTAAAAATGCCGCATTTTCTAGTTTTTTAAGTTCACAAAGATATCTAAAACATAAAAAAATTTCATTTATATTTATTTCTTCTATGTTTTTCAAATAGATATCACTAATTTTTTCAATTATGTTTTTTCTATCATATTTTGTTTTTACAATTTCACTAAAAATCAACCTCATAGTTGAAATAAGATTGGAATTTAATCTATTATTTTCATCTATATATATCAATTTTGTTTTTATAAATTTGCTAATAATAACATCAAGTTTTTTTTCAAAAATTTCATAAAGAAATTTCAATGGAATTGGTTTTTCAAAATGAAGGAAATAAAGAAAGAAGAGTCTAATTTCTTCGTTGATTAAGATTGTATGGATTAAAAAATCCAATTCATTTTTAATCGAATTTTTTATTAAATCTTTTTTTAAAGTAATAATTCCTTCTCTATTACTTAAAATCGAAGTCAAATTTCCAGAAAAAAAGGATAGTAATACCTGTAAATCAAGAGCATTTAAAAAGTCTAAATCAGATTTATCAAAATTAAATAATTCCTTGAAATAGTTTATAATAGTATTTTTTAACAATACAGCTAAATCTTTTTCATAAGCAAAATCAAGATAATTTATTTTACATTCAAGCTCAACTCCATATATCATATCAAATGTAATTATAACAATTGGAAAATGAAGGTTTTTTAGCTGAATTAAAGAATTTATAAGTTTAATACTTTCAATATCTGCAACGTTGAAGTTATTAATCTGAATTATCAAAGGCTTATTGATTGAAAGCATCAGAATAGAATCTAAAATACTATGTTTTTTTATTGATATGTCTTCTGCAATTAATTCGGGTTTAATGTTTAAAAACTCAGTTTCAACAATATATTTTTCAGTAATCTTATCAATAGCATTATTGATTAACGAATATTTATCTGGACTTGCACTTAAATTTAAGAAATTGAAGAATCCATCTTTGCTTAAAATAGATAAATATTCCTCGACATAACTTGAAAAAGTAGTGGGGAAATTCATAAAATTATAAAAGATTGGTTTTTCAAATGAGGGGCTATTAAATTTTTCATCAAAGAAATTAAGTTTTTTTTGAAATATATATTCTGCAAGGAAATATAGACAATTATTTAATGAATTGTTATCCTCAAAATAGGAAAAGAAAAAGTTATTAATATCTTCTTTTAAGATTTTTAAGCCATCATTTTTTCTCTGTTTATTCTTTAAATGTTGTTCAATTTTATCCAATTGACTTTCAAAAAAACTTTCCTCTGGATTCAGCATAAAAACGGGAATAAAATAAGGTTTTGCCTGTTTATCTATTAGTATAATTGAATTTTCATAAGAATATTTATTATAACCACTTTGTATAAACCAATTATTAAGATCTAGAATTTTGTCTAAAATTTCTGATTCTTTATCAGGATATTCTTTAATATAATCTTCTAAAAGCTTTTTTTCTTCGTAATGATAAAGTAGAAAAAAAGCAGTTGATTCGACTTTTATATCATCTAGAGAGTGAACATATACAAGTTCAATTGGATTTATAATTGCTGGATTAGGATTTTTTTTTGAATCAATAATAAAATCAAGGTAAATATTAAAATTATTAATAAGTAAATTATTCTGAATTTGAAAAACAAGGTAATAAAACTGTTTGGATTTTTTATCTTTGACTAAATATAATGCAAAAGAATCGAAATCTTTTTTCTTTTCTATTACAACATATTTATTATTTATTAAATTCATTTATAAATAATTAAAACATCTATTTTACAAAAATCAAATAAAAAGTTATTGACATTTTTTATCCTTATTTTAATTTTTTTCTGATGCAGCAGTGGTGGAACTGGCAGACACACTAGCTTGAGGGGCTAGCGGGTGCAAACCTGTGCGAGTTCAACTCTCGCCTGCTGCAAGATTTAGGCACTCTTAAATGAGTGCCTTTTTTGTTTTAAATTTAATTAATTTTTAATATTTGTATTTATTGGAAGTTGTTTTTGATAAGATATCAAGAGTTTTTGATTAAAATAAAAATGATCACTTATTTTTTAATTTATTAAACAAATTTTAATTTATATTCAAAAGGCGATTATAATTTTTTTCCAGAAAATTTAAAAAATATCTTGACACAAATATAAATAGTTGTATAAATTTATTAATGATATTAAATAAAAAA
>CAYVTU010000021.1:0-44535 GCA_964454835.1 uncultured Brachyspira sp.
TTTATTTATGCCATATCTCGCCTTTTTTGCACTAGTTTTTTTCAAGATTGAAGAACTATTCTTACTATTGACAATTTGATATAAAATGTTTTTTTTAACCAATGGGTGGTTAGCTCAACTGGCAGAGCACATGCTTGACGTGCATGGGGCTATAGGTTCAAGTCCTATACCACCCATTCTTTAATATTATTTTATTATTTTTTTATATAGCTTGTTAAAATCATTAATTAATATTCTTATAATTTATTGACTAACTGAAACTAAAACATACATTTATAGCTGGAAAATACCTATATTTTATAGCCAAAGATTCATTAAAAATATATAAATAATTAAAAGCAACTGTAATTCCGATTTTAAATCTTCTATTAATTAAATAATTAAAGACTATATTTGGTTCAATATCTATTGCTAAATCTCCTTCATAATTAGTTAAGTTATCCATATAAGGCCCTATTCCCAATCTTATAAAAAAATTTAAATCAAATTCTTCTTTATCTATCAAGACTATTCCTATTAATCCACCAGTGCTAATCAAAATAGCAGATTCATGAAAATCAGGAAAAGGCCAACAACCAGTCAAAGCCAGTGGAATAGATATTGGAAATAATAAAATCCAGAAAGTAGCTTCTATTGCATCCAGCAAAGCTACAATTCCCATCATGTTTTCTAAGTATAACCCTATAAAAAATTTGTCACTTAAATGATATATTACATCAAAAGTTACCGTGAATAGAATACTGTTTAAAACATCGGGTTGATAATTTGTAAAAAAAGGAAGAACTAATCCTATTGAAGTACTAAAATCAATTTGAGCAAGACATTCTGTTGAAAAAAGGATTAAAAAAATGAAAAACAATGCAAACAAAAAAAATAAGGTATAAGAACTCATAGACTACCCCTTATTCCATTTGTTAGCTTTATTATATTTTAATAAATTTGGATATTCAAGTTTTACAAACGAAAAATTTTTTTGTGATTAATAATTAGTAATTGTTGAATTTACATGTTATGAAATTTAATTTTCTAGTATAATACTACCCCAAAGAAACATCTAGAATCATCATTATAACAAACCCCAATAAGGTACCAATAGTAGCTATATCTGTGTTTTTAGAGTTTTGAGATTCTGGTATTAATTCTTCTACGACGACATATATCATAGCACCAGCAGCAAAAGATAGAGCAAAAGGAAGAATAGATTTTGCAATTAATACTAAAAAAGCCCCTAAAATTCCAAATATTGGTTCGACAATACCTGAAATCTGTCCAATAAAAAAACACTTAAAACTAGATAAACCCTCTTTTTTAAGTGGTAATGAAATAGCTGCTCCTTCTGGAAAATTTTGTATACCTATTCCAAGTGCAAGAATAATTGCTCCAATTAAAGTAGTGTCTGATCCCTGCACTCCAAGTGAACCAAATGCGACTCCTACTGCGAGCCCTTCAGGAATATTATGTATTGTTACAGCTAAAGTTAATAATACTACTCTTTTAAAACTAGAATTTAATCCTTCGGGTTTTAATTCTCCCATATGCAAATGTGGCAAAATAAAATCAATTAATCTAATAAAAAAACCACCAATCATAAAACCTAAAGCAGCAGTAAATATTGGATTTTTCCCAATCTCTTTGGACAATTCAATAGATGGTTGTAGTAATGACCAGAAACTCGCAGCTATCATTACTCCTGCTGCAAAACCTAACATACCATCAAGAACTTTTTTATTGTAATTTTTAAATAAAAAAACAATGGCTGAACCAGCAGCAGTTAAAAAATATGTAAACAAAGTTCCAAGAGCTGCAAGAGCTATAGGAGAAAGATTTGTTTTAATCATCAAATTTCTCCTACTGAAAAAAATTGAATACAAATATATTTTGTTATTAAAACAATTTTATCAATTAAACTCAGCAAAAAATGAAGAATAAAATCTAAAAGTAGCCAATAAATCTACTTTTGAAATAAGTTCAAAAGGAGAGTGCATTCCAACAACAGGAACCCCTGCATCGATAGTATTGATACCATAATATGCGACAAATTTGGCTATGGTTCCACCACCACCTTCATCTACTTTTCCAAGCATAGCATACTGCCATGGTATTTTGTGAGAATTCAAAAAACCTCTGACTTTTCCGACAAACTCGGCATCAGCATCATTTGCTCCAAATTTTCCACCTGAACCAGTATATTTTGTTATTGCAACGCCATAACCCAATCTTGCTGCATTTTGTAAATCATGAACCTGTTTGTATGGTGGGTTTATTCCTGCTGCGACATCTGAGGAAATACAATTTGAAGACAAAAATGCTTTTCTAAGACTTGATATAGATACATTGTCTCCATCTATAAGATTAGCTATCATAGAAAAAATATGATGCATAAGATAAGAATCAGAACCGGTTGAACCAGATGATCCAATCTCTTCTTTATCAACAACTAGTGCTATACCACTTTTTTTTATATTTGAGTTAGCGATTAAAGAAGATACAGCCAAATAAGAACAGATTCTATCATCATGACCATATGCTCCAATAATTGCTTTATCAAAACCTACCTCTCTGGGTTTTATTGCTGGAACAACTTCTATTTCACTGGAAATAAAATCTTCTTCTTTGATACCATAATGATTATATAGATATTCCAGAACATATAATTTTACCTTTTCTTTTACTTGTTTATCTTTAACTGGTCTACTTCCGACTATTACTACCATATTTTCAGCAGAAACTGCCTCAGATAGTTTTTTTTCAGATTGAACATTTCGAGAAAGATGAGGCAATAAATCTGAAATGACAAATACAGGATCTGTGTCATTTTCTCCAATATTTATATCAATTTTTTTACCATTTTCTAAGATAATAACACCATGTAAGGCTAAAGGAATACTTAACCATTGATATTTTTTTATTCCACCATAATAATGTGTTTTTAATAGTGCAAAATCAGAATCTTCATATAGAGGATTTTGCTTTAAGTCCAATCTTGGCGCATCTGCATGAGCGCCAACAATATTTAAGCCTTTTTCAATATTAACATCTTCTCCAAGTTTTATAACTGCTAATACCTTATCTCTAAAATTCCAAAAAAACTTATCATTAGGCTTTGCCTTCCCTTTGAATTCAATGATATTTTTATATCCCATAGAGATTGCTATGTTTTGAAGATATAATACAGACTCCCTTTCCGTCTTACACTTGGAAATATAATCTATGTATTCACTTGAAATATTTTCCATCTGATTTTCTTCGCTATGACTAAGAGATTGCCAGATTGAGTTGTTTTTATAGAGTAGTTTTTCTTCGAGTGCTGCATATTTAGATTTTTTTTCTTTTTGTTCAGCCATAATAACCTCTTTTAACTTTTTTATAAAAATTGCCTCGCTTATTAATATATGCGAGGCAATATTTTAATCAATATAAATAATTTCATAAAAGAGAAAAAAATCAAAATAAATTTAATAAATTAAATAATTCCTAAAAGTTTTCCTGCTTTTTCAAATACTTCCAATGCCTTATCTATCTGTTCCTTTGTATGTGTAGCTATATAAGAAGTTCTTATAATACATTTATTTTCAGGCACAGCAGGAGGAATTACACAGTTTGCAAATACACCCATATCATATATGAGTTTCCAGAATTTAAAAGTAAGCTCCATTTCACCAATAATAACAGGGATAATTGGTGTTTGTGCATTTCCAATATCAAAGCCAAGTTTTTTGAAACCTTCAGCTGCATATTTTGTAATTTTCCAGAGATTTTCTATTCTTTCTGGTTCTCTCAACATTATTTCAAGGGCTTTATCAACAGTTGCAATAAGTGCAGGCGCTAAAGATGCTGAAAAAATAAAAGGTCTTGAATGATGCCTAATATAATCAATTACTTTATGCTCACCAGCGATGAATCCTCCTTGAGCAGCTAATGATTTTGAAAATGTTCCCATTATTATATCAACATCATCTGTACAATTGAAATAATCAGCAGTTCCTCTTCCGTTTTTCCCAAGAACTCCTAAAGAATGAGCATCATCAACATATAATCTTGCTTGATGTTTTTTACAAACTTTAATAAGATCAGGAAGAGGAGCTATATCTCCATCCATCGAATACACTCCATCAACAACAACCATCTTCCCTTTATCAGGATATTTTGCAAGTAATTTATCTAAATGGTCAATATCATTATGTTTAAATCTAACAATCTCCCCAAAACCAAGCCTAGTACCATCAACAATTGATGCATGATCTAATTTATCAATAAAGACTGCATCGCTTCTGGAAATTAATGCTGAAATTCCTCCCTGATTTGCAAAAAAACCAGTCGAATATATAATAGCGTCTTCTTTACCAACAAATTTTGCAAGTTTTTTCTCTAGTTCTTCATGTAAATCTAGTGTGCCATTAAGGAATCGAGAACCTGCACAACCAGTTCCATGCAATTCAATTGCGTTTTTTGCAGCTTCTTTAACTTCAGGGTGTGAAGTTAGACCTAAGTATGAATTTGATCCTAACATTATTACTTCACGACCTTCCATAATAACAATGGTATCTGTCTTAGCATGATGTGGTCTAAAGTAAGGATAGTACCCTGCTTCTCTTGCTTTTTCAGGTTCATCATATTTATAGCATTTTTCAAAAATATCCATAATTACTCCCCAAATTATGAGTAAATAAAGAAAAAGTAAAGATTATCACCAAAAAACAATTTAATAAATTTTATTGATTTGTCAATCAATTATTTATTCTTCATAATTCATAAATATAAATTTAAGTAATTCATATAAATCTCTTTTCCCATCATAAAATAAAGTTAATATGCCTTTTTCCTTGGCATTTAAAAGGACATCCAGATTATCATCGATAATTAAAATCTCTGAAATATCGCAATTTAAATGGTTTAGTAAATTTTCTACAAAATGCTCTTCTTGTTTTAATGCATTAAGTTTTGATGAAAAATATGTATTTTTATTTAAGGAATAATCTTTCTTTATAAGAGAAGAAGCTATTGTACTATCAATATCTCCAGAAAAATAAATATCTACTTTAAATAGATCCTGAAATACAAGAAGATTATCTTTTTTAGTTTGAAAATAGTTAAAAGATTTTCTATACTTTTTTTCAAGTTTAGAAATATATGAAAAATCTAACATAAAATCATTAAAAGCCGTTTCAATAAAAGTTTCAAAACTGATTTTACCTGTTGTAAAAAAATAAAATTGAGAAGAGAAAAAAATGTTTTTTATTGTAGATAAAGACAAATGTAAATCTTTTTTAATTTTTAAAATTATTGGATCATAATGGATTTTCAAGATATCGATTTCAATATCATAAATAATGGCTTTAATTGGCATTTTTAAGCCTGTAAATTTATTATTTAGCTTATTTTTCAAATTGAATTATCTTTTCAACTCTTCTTTTATGATTACCCTCTTGAAATTCTGAATTTAAATATGAATTAATTATTTCTTTAGCATAATATGATGCTATAAATCTTGCCCCTATACAAATTATATTTGCATCATTATGTTGTCTTGCTAGTTTAGCTGTTTCAGAATTCCATACCGTTGCTGCTCTTATTCCTTTTATTTTATTTGCAGCTATACATACTCCAATTCCAGTACCACAAAAAAGTATTCCTGCATCAGCCTTTTTTTCGACAATACTTTCAGCTACAACTTTAGAATAATCTGGATAATCACAAGATTCTTCGGAATATGTTCCACAATCTATAACAACATAATTCAATGATTTCAAATATTCAAAAATTTCATTTTTTAGTTTAAAACCAGCATGATCACTGCCAATAGCAATTCTTTTAATCATTTTCTATTCCTGATAGAAAAAGTATAAAATATATTAATAAATTTTCAAAATAGAAAGGTTAAAATTTTTTCTGTATTTCCGGTAATAGGGATTCCAATTTTTCTAGTTCATTTTTATCACTGTTTTCAAATATAATACGAATTACTGGTTCTGTATTTGAAGGTCTAATATGGCAAAAACCAGATTTAAAATTGAAACGAACCCCATCTGAAGTATTGAAATCAACAATTTTTATTTCATTCTTTTCAAATAATTCTTTGATTTCATCAAGATTGATTATATTAAATTCATGATTTTTAGAAAATTTATATTTTCTCATCTGAAAATCGGGTATTTCGGATGCAATTTCTGATAACTTTTTATCTTCTTTTGCCAGTAATTCAAGAATAAATAGAACTGCAACAAGAGTATCTCTACTATTAGAAACAGGAAAATATATTACACCACCATTACCTTCTCCACCGAATTTTGCTTTATGTTTAAGCATAGTATTTGTTACATTTATTTCGCCAACAGGAGAAAAAAAAAGATTATATCCATATTTTTCCGAAATATATTTTACCATAGATGAAGTTGAAAGATTAACCACACAATCTCCGCCTCCTTTATGTTTGCAAAAATGAAGATAAGATAATGCCAGCGTAAATTCTTCTGAGGGAATATACCCATTTTCAAAAATAACAGCTACTCTATCTGCATCAGGATCAAAAACAAATCCAACATCAAAATTAGAATTTTTCATTACATTAGAAAGATGTTTCATTGTATCAATATTTGGTTCTGGTTCTCTTTCAAAATTGCCAGTAATTTTGTCAAATATCGATGAATATTTAACATTTAACCGTTCAAACAATGTTGGAAAAATATTAGTAGCAGTTGAATTACAAAAATCAACAGCAATATTAAAATTTCTTTTTTTTATCAGTTCAACATCGAATTTGGAAATACAATCATTAATATGGTTTTCTATTGAATCAGAAGAGAATTTCATAATTCCTAAATTATTAAACTCTGAAGATTCCTGTTTTTGCTCTTTTATTGCTTCATTTATATATTTATTTAATTCAATTATATCATCTTTATCTAGAAAATAACCTGAAAATTTTGCAAGTTTAATTGCATTATATTGTATAGGGTTATGCGAAGCAGTTATAGCTATACCTCCATCATATTTTCCTGACTTAACTTCGTGTAAAACTGTTGGAGTAGGAATAATTCCACCAAAATCAACATCTATACCATATAAATTAAGCAGTCCAATAATGTAAGCAGATAATGATTCGCCCGAATTTCTTGCATCTCTACCTATAAAAACTCTAATTTTATTTTTTTCACCCTTTGAAAATGATCTTTTCTCGAGATATTTAATGAATCCAATCAAATTGAAAAAAATAGTTGTAGGTGTTAAAGACTTACCAACAACACCTCTTAATCCAGAAATATTGTATTTTTGAATATCCAATGACATAACTAAACCCTATTATTAAAGAATAAACTTTTTTTTATTTTAATAATGAAATTTCAAATTGCATAATTTTTACTTCGCTTCATTTATATCTGTAACTTTTCCTTCATTATTATTTTTTTCTAAATATTTTTTCTTGAATGATTCTATATTAACATCTTTATGTGGATCTTTTATACCCAGAATCTCATATATTTCTGAAGCAATTAAGGATTCTTTTTCTGTCAGGTTTTTAGCTAAAAGGTCGAGTTTTTCAATATTTTCCTTAATTATCTTTTTAGTATTATCAAATGCTTCCTGAATAATTTTTTGAATTTCCTGATCAATTTTTTTGGCAGTTTCTTCTGAATAATTTCTTTCCCTGACAAGATCTTTTCCAAGAAATACGTCGTCTTTATCTGAACCCAAACCTAAAGGTCCGAGGTTAGACATTCCATACCTTGTAACCATATCATGGGCAATTTTAGTAGCTCTTTCTATATCACTTTGTGCTCCAGTAAATATCTCTTTAAACTTATACTCTTCTGCTACCCTACCTGCAAGTAAAACACATATTTTATCAAATAGATACGATTTTGAGTAATGATGCTGGTCATCTAAAGGCACATTGACAGTAAGTCCTAATGCCGCTCCTCTTGGTATTATACTAACTTTATAGACTGGCTCAGAATTTTTCATTAAAGCACCAACCAAAGTATGTCCCGCTTCATGGTAAGCCGTAACAAGTTTTTCTTGGTCCGAAAGTACCAATGATTTTCTTTCAGGTCCCATCAAAACCTTATCTTTTGCTTCTTCCATGCAATGCATATCAACAGCTGTTAGATTATTTCTAGCTGCAAGTATTGCTGCTTCATTAATAATATTAGCAAGATCTGCTCCTGAAAAACCAGGTGTTCCTCTTGCAATGGCGAACAAATCTACATCTTTTGTCAAAGGTACTTTTCGGGCATGAATTTGAAGTATTTCATATCTTCCATAAAGGTCAGGAAGATCTACATAGACTTTTCTATCAAATCTTCCCGGTCTAAGCAATGCTCTATCAAGAATATCTGCTCTATTTGTAGCTGCTAGAACTATGACAGAATCCTGAGTTTCAAAACCATCCATTTCAACAAGTATCTGATTAAGTGTTTGTTCTCTTTCGTCATGACCTCCACCAAGTCCAGCTCCTCTAGATCTACCAACAGCATCTAGCTCATCGATAAAAATAATTGCGGGTGCTTTTTCTTTTGCCTGGTTAAAAAGATCTCTAACTCTTGATGCTCCAACTCCAACAAACATTTCTACAAAATCAGAACCAGAAATTGAAAAAAAAGGAACTCCGGCTTCGCCAGCTACAGCTTTTGCTAAAAGAGTTTTTCCACAACCTGGAGGTCCTTCAAGTAATATACCTCGGGGAATTTTTGCTCCTAATGAGTAAAATTTTATTGGATTTTTCAAGTATTCGACAACTTCTACAAGTTCCTGTTTCGCTTCATCTACTCCCGCAACATCAGTAAATTTGGTAGAAGTATTTACATATAATCTAGCTCTTGCCTTACCAAAAGAAAATGCTTGATTATTTGCTCCCCCAATCTGCCTGGTAATATTCATAAAGAAAAATATAGATAATATTGTCAATCCTAGAGGTATAATGTACCACCAGAAAGATGAAGAATCTTTTTGTTCCTGTCCTTCAATATTTACATCATGTTCTTTTAGGTATGTCAATAGTTCAGGATCGATATAAGGAATAACGACCTTGTATTGATCAGCTTTAGCTGATTCTGAACTTTTTTTCATGAATGCTTTTATTTGATTTCCAGTAATAATAACAGAATCTACTTTCCCTTCTTCTACATATTTTATAAATTCACTGTATGTCTTTTTTTCTACAATATCGGTAATTGGGTTTGACATAAGAAACAAAATTGCTAAAAAGCCTATAGCAATTAATAGAATTAAGACTCCTCCCGATAATCCTTTTTTATTTTTTGGATTTTGATTCATATTTCCCATATTCCTTCCTTAAAAACTGTAAATAAAATTATAAATTATTATTTCCAATAGTTATAAAAATATACTCATTTTTTTTATTAAAATCAACATAATATTCTTTTGAAAGGATATAATTGGATTTATTCCCAAAATTATAAGGAAGATAAAAACCTATTAAATCTTTTTCATTCCTTATTACCACAAGGTCCTTTCGTAAAGGTTTTGGAATTTTCCAATCTGTAAAAATATCCTGTAATTTCTTATATCCATTTGGTAGTTTAATCTTATCACCTTTCTCCCATGAGGTAAAATATAACTTTTCATTTAAATTTTCTCTTTTAATTAAAAAGCCATTTTTATAATCTATTGTCGAATTATTAGCTACAACTTTATTTTCCAAATTTATTGAAATTAAAAATTGGTTAAATATTATTATGTCTCGCTTAGATTCATTTGATTGTCTTAAATTAAATTCAATTTTCGAATCTTTAATATTTTTTTTAAAAACAAAATAAAGGTTGTTATATGCAATATATATATCAAATATTGAAAATCTTGCAATATATCCATTTTTTATATTATTTATTTTAAGAAGGCAATCATCAATCATTTTATGATTAATATTAAGAATATTAAATTCATAAGCATTTGTTTGACTCAAATCTTTCAATTTTCTATATAAAAAAAAACTTTTTAAATAATCTGGTAGTTTCTCAAAATTATCAACATTCCATAAATTCTTAAAAAACCAATCAGGTAGAAATGAATCAAGAAAATTTAATGTTGAGTTAATCTCTCTAATAAAACTTAAAATAGAATTAACTGAACCTGGAAATTTAGTATTTATCTTTTTCAATAAAATATTTCTAATATAATTTCTATTTATTTTATTATCTTTATTAGTCTTGTCTTCGAAAAAATTTATTTTATTTAATATCAAATAATTTAATAATTCGTTTTTCGAGATTTCAAGGACAGGACGAATAATATAATCTCTTTTAGGTTGAATCGAAGATGCGCCAATAAGTCCAGTTCCCCTTAACAAATTGAGAAAAAAGGTTTCCACTACATCATCTTTATTATGAGCTGTCGCAATATAATCCGATCTTAATTCATTTTTAGCTCTTACATAGAATTTTAATCTTTCTTCTCTTGCCCAATTTTCAAATGATTTCGATGAATTCTTAAGGTTATTGGGTAATTTTATACTATCTGTATAAAAAGGAATACCTAATTTTTGCATTAAATTAATAAATTCGTTTTGTTCTAATAAAGATTCTTTGCGAATTCCATGATTCAAATGAGCTGCTGATAAATGAAAGTCATATTTTTTTTTTAAATTATATAAAATAAAAAAAAGAGCCATTGAATCAGAACCCATGCTTAAAGCCACGGTGATAGAAGTCGAAGGAAATTCAGGTATATATTTATTCAGAAAAAGAAAGACTTGGTCCTCTAGAGATTTCATCTTTGATTTTGATTCTTGCTCTATCTAATTCCTCATAAGCAGAATCATAACCACCCTTTATAAAACCTTTTATAACATTATAAGTATAGTTAAAGATAATATTTTCTAATTGATATTCTTCAACTAAGGTAAAATCTGAAAGCACATGTTCCTGAAGAGAAGTAGAATCAGTCAAAGTTTTTCCATTAGAGTCTTTAGGCTTCCCAATACCTATTCTTAATCGGGTAAAATTTTCTTTTTTTAATAGCTTTTCAACAGAAATAATTCCATTATGATTGGTTTCATTCTTACTATGTCTTAATCTTAAATCACCGAATTCTAAATCAGTATCATCATATATAACTATGATATTTTCTTCATGAATTTTCAGAAAAGCAGCCATAAAAAGTATGCCTTCACCCGAATTATTCATGAATGTTAATGGTTTTACAAGAGTTAGGTCTCTACCTTCAAGTTTTAATGATATAAAATCTGCTTTCTTTTTTTTGGTTATAAAGTCAACTTTTTTTGAACCGGTAATTCTTCTTGCTATATAATCGACAAATTGAAAACCCAAATTATGCCTATGTTTATAGTAGTTTCCACCAGGATTTCCCAAACCTGCGACTAATATCATGGAATTATTATTATCTGATTTATTCATCTTTTTGAATAATTACCTCTAAAAATAAAATTTGTTAAATTATTTCTTTAATCAAATATTTCTTTTGCTTTTTCAGCTTCTTCGACTGTCATGCCACCAGCAGTTGTGGTTTCGGCTTCTGTTGCTTTTTTCCCAGCAATTATAAACAAAACTTCTTGCGGATTTGTTATTAAATGAATATCAGATGGAAGTTTTACCTCTGAAGCATGAAATCTTGTTCCAATTTCCATGTTTTCAATATTGATTTCAATAGATTCTGGTATATCTGCCAGTTTCCCTTCAACCTCAATTGATAAATGGAATTTTTCAACAAGGCCACCAGCTTTTTCACCTTTTGAAGTACCAATAAGATTTACTGGTATATGGGTCTTTATCTTCTCAGATGTTGATACTGCATAAAAATCAACATGAGCTAATTTGCTATTTAATATGCTATACTGGAAATCTTTGATAATTACATCAATTTTTTTATTTTTAACTTTAATTGAGATAGGATGGGACTCTCCAAATTTTTCTAAAATTTTAGCAATTTCATTTTCTTTTACAAAAATATTTATATTTTCTTTAATAGATTTTCCATATATACATGCAGGAAGTAACCCATTTTTTCTTGCTGTTTTAATTATTGCTTTAGTCGAAATTTCTCTTTCTTCTGCATTGATTAATACTTGCTCTTTTTTCATTTTTTCCTTCTCCAGTTTGTTTATATATCTTTAAATGACAATTTTTGATTTAAATTGATATAGATATTGACAATTTTATTTTTGAACAAAATTAAATAAAATCTAATTCACATTATGTAAATGGATTGCCAGATTCTAATGCTGGCAACCCACTTTCATTTAATACTATACCACATTATCATACGCATCAGAGATTGAATTTGTTAAAAATTCTCTGAAGTCATTTACTGTGGGATGAGCAACATCCTTAAAATCGCCTTTTGATGTTTTTCTTCTAGGCATAACTATTTTTCTACCTTCTTCTCCATCATAAAGTGCGATGTTATGAACCACAAAACAGTTGTCAAAAGTTACTGAAGCGTAGGCAAGCAGCTTTCTCTTTCCACCTGATGGGCGCTCGCTAGTTACTTTGTTAATTTTGATGTTGGTGATTTCCATCTTAGCTCCTTTACATATAGTTAAATTTTACATGAGCAAATATAAACACGCCCATGAATATTTAACAGATTATCGAAGCATTTCTTCGCTTCTTCAAAATTTTTATAAATTCCGAAGATAGAAGAGCCTGCTCCGCTCATCTGTACAAATAATGAATTAGTTAATAATAATTTCCAATTTTTAAATTCAGAATATTTAAAAGAAACTATTAACTCAAAATCATTATTTGCTATTTCAATAAGAGATGAAACATAATTTTTATTATTTTGCAAGTTTTTTTTAATTTTTTTTATTAATTTTTTTTCATTCTTTTTTTGTATAATTTGCCTTTTAATTAAATTATCAAATTCTTCATACATCAATTTAGTCGAAATTTTGTCAAATGGTTGAAAAATGACAAAAAAAATTTTTGGAAATTCTTTCAATAAAGTGATTTTTTCTCCAAATCCACTAACTATCGAGGGTTTATTAAATATGAAAAAAGGAACATCACTTCCAATTTCACAAGATTTTTTTAAAAGCTCCTCTTGATTTTTAAACTTAATGATTTTTTTTTCTAACAAAAACTTAATAAAAAAAGCAGCATCTGAAGAAGCTCCTCCAAGACCTGAAGCAAAAGGGATGTTTTTTTCTATTATTAATGAATATTCGATTTGTTTTTTTGGTATTTTTAAAATATCAATAGTTTTTTTAATTATACAGTCATCAACTTTAACTATATCATATTCATTTTCATTTTTATTATTTTTAATTTTATAAGTTACATCAAATTCACCTTCTTTGATAATCATTCTATCGTAGATACTTATTGGTACCATTAGACTTATAATTCGATGGTAGTCTTTTCCCCACCATGTCTTTTTTCTGTTACCAATATGCAAATTAAAATTTACTTTTGCATTTGGATAAAGAATAATAAAATCTTTATTTTTCATATTCTCTTTATATTTATTATGTTTTAGATATTTTTATTTATTGAAAAAGGGTGATTTTTTAATAATAGTATTATTCTTTTCCTTGTAAACTATATAATATTCAATACCTTTTTCCTGACAAAATTTAATGGATCTATCAATACCCATTGCAAAAACAGCTGTAGATAAAATGTCTGCTGATAAGCATGAATCTTTAGTAATTATAGATACAGATTCTAATTTAGAATCCGGTTTTCCACTAAAAGGATTTAATATATGATGGTACTTTTCATTATTATATAAAAAATATCTTTCATAACTACCAGTCGTAGATATAGAATATCCATCAGGAAGGCTGACAACATCAATAATTGAATTAGAAAAAGGAGATTGAATTCCAATTAGCCAGATTTTGCCAAGTTTATCTCCGCTTACTCTTATTTCACCACTTCCATTTATCAAAAAGCTATTATATCCTTTTTCTTTAAGAATTTGATATGAATAATCCACTAAGTATCCTGCCAGTGCTGCTCCTAAATCAAGATTTTCTGGAAATCTAATATATAAGTTATCATTTTCATCAATTATAAATAAACTTTTTTTTGTTTGATTTAATATTTTCTGTATCTGTAATTCTTCTGGTGGAATTGTCCCTTCAACGAAATTATTATAAGCAATTATCAATTTTCTTAAGAATGGATTAAAATATCCTTCTGTAAAATTGTAATAAAAATTAACCTGTTTAAAAAATTCTTTTAATTCTTCTGGGACTTTTAATACTTCATATTTACTTTCTGAAAACAAAAAACTCTTTTCATCACGCCAATCAAGTTTTTCCCCTATTTTCTTTATTTGTTCAAACAGATCATTTAAATCCTTTTTAGCTTTTGATTCTTCCGAGGAAACTATTGAAATCTCAAAAAAGGAATCAAATAAAAATCTTTTTTCTCTTATAACCTTTTTAGCACTAAGATAATTGCAGGAATATAAATATAATAAAAATAGAATTACAATGAAAAAGAGAATAATATATCGATTTTTTATTTTCAAAATTTTCCCTTATTATTTGATTTTAGTTTTGAACATTTTTTTTATTTATTTTTTTTGAGAACTCGCAACCACAAAAATTTTGACTGTATAGATTTAATTCTCTGACTTTTTTAAGAGCTTTTTTATATAACTCTTCATTGTTAAAGTTTTTCTCTAAAAATTTTATATAATATTCATCGGATTTATTATTTTTCAAATGTTTTTTCATAAAATTATTAAAAGCTTCCATTATTTGAATATATTTTTTATATCTTGATACGCTTAAAGTTGTAGAAAAAAACATAACTTGGGATTCAGAACTTTTTATGTTTTGAAGGATTTTCCCTTTTAATCTTGAATTAAAATATTCATATAAGTTTTGAAATCTATATTCAAAGCATAATACACAGCGATAACCACCTTCATTTTCCTGTTCATAACCCTTGATAAATTCTAGATATTTTAAATGATTGTATGGAATTATTGAATAATCTTGAATATTGTTATATTTACATATTTCAATAAAAACATCTTTTCTTTTATTGTATTCTTCTTCACAACAAATATTATCTCCTGAGAAAACCAGATAAAAAGTATTTTCAGAAATTTGTGGTAAAACTCCTGAAAGGCATATTCCACAACAGACATCTAAAATAATATTCATGGTAATTATTGAGAAGCATAGGTTTTTATCTTTTTTAGTAAAAGTTCAACATTTGGTGGTTTTACCATATAATCTTTTGCACCTAGTTTCAATGCTTGTAATACATCTTCTTTTTGATTTCTAGCAGAAATGATGATTACAGGAATATCTTTTAAGTTTTCATCCGCTGCTAGTTTTTGTAAAATTTCAAAACCACTAATTTCTGGCATCATTATGTCGAGCAAAATAAGCATAGGTTTTTCATCCTCATTCATTGTTTGTATAAAACCTAAGAATTCGTTTCCATTGGCAAATTCTCGAGTTAAATATCCATTTTCCTGTAAGACCATCTGAAGCATTTTTCTTATATACATTTGATCATCTACAATAAATATTTCCTTCATATACTTTCCTTCAAGAAAAAAAATATGCTAAATTTCGAAGTACTTTATGTAATAAAAATTAATTCTTAATTTACTAAACAAATTATATAAGTTATATTATTGAAGTCAATATTAATTTGTATTATTCTTCTTTCATATTTTTAATATAAGCTTCTGCCATTTCAAGATCTTCAAAATTATTTATTCCTAAAAACTCAAACTCATCAAACACTTTAAATCCATCAAGTTTGAATCCTTTCTCTTTAGATAATTTTACTAGATCAGTAAGATAATATTCTTTTTGAGCATTATCTGTACTAAGATTATTCAATAAAGATAAGACTTTTTTATTACATATCATTATTCCAGTATTTAATTCTGTGCATTTTTTTTCTTCTTCATTTGCATCTTTAACTTCTACAATTCTTTCTATCAGTCCTTCTTTGTCTCTTACAATTCTTCCAAAAGAAGAATTTTCATTGCCAACAACAGTTAAGATTGAGATATCATCTTTATTATCAATATGAAACCTTATGAAATCTTCCAAAGTTTGTTTTTTTATAAAAGGCATATCACCAAGCAAGATTAAATTCAATTCATCTTCAAAATAATCTTTAGCCATCATTACAGCATGACCTGTACCAAGTTGTTCTTTTTGCCAAACATAAGTATATTGATTTCCTATTCTTTCAATGACTTTTTCACCCATAAAACCAATGACTATAACTATATCTTTTTTATTGATAAATTCTATATTACCCAGGACATAAGATAATATTGGCTTACCATTTAATTCTCTTAAAGCTTTTGGAAGTTGATACTTTTCAGATTGTAGCCTTTTACCTTTGCCCGCTGCTAATACAATGCATTTCACAAAAACCTCCAGAATAATTAAGAATAAATTAATACTTTTTTTTCTAATTGTATTTATAATTTTATTTATAAATTTTTGTTTTATTTAAGATAAAATTAACTTTCAAATTTAATAAATTTAATAAAGAGAATATCAATTATCAAAAATATATGAAAAAATTTGATATTCGTAATCAAAATTATTTCTATTCCTATTAACACCTATGATAAAATTATTTAAATAAATTTCTAAATGCAGATGAGCTGAAGAACCAATATATTCAACTCCAGAATTTCCCATATAACCAATTAAGGTTCCTTTATATACCCTCATACCAACTTTTAAATCCTTAGAAAAATCATCCAAATGGCAGTATAAAATCAATAAATTATTGTATTTAACCTGAACCTGTTTCCCTCTAAAAAGGTCAAGATATCTATCATCCGTATGTTTTTGATCTGCACAAATTGATAGAAGTTGAAAATAATCTCTTTGTCTACTATAATATTTATAATCAGTTATTTTAACTATTATCCCATCTGAAATAGAATAAATAGGTGAACCTTTAGATAGCTTTATTCCTTTATTGGTATATGATAAATCTATCCCCTGATGTATACCATTTCTGTACCTTCTTTTAGCTCCTGGATAATAGTAATCATTATATGAAAGTATTCCATCTTCAATAGGCATTTTAAAATTTAAATTATTCAAATCATTATAAGATAATTCCCAGCTATTCTTTGAAATAACATAATCTATCTTCTTTTTGAAAAATTCGGATAATTCTTGTTGCAGACTAATTCGAGCTACAATATCATAAAGCTCATTTTTATTCTGTCTTGATAGTTCAAGTTTTTGTTCTATTTCGTAAATTTGTTTTTCATTAATTTTATTTTTGGAATCTTTATTCAAAGATATAGAAAAATCATAAGTCGGAGAAAGAATCTCAACAGATTTTTCAGTAAAAATTTCTTTTAAAGATAAATTGTATAGTTTAGTTCCAGCGAAAAATAGGATTAAAGCAAATAATAAAAAAATAGAAGTCAACAATTTATCATTTGCAGGCATCTAAAAAATCACCAATCCTTTTTAATGCTTTTTCAAGACTGCTTAATGAATAAGAATAGGAAATCCTGATATATTTTGGATTTCCAAAAGCACTACCAGGAACAACTGCAACTAGATTTTTTTCTAAAAGTTTTGAATAAAAAGTATTATCATCTGATATAATGGAATCAGTATGTTTTTTCCAAAAAATTTTGGAAATATTTATAAAATAATAAAATGCACCAGTAGGCTTTATGTAACTTAATTCGCTTCTTTTATCTAACCAATTAGCTATGAAATCTCTTCTTTGCTGAAATGTCTTTGCATTATTAATATAATAATCTTCTGGAAGCTCAAATGCTGCTAATGCAGCATATTGACTTATTGAAGAAGTATGAGTTGTAGTATTTGCCTGAATTTTTTTGAAAATATCTGTAAATTTTTTTGGAGCAGCAGAATAACCTACCCTCCAACCTGTCATTGCACATGATTTACTAAAACCATTAATGACTATTGTCCTATCAAATATTTCTTTTCCAAGGGAAGCAATAGAAACATGTTTTTTACCATCATATATCAACTTTTCATATATTTCGTCTGATATAATAATTAATTTATTATCAACAACAAATTCTGCAATTTTTTTCAGTTCTTCTTCTGAATAAACTATCCCTGTAGGGTTAGACGGAGAATTTAATATTAAAATTTTAGATTTTTTTGTAAATACCTTTTTTAAGTCATCAGTTGTTAGCTTAAAGTTATTTTTTTCATCAGTTAGGGCAATTACAGGTTTAGCACCTGCAATTTCTGCCATAGCTTTATATGAAACCCAATAAGGAGATGGAATTATTACTTCATCTTCATTATCTGTCAAAGCCATCAATGCAGTAGAAATTGATTGCTTCGCACCACAACCAACAAGTATTTCTGAAGGTTCATAATATAAGTTATTCTCTTTTTTTAGTTTTTGTACTATTTTTTCTCGTAATTCAAGCATCCCAGAGGTAGGTGTATATCTGGTAAAATTGTTTTTTAATGCTTCTATGGCTTTCTCTTTAATGATTTCAGGTGTTTCAAAATCTGGTTCACCAGCAACTAATGGAATCACATCTTTTCCCTGTTTTCTAAGCTCAATAACATCTGAGTTTATTTTTAATGTCTCAGAATCAGCAATTTCAGCTCTTTTAGGAAAATTAAACATTGCTCCTCCATAATATAATATGAATTTAATTATGATTTCCAAATTTTGTTTTGAGTGAGTAATTTATTATTTATTTATTTATTTGAATTAATAATTTTTATACATGAATATAGATACACTTTACTTAATATAAATCAAGTTTTTCTTGCCAACATCATAATTATATATTATATTAATAATTGAAGGGGGAATAAGATGTCTAATTTTAAAGCAGTCGATAAATATTCTAACTTAAATGATCCAGAATTAATTAATGATATAGCTACTGCTCCTATTACTGAAGAATTTGAAAGAAAATTTATTTCAAAAACTTATATTTATATGTTTTTAGCTCTATGCATAACTGCTGGTGTTGGTTATTTTGCTGCTTCTACTGGTTTTATAATGTCCTTATTTAAAATTCCTTTTTTATTCTTTGGACTTATAATAGCTGAATTTATAATAGTTTTCTGGCTTTCAAGTCAGATTTTAAAGCTTTCCACTGGCCTAGCTTTATTTGGTTTTCTTCTATATTCTGTTATAAATGGATTAACCTTATCTTCAATTTTTCTTGTATACACTCAAGCCTCAATTGTTATGGCTTTTCTAATAACAGGTGGAATGTTTTTAATAATGTCAATAGTTGGTTTTACTACAAAGACAAATTTAATGAGTTTTGGTGGATATTTAATAACAGGTCTTTTCGGTATAATAATAGCATCAATTGTTAACATTTTATTGAAAAGCAGCACATTATATTGGATTATAAGCGCTGGCGGAGTTTTAATCTTCACAATTCTTATAGCATATTCAACTCAGAAACTTAAAATTCTTGCAAAACTTTCTTCTTTCGAGCAAGGCAGCGCAAGGTTTGCTATTTTAGCTGCTCTTGAGCTATATCTTAACTTTATAAATCTACTTTTATATGTATTAAGATTTCTTGGCAAAAGAAGATAATAAAATCTAAATAATATTAGATAACTGAATAAAACAAATAAAATTAAAACAATAAATCTATATGAAAAAATAAAAAAATTAAAAAAAAGCCCACCAACTTGGTGGGTCTTTTTGATTTTTATTTTATTATCTATAATTTTTTATTTGTCTTTCATCGCAATTACTTCAATTTCTATCAAAGCATCTTTTGGTAGTTTTGAAACTTCTACAAAGCTTCTTGCAGGATATGGTTTATTAAATAATGTTGAATAATATTCATTAAACTCAGTAAAATAGCTCATACTTGTCGAAAATACAGTGACTTTAACTATATCATCCAAAGTATATCCTTCTTTTTCAAGCATTGCTTTGATATTATCAAAAATCTGTTTTGTTGCCTCTTTGACATTATAGTTCACAAGTTCATTTGTTTTAGGATTTATAGGAAGTTGCCCCGAAGTAAAAATAATATTTCCAACCTTTATAGCCGCTGAATATGGACCTACTGCAAGTGGAATCCCTTCCCCTGATATTTCTTTTTTCATAAGTGTCCCCTTTTGCTTTTTTAATATCTTACATAAATTTACCGTTAATACAATAATTTATTCTTTGAATAAAAAGTTCATTTTTCTTTTCAAAATTGGCTTTTGATACTTTTAACTTTTTCCCAGAGTTCAATATCGCCATCAATTATTTCAAAAATAGAAACAATTTCGATTTGATTAACTTTATTAATATTTTTTATCTTTTCATATTTTAGTAAATCTCTTTTTAATAATTTTACTTTTAAAAACTCAAGCTCATATTTAATCTGGCCTTTTGTTATTTTTATTTTTCCTAAATCTTCCACATTTTCATTATTAATTTTATCTAGGTCAATTTTGTTAATATCAAAATTATATCCTCTCTTTTTCGCTTCATCAAAAACCTGTTTTAAGTAAAGGTTGATATGCAAAAGAGGATTTTTACTATTTTTAAATCTAATAAGCTGGGGATGATTCTTATAACCTACAGTTTTTCCTTCTAAAACATTTTTTGCCAAAAGTGCTTCTCTCCATAAGGCTAATAGTCCTTTAGTGTCAAGATATTTAGGACTTATTGACCATAATCGCATTTTTAAATTCTCTAAATTAATATTTTTTCAAAATTTATAAAAAATTCAATCAACTGATTCTTTTTATTTAATTTTTATTATATATCTTTTCTATAAACTCAAACATTTTATTAATATAAAAATCTTTTTCCATCATAAAACCTTTAGTATGGTCTGCACCTTTTATAAGATAAAACTCAGTTAATGCTTTTCCTTTTCTTTTTTCACAAATTTGTTTTGACATATAGTAAGGTACAAGCTTGTCATCTTCACCATGAAATAAAAGTATAGGAACATTTACATTATCATCTATCTCGATTGGCTTAATTTTTTTGAGATCAAATCTTGCCAGAATAAATATTAATAGTCTTGAAATTTCAAAAATAATTTTTACCAAAAATTTTAATTTTAATGACTTTTCAAGTTGAAAAAGGCAAAGTTTCTCTAAATCTGAAAAAGGGCTATCTACTATGCAAAAAGATATTTCATTATCTTTAAAAAGATTCAAAGCCTGTAAAGTAATAGCTGCGCCCATAGATTCACCAAAAAGTCCAATATTAGTATTTTTTTTGTCTTCAAACACATTTTCTTCAATATCTTTTTCTATATCTTTATCTGTATCTTTTTCATAATAGTTTTTATTTACAAAATCTTTTATAAAACAATAACAATCATATAAATCATATTTTTCATAATATCCGAATGTTGGAAAACCACCTGAACTTTCACCATGTCCTTTACTATCTAGCAAAACGCAGGTATAGTTTTTGCTTATAAATGGTATCATATATTTATACATGCCATACAAGGTCCAGGTTACACCATGGCTGAAAATGACAATCTTATTTATATCACGAATATAAATTTGTCCTTTTAATTTATAACCAAATCTACTTTTAAAAGAAAATTCTACTTTATCCTGATTTAATTCATTTTCAGAAAATTCGGATTTTTTAAGTCCATCTAAAATTGTAAATTCGGTAGAAAACTTTTTTATTGGTAGCAAAATGAAAGTAAAATAAAAAGAAATAATAAATAATATAGCTAAAATAATTAATATTGGAAAAATAAAGAATAAAATTGCAACCATAAATTTTATAAAAAACTTAATATTTCAAGATTTTTATAATTGTTTAGAATCTTTTATGATCTTTTATAAAATATTCTATGGATCTATTATATGTCTTTTCCCCTTCTTTTGAAAAATAGCAAGCAGGAAGTTCTCCATTTACCCTATGATATGCTATACATTCACAACAGATTCCTTTTCTTGAGCAAGGTTCATAAGTGCAACTACAATTTTTTAAATTTTTAGTTTTATTACATTCCATATATTGACCTTTCCTAATATTTAATAAAAACTAAATGATTTCTTCTAATTGAATTTTACCTGAAATTTTTTTTAGTCAAAATTTATTTATTATTATCAAATAAAAGCCTAAAAGCGATACTGAGTATTATTATTGAAAAAATATTTACCCATAACCACATGGGCAGACCTAAAAGTAACTTTGTTGTTATGAAATAAAAAGGTATATTTAAACCTAAAAGAAATATAAATAAGATAAATAAGATATTTTTCAAACTTAAATACTTATTTACAATCTTATTTTCGATATTCTGAATATTTTTTAAATCTATAAAACTTGAATTATTTTTATAATAAAAAGTTTTTTTGATGTTTTTAATAAATAACTCACTGATAAGCAAAATTATCAGTTGAACACTGATTATTATAAATATATAAGGGAATTTTACCTTTATAATTTTTAAATTTTGTAAAATAATTAAAATAAAACCAGAAAATATAGTTAAAATGGCAGACAATTTATCTATCCTCGGAAAATAAAGGGCGCAAAAATATATTATAAATAATGAAGCATAACCATTAAATGCAGAATTTGTCAGAAATGAAAGTATTGAAGAAATAGGTAAAAGAGAAATTATATAAGATAAAATTGATATCAATACAATAAAGAGTTTTATATTTTTAAGAGTTTTCTGGTTGTCAGATTCATTATGTTTTTTCAACTTATTTTTTCCAAAATTCAGTGATGAAAAATCATTTGCTATCATAGATGAGCAGGTTAGAAGTTGACTATCAAGTGTAGACATTATAGCAGCAATTGCTGCTAATGAAAATATTGGGGCATAGATTACACTTATTTTTTGTAAAACCAAAGTAAAAATCGAATCTGTTTTATTTAATGGAAGCTGCGGAAAAACTACTGAACCAATAATTCCGATTGCTGACATTGCGAAAAATATTATTAAACAGGAAATAGGATATAAAACCATTGATTGTATTAATGTTTTATCTGATTTAGCACTATAAAACCTTTGAGTTAAATGAGGAAATATAGGATCTGCCATAAACCATAATATATAATATCCCAAAAGAGATATAAAAGGCAGTCCATTTTCTTTACCATCTATTTTATGAATTTCTGAAATATTGCTAAATATTGCTTTAACTTTCTCATCATTTTTAAAAACTGAAAATATCAGTATTACTGAGATAATTGCAAAAGCATAAAGTACGAAAAGTTGTAATATATCTGTCTTGACTATCGATTTCATACCGCCTTTTAAGACATATCCTGCTATTACGATTGTAAAAATAAGTGAGCAAATCCATTTTGGGAGATTTGAAATACTACTAAATAAACCTCCTAACGAACCAATCTGAATAGAAATATAAGGTAGTGTAAATGCTAAAAGAAGAATACTAATTAATTTACCTAAAAAAGGGCTTTTGAATCTTGATGAAATGAAATCTGATGGTGTTATCCAGTTATTATCAAATGCAAGTTTTCGAAGTGGTATACCAAAAAGCACAAACGAAAAAGCCATAAAAGAAGTTCCAAATGCCATAACAGGAAAAAATGCCCAGCCAAGTCTATATGCTGCCCCTGAAACTCCAAAGATAGTAAAAGCTGAAAGATTTGTAGCTAAAAAAGTGCTGAAAAGTTTAAAAGAATTAAGATTTCGACTTTCAAGGGTGTATTCACTCAAGTCTTTTGGCTTATCAGTAAATATAAAGATTGAATTTGCCAGGATAAATAAAATTATGAAAATAATTGAAAACATAATACCCCCAATTTAAGATTCTGGGGGCTTGGGATGGCTTTGAGCCTGCATAAGGTTATCCGACCTTACTCATAAGCCCACATTGATGAATCATTAATTACAAATATTAGGTTTTTGTCAAGAATGAAAAGATTAATAACTTTAAAGCTTATAAAACTGATAAAATTATTTTATTTTATTCTTACAAATATATTTTTTTTATTGTAATTGGGAAAATATATACAGATTATTTATTTCATTAACTCCTTATCAATTTCAATTAAAAAATCATTAAAAGATATATCAAAGCATTTATAGAAAATTTCATCTATAGAGTTGTAACTTTCATTGTATAAATAGTTTAAATAATTGTAAAACTTTTCAGTTCCTCGAGAATAGTGAAGATATGAATAAAATAAAATTTTATGATTATTAATTATCGATCTTGTATATGATTGTCCATCAAAAAAATTATTTGGAGTTTTATCAAAAATATCTTTAAATCTAAATAATAAGTTAGATTTGTTCGTGTATAACTTTATTTTATACATATCAAATAAATTTTTAGAATTTTCTTCTTCAATAGTCATAATATCATTTTCAAAATATGAATCATAACTATCTGAATATTTATAATAATCAAACCACTCGAAATATTGTCCAATAAAATTTGTAAAACCATCATCTATCCAATATGAAAAAATCTTATCATAATAAAGTGATATATCGTTATTTGAAGCATTTCTTTTTATTAAATGATGATTATATTCAGAAATCAATAGAAAAAATTTATATAATTTATGATCATAGCTTTTCAATATTATTATAGGAAATATTTCATGCTCATGATATATTGCTCTAGCTATATTATCATATTCAGAAAAACGAACATTTCTTAAATAATTAGCAATCCGATATTTCAAATCTTCTTGAATTTTCTTTTTACATGCTTGTTCATTATCCCATTCATTAAAAGAATCTTTGCATAAAATAATTATCAATCTTTCAAGTTCAATTCTTCGGGTTGTCAAATTGTTATCTATATAAAATTGCTTTATTTTTGAAGGATAGTAATAATAAAAATCTTCTATTTCTTGTCTGTCAATAGAAGTATTATAACATATAATATTATTGCCATTAAGAATATAGTCAAATTTACTTAATTCTGAAGGTTTACAATTTAAATTAATGATAGATAGTAAAAACATAAACACTATAATTATTAAAATTCTTTTCATATGCTTTCCTTATAAGGTTAGTATTATCATTTTTTCTATTAAAATAAATATAATATTTAATTCATATATTTTTCTACCCATTCCTTATATATTTTTGCATCCTCTAATTTCCCTCGTTTTATTGCTCCCTTGTATAAAATATTTACTTTTTTATTAATCATCCTTTTAACTTCTAACTCCTGTTCCAAGTTTAATTGCTTACTTTCCAGTAATTTTATAAGAGAATATACTCTCCATCTATCCATTGCTTCATATTTTTTACTTAATTGATCAGCATGCCCTCCGTACTTAATTATTAATGGTTTTTCGATAAAACCAACCTTTTCTTTACTTGTAATCCTGAGCCATAAATCATAATCTTCGCAAACTGGCATAGATTCATCAAAATATCCATAATCATCAAAAATAGTCTTTTCTAATATTATAGAAGAAGGCGACATCAAGCATAATTCGAGAGAGCGGTAAAAAATATCCCCTCCCTCCTTCTTATGCTTTTTCATCGGATTTACCCTTACCCCTTTCCTTATCCAAATCTCTTCTGTGTGAACAACCCTAAAATTAGTCTGCTGGATGAATTTAATCTGAAACTCAAGCTTTTTAGGTAACCATAAATCATCACTATCTAAAAGTGCGATATAGTCACCCTTTGCTTCTTTTATACCTTTATTTCTTGAATATGAAACACCTTTATTCTCTTTATTTTCTAAAAATTTGATATCGACATCATTATATTTTTCTTGTATAGTATTAATAAACTTTTTATTTTCTTCAATTAATTTAACATCTGAGCCATCATCAATAGTTATAAGTTCAAACAGCTTATAACTTTGGTTTAATACACTCAATACTGCTTTTTGAAAAGATTCCTTTCTGTTATAATTTGGAATGATAACCGAAACAAAATATCTTTTATTCATCAATTAAAAAACCTATTATTTAATTAATTCCTTTAAATTTGTATTTATAATAAAATATAGTCAGTTGGAAATTTGTCTAAAATAGATTTACATAAAAAATTCATCTTGTAAATCTTGAATAAACTAATAAATTACTTTTTACCTTAGCCATAACTTACTCCTTGCTCTTTTAACAATAAATAGTAATTTTTTTAGGAAATATTACAAAAAAATTTAATATTTTTGTAATTTACAATCAATTATTAATAAAAGTTATTTAATTAAAGGGGAAAAAATGTTTTGTGTTGTTGGGCTTGGCAATCCAGGTAAAAACTATGAAAAAAATAGACATAATGCGGGATTTCTTTGTTTAGATTGGATAGCAAATGAATATAATTTTAAATTCCAAAAAGCAAGAACTTATCATTTTGCCAAAGCGATTTTAAATGATACAAATTTTATCTTTGTAAAGCCCCAAACTTACATGAATTTATCAGGGATAGCTGTTTCCAGTATTCTTTCATATTATAAAATAGAAAAAGAAAAATGTCTTGTGATTGTCGATGATATTGCGCTTCCTTTCGGTAAAATTAGAATTAGGGCAAATGGCTCAAATGGTGGTCATAATGGATTAAAAAGTATTGAACAATATATTGGTTCGCAAGATTATCCAAGGATAAGGATTGGTGTTGGGGCACCTGAAAATCAAGATCTTGCCGATTTCGTTCTTTCAGATTTCAATAATCATGAACTACAAATGCTAACTAAACATATTTTCCCTGCGATTTTTGAAGCCATTTGTTTAATAGAAAATGATAATATCGAGTTAGCGATGAGTAAATTTAATGGAATCGCTTTTCAATAGCTATTGCAATTAATATTCTAATAGAAATTCAAATAAGGAGAATAAATTTGATAATAAATAATAAAGAGTATGGCTTTTGTGGTATAATTTGCTCAGATTGTAAAAATTATAAAAAAAATATGAATTGCCAGGGTTGCCTTAATGAAAAGAATCTTTTAATTGATTGTCCAACTCGGTCTTGCATTTTTAAAAGGGGAATAGATATATGCTCCCAATGTGAAGACTTTCCATGTAAAATGATGAATGAATTTTATAATGATGGAAATCCAAATCATAAAAAAGCATATGTTAACCTTATCGATTTGATTAATGAAAAACATTCAATATTAAACAAGCAACTTTGGAATCAAAAGACTAAAATTCATGTAAATTCAAAATTTTATGATGTTGAAGGTTTTAAAAATGGTAAATCAAGTCTTCTTCCCATAGAACTATCTGAAGTTGGTGATGTAAAAGGCAAAAAATTACTTCATCTTCAATGCCATTTTGGATTGGATACCCTTTCATGGGCAAGACTAGGAGCAAGTGTCACTGGAGTTGATTTTTCAGAAGAAGCTATTTCATATGCCAAAAATTTAGCAAAAGAATTAGATATAAAAGCTAATTTTATTTGCAGTGATATTTATAAATTAAAAGAGAATTTAAATGAGAAAGAAAGTTTTGATATAGTTTATACTTCATATGGAGTTCTATGCTGGCTTTATGATTTAAAAAAATGGGCTCAAATTATTTTTAGTTTTTTGAAAAATGGTGGATTTTTTTATATTGTTGAACTTCACCCTTTTATGATGGTCTTTGAAAATGAAGAACCTACAAAAGATTTCAAGGTATCTTATCCATATTTTCATCAAAACGAAGCTATGGTTTTTCAGACTAAAGGAACATATGCTGATAAAAATTCAAAAATTGAAAGCAAATCTTATGAGTGGAATCATTCAGTAAGTGATATTATAAATTCTCTAATTGAAGTAGGGTTAAAAATTGAATTTTTTAATGAACATCCATTTTCATGTTATGACCACTTTCCATTTATGAAAAAAAGGGAAGATGGATTATGGATACTGGATAGCGAAAAAATAAAAGTTGCAGATTTGCCTCTATCTTTTTCTATTATGGCAAAAAAGTTATAATAAAATATCACTTAGAAATTATTTGGAAATGATTGTTTTTTATATTATAATTATATAAAATAAAATTTAGGTAAAGATTATGTGCGATACTCTGGTAGCAACATCAAAAGCAACAAAAGATGGTTCAGTTATATTAGCCAAAAATAGTGATAGAGAGGCCGATGAAGTACAAATTTTAAGATATTACCCTAGAACTTATTATAAAGATTATAAAGATAGCCAGAAGTTGAAATGTACTTATATCTCTATACCTCAGGTAAAGGAAACTTATTCTATTTTAATATCACAGCCTTTTTGGATGTGGGGATGTGAGATGGGGGCAAATGAATTTGGTCTTGCAATAGGAAATGAAGCTGTATTTACAAAAGAACCAGTTGAGAAAAATGGTCTTTTAGGTATGGATTTGATAAGATTAGCCCTCGAAAGATGCAAAAATGCCTATGAAGCTTTAATGCTTATAACCGAGCTTATAGAAAAATATGGTCAGGGCGGAAATGGCGGATATAAGCATAATCTTTTTTATCACAATTCCTTTATATTAGCTGACCCTCAGCAGGCTTTTGTATTTGAAACAGCGAATAAACATTGGGTAGCATTAAAGGTTGATGGTGTTCGAAGCATCTCAAATGGCCTTACAATAGAAGAAGATTTTGATTTTTCGTCCAGAGGCATAGAGGATTATGCAATAAAAAAAGGATATTTGAAAAAAGGTGAAACTTTTAACTTCAAAAAATGTTTTTCAGATAAATTTTATACTTTCTTTTCTAAATGCAAAATTCGCCAGCAAAGATCTACTTATCTACTTAAAAAATATGAAGGTTCAATAAATCCCGAAATTATGATGGAAATTTTGCGTGACCATGGAAACAAAAAGGATGAAAAAGCTTACCTTTCACCTGATAAAACCGATATGGGCTCCATTTGTATGCATGCATCTAGTCTTCCAACAAGACCAAGTCAATCTGTTGCATCTTTTGTTGCGCACTTAAGAAAAGATTTTCCGACCTATTGGGCAACTGCTTCTTCTGCTCCTTGTACTTCTGTTTTTCTACCATTTTACTTAAAGGAAAATGAAAAACTTGATTTCAGTTATTTCCCGGCTGGAGATTTTTCGACGGATAATATAAATATAGATATAAATAAGGACAAAATTAAAACAAGTAACAATATTTTATTTAATGAAAAATCTTACTGGTGGATGCATGAAAAACTTCATAGACAGGCGATTTTCAAATGGGATTATTTTATAAAAGAAATAAAACTTCAAATAAAATCTTTTGAAATTTCCTTACTAGAAAAAGATGAAAAGCTATATTCTCAAAATGCAAAATTTAGTGATTTTATTTCATTTTCAAAAGATTCTGTATTAGAGTCTATTGAAAAACATAAAATCTGGCTTGAAAAAATTCTATTAGCTCAAAAATCAAAAACAAACTTTCTTTTTTCTATTTTTTGGAACAAATTAAATAAAAAGAATAATATCAATTAGCAATATCAATTTTTTGAGTTAAAATATACATAAAGTAAATAATATTTGAAAAATTTTTTAAAAGAGGGGATATGGATAATTTTATAGCTTATTGTGGTATTGATTGCGCAAAATGTCCTGCTTATATTGCATTTATCAACGATGATGATAACCTTAGAGAAAAAACAGCCAAGCAATGGTCCGAAATGTTTAAGCATGATTTTAAAAAAGAAGATATAAATTGTGAAGGATGCACCAAAGGGAAAATTCATGTTTATTTTTGCGGAAATATGTGCAATATTAGAAAGTGTGCAATGCCTAAAAACATTGAAAACTGCGCTTTTTGTGCTGATTACCCATGTAAAATGCTTTCTGATTTTATAAAAGACATTCCAGAAGCACAGGAAAATTTGAAAAATATTCACAAAAAATAATTACAAAAATTGATAAAAACAAGAAAAAGAATTAAATAAAAATAATTGATTTTTCTCTATTTAATCATTAAATTATAACAAATAAATTTATAGGATGTTTTATGAAAAAAAGTAATGCAATTTTTTTAGCTTTTTTGAACCTTGTCCTATTTATTGGAGTATTGGTTGTTAATTTTCTTGCTAATTATCTTCCATTAAATGGCAAAAATACTGGTATTCTTTCGGATATGTACCCTAACCTTTTTGTCCCTGCAGGATTGACTTTTTCTATATGGGGACTTATCTATATCCTTTTAGCGATATTTGTTTTTTACAATATTTTTAAGGCTTTTAAAGATTTAGGATTTTTTGAAAAAGTAAAAAACATCAATATCTTATTTGCCTTAACCTCTATATTAAATATTTCCTGGATTTTTGCATGGCACTTTATGAAAATCACCATCTCTGTAATAGTAATGCTTTTATTTTTAGTTTCACTAATTTCAATCTTCCTACTTCAGAAAAAACTAGGAAAAGAACTTAAATTAAGTATGGCTTTTACTATTCCTATCCAGGTTTATCTTGGTTGGATTTCTGTCGCTTCTATTGCAAATATTACTGCTTTACTCGTCTATTTCAGATGGAATGGGTTTGGAATCAGTCAACCTATATGGACAATTATAATGATGTCTGTTGGTGGACTTCTTGCTATTTTAATGCTTTTAAAACATAACAATATTGCATATTCTCTTGTTGTAATCTGGGCTTATATTGGTATTATAATTAAAAGATCTGCCATAACACCAATACATAAAGAAATCATCATGGCAGCATATATAATAATAATACTCATTATAATTGCCATTATTAGAAGTGTTTATATTTTGGTTAAAGGTAAGAATTTATAAAATAATTTATGCTTTTCTCACTTCTTCACTTAATTTTAAAAATTAAATTATTCAAATTTAACCAGGATATTTGCCATTTATGTAGTCTTGTAACATCATAATCTGAGTATCTTTTACAGTTAAAAGGGCATTGATTAGATCTCCAATCGATAACATACCAGATATTTCTTTTTTGTCATTTATTGTTGGAAGATGCCTGATTTTCCTACTTGTCATTATTGACATAGCATTCTGCACATCCTCTTTTTCATTTATAGTTATAATTTCAGCAAGAGGAGTCATGATTTGTTTTACATTCATTCCACCAATATTGTTTTTATATTTACTAAATCCTTTTACTAAATCTCTTTCAGTTATAATACCTGTAATTTTGTCATCAATATCTTTGACTAAAAGACAACCAATCTTTTTTTCTGCAAGTGCAACAACAAAATCTAAAATTGATTTGTCTTCATAAATTGTATGGACTTGTCGACCTTTTCTATCGAGAATTTCGCTAATTTTCATAACTTCCTCCTAATTCATATTATAATATTTGTTTCAGCGATATCAAATAATTTTATATTCTATTATTATATATACTATTTATTAATTCTTCACCTAATAAATAAATTTTTTTTTACTTTTTTTTTAATTTTATTACGAAATTGATTGCAAAAATTTAAATGGTTCATAAAATATTTTTTGTAATTTTGAAAAATTGAAAAGAGTAAATTTTAAAAGTTATGAATAATTGTTTTTTTTCGGTTATTAAATTTCTTAAAACAGTTGATTCTACAAATACAGAACTATTAAAAAATGAATATGAAGACAAGACCTTATTATATACTTATAACCAAATAAAAGGAAGAGGAAGGTTTGAAAGAAATTGGATAACTTTTAAGGATAAAAGTTTAGCTCTATCAATTTTATTAAAAAATAATGATAAAATTAATATAAAAAATCATTTTTTAATCACTGCTACATTAGCTATATCATTGATTGAACTTCTTGAAAAGAATTTTCAAATAAAGGGATGGATTAAATGGCCAAATGATATTTATATTGAAGATAAAAAACTAGCAGGCATTTTGACTGAGACTATTTACTTAAAAAAGGATGATTATAAAATTGTAACTGGTATTGGTATAAATATTAATGTAAATCAAGATGATTTAAATATCATAGATAAAAAGACAACATCTCTTTTAATAGAGACTAATAAAAAAATTGAATTAGACAAATTTGTAAAAAATTTTATTTGCATATTATCAAATAATTTTTCTTTTCTATTTGAAAATGATAATAATAAAAGTTTAATAAAAGAAAATTGGCTTAAAAATTGCCCTATTTTAAATAAAAATGTTGTTATAACCAATAAATTTTTGGATATGGATAATTCTGTAATAAAAGGTACTGTAATAGATATAGATAATGAAGGATTTCTAATAATTAAAATGAATGGGAAAATAGAAAAAATAATTAGTGGTGATGTTAAAATTATTGAAAATTAAATTTAATTAAGGATCAGAGCAAATGAATATAAGTTCTATGATTGAGCAATCTTTTATAATAATGATTTTAGGAATGTTTATAGTGTTTGTTTTCCTTCTTATTTTAATATTTTTTATAAATCTTTTCCATTTTGTATTAAATAGAAAAAATCAAAATTTACAAAAGGCACAAAATATACTTAAAGATAATGAAAATCCTAATAATTTTAAAACTGAAAATATTATAAATAAAGAGAAAAAAGAAAATATTATTGCTGCTATATATTTAGCCATTAAAAAATATGAAGATGAAAAAATAATCACTGATAACACTATCATTAGCAAAAATTAAATTAAAATAATATTTTTATTGGAGATAAGATGCCAAAAAAGATAGGAATAACAGATTTAGTTTTGAGAGACGCTCATCAATCTTTACTTGCAACAAGAATGCTAACATCAGATATGCTTCCAATATGCGAAAAACTGGATAAAGTTGGTTATCATTCACTTGAAGTATGGGGTGGTGCCACATTTGATGCTTGTATAAGGTTTTTGAATGAAGATCCCTGGCAAAGATTACGGGACCTTAGAAAATCCCTACCAAATACTAAACTTCAGATGTTACTTAGAGGACAAAATTTATTGGGTTATAGACATTATGCCGATGATGTAGTGGATAAATTTGTAGAACTTGCTGCAAAAAACGGAATAGATATTTTTAGAATTTTTGATGCTTTAAATGATATTAGAAATATGCAAAGAGCCATATATGCCGTCAAAAAAGCAGGTAAACATGCCCAAGGGTCAATATGTTATACTCAGACACCTGTTCATACCATTGAAAATTTTGTCAAAATGGCTGTTGAACTGGAAAAACTTGGAGTTGATTCAATTGCTATAAAAGACATGTCGGGACTTTTAAAACCATATGATGCATTTCAATTAATATCTGAAATCAAAAAAAAGGTCAAATTACCAATAACGATTCACTCTCATACAACTACTGGAATGGCTATTACATCTTTAATTAAATCAATAGAAGCAGGAGCAGATCTTGTCGATACCGCAATATCATCTTTATCTATGGGAACCAGCCACTCACCGACAGAAACAATAGTTGAAATTTTAAAAGGAACAGATTTTGATACTGGTTTAGATACAAAACTTTTGACTGAAATATCCTTATATTTTAAACAGGTTAGAAAAAAATATGCCGATTTCGAATCTCATTTTACCGGTGTTGATACTCGAATATTGCTTGCTCAAATACCTGGTGGTATGCTTTCTAACCTTGAATCACAACTTAAAGAGCAAAATGCTTTGGATAAATTGGATCAAGTTCTAGATGAAATTCAATTAGTACAAAGAGATTTTGGATATCCACCTCTTGTCACTCCCACTTCTCAAATAGTCGGTACTCAAGCTGTTTTAAATGTTATCTTTGGAAGATATGAAAAACTTACAAATGAATCAAAGAATTTACTTGTTGGTAAATATGGTAATACTCCTGCAAAACCTGATAATATTCTTTTGATGAGAGCCTTATCTACTATGAATATGGAATCATCAATCAATGTTAGACCAGCAGACCTTATACCTTCTGAACTTGATGAACTTCATGACCAGCTTAAAGAAAAACTTCCAGCTGGTTTTTCAGATGAAGATTTACTGACTTATGCCATGTTTCCGCAGGTTGCTCTTCATTTTTTTGAAACTAGAAAAAATGGACCGATTAAAATTGAAGCAAAATCTATGAAAGAAGAAGAGGATAAAAATAAAACAGTCGATAAAGAAATAGATAGAAAAGAAAAGGTAAAAAGCTATTTAGTAAATGTAAATGGTAATGATTTCAGAGTTGCAATATTGGGTGAAAAAGAAATGTATATAGATGAGATTAAAAAAGAAGCTGAGCAAGCCAATACTAATAATGAAGATAAGAATAAAAAATTTGCACAAACCAATAAAAAGAATGAAGATAGCGATATAACAGAAAAAAAAGATTATAAAGATGAAACTATAAATAAAGAAAACAGAACAATTATTTCAAGCCCTATTTCAGGAAATTTAATGAGATTTTGTTTTAAAAATGGCGATTATGTGTCTAAAGGAGTTACAATTGCAATTATTGAATCTATGAAAATGGAATTGGAAATAAAGTCTCCTCAATCAGGAAAAATTGAGTATGTTGCAAAAATAAATGACAAACTTGAGGCTTCTACTCCTATTGCATATATTTATCCTTAACTAGTTGATTATATTATCTGTTATCTAGATTTATAAAGGTGAAACTTGATATGAAAAAAAGCAATTTTGACATAATTACTAAAAGTAAAAATAAACATATTTTTTTTATTTTACTTTTAATATTGATAGTAAGTATTATTGGATTTACTGCAAATATCAAAGGACAAAATACAACAATTGGGACAACTAATAACAATTCAGAAGTTAGCATCCAGAATCAAAATTCAAAAATAAGCATAACAAAAACATTCAAAAGGCTTTTTTCTCTAACTGGTTTTTATGCTTTTTTATTTGAAGATAAAGAGATTAAAGAAGAAAATGATGATGGTAGTCTTACTATTTATAAAGTTTCTGGTTGGCAAAAGCTGTTGATGATTATTGTTGGATTTGTTTTAATCTACCTCGGAGCAGTAAAAAACTTTGAACCACTTCTTTTACTACCTATTGCATTTGGAACAATTTTAGTTAATACTCCAATAGCTGGTATTGGAGAAGCTCCTCATGGATTTTTATATATTATTTTCAATGCTGGAATAAAAAACGAGCTTTTTCCTCTTATTATTTTCATGGGAATTGGTGCTTTGACAGATTTTGGACCTTTAATTGCTAATCCTAAACTTGCGCTCCTTGGTGCTGCTGCCCAGTTTGGGATATTTGGTTCACTAATTGGAGCAATAGGACTAAATATTATTCCAGGAATTTCATTTTCATTAAAAGATGCCTGCGCAATTTCAATAATTGGTGGGGCAGATGGTCCTACATCTATTTATGTTGCTTCTAAACTTGCACCAAATCTTCTAGGTTCGATTGCTGTTGCAGCATATTCATATATGGCATTAGTTCCTTTGATCCAACCACCAATAATGAGACTTTTAACATCTAAGAAAGAAAGACAAATAAGAATGGAAAATATCAGGCAGGTAAGTAAGACAGAAAAAATACTATTTCCATTAATCGTTCTATTACTTTGCATTTTATTTATACCAGCAGCAACTCCTCTTTTAGGAGCTTTGACATTTGGCAATTTCTTAAAAGAAATTGGAATAGTAGAAAGATTATCGAGAACAATGCAGAATGAATTATTAAATATAGTTACAATATTTGTTGGACTGGGTGTTGGAATGCAGATGTCTGCTCATAAATTTCTACAAACCACAACTCTTGGTATCCTTGCAATTGGTCTTGTTGCTTTTATCCTGGGCACAGCAGGTGGAGTTCTTTTTGCAAAGGTTATGAATATATTTTCAAAAAAGAAAATTAACCCTTTGATTGGTTCAGCGGGAGTTTCAGCTGTCCCAATGGCAGCAAGAGTTTCAAACAAACTTGGACTCGAAGAGGATCCAACAAATTTTTTATTAATGCACGCAATGGGACCAAATGTAGCAGGAGTCATTGGTTCAGCTATTGCTGCTGGTGTTATGATTGCGATATTTGGATAGTCTTTTTATTTTTTTGTGCTTATCTTAAAAGGCAGATACAATGGACAAAAAGCTAGGATAGAAGTAATCAAAAAAATTCCTGATAAGACTAAAATAATAATTCCTAAAACCCCCTTTATAACACCAGTAAAATAAAGAATAACAAATAGTGCAGCTAAAATAACTCTAATGATTCTGTCAATCATTCCCATATTTTTTTTCATAAAATCCTCCACTGTTTTTTTTACAATTTCCATAAATAATATAATAATTTAGCTTATTTTTGAAAATATCTTATTTTGTAAAATTTTATACCTTTTACGATTGCATTTTATGATAACATTTATTGTACAACTAGTAGTATGGATTAATTAATTTTGACAAATATTAGTATCATTATATATTTTAAGCGAGTGTTTATAAATGCATACCAAATACAAAATTAGGATAATTGGATGAAAAAAACTATAATTCAGATGCTCACTAATTCGAAGGAAAAATATGATAAAAAAGGTTACCTTTTTGAAAAAGGAGATGTAGACTGGATTAAAACAACTTTTTCAGAATCTTACCAAAATGCTCATTTTGTAGCAAGTGCATTGATAGAGCTTGGTATAAAACCTGAAGATAAAGTTGCTATAATATCTGAAGGTAAAGCAAGATGGATTTTGCTTGAACTTGGTGTTTTACTGATTGGCGCAATATCCGTACCACTATCCATAAAGCTTCTTGCCGAAGAAATTCCATTTAGGATTAATCATTCAGACTCAAAAATTATCGCAACCTCAAAGATAACCTTAGAAAAGGTTCTTAAAGCCTATAAAGATTTTGAAAATAAAGATATAAAAATATTATTTTTTGATGATGATATTGATTTTGCAAAAAATCTTTTTAGGCAATATAATGTCCCTTTTGATTCAAATTTTATTGCTTTTGCTGATTTTATTAAAATTGGCAAGGAAAAATTTGATGAAAATAAAGAAAAAATTGAAAAACTAAAAGAAAATGTAAAAGAAGGTTCTGTTGCAAATATTTGCTATACCTCTGGAACTACTGGCAACCCAAAAGGGATAATGCTTACACATTTGAATTATTGGGCAAATTGTCATGATAGCATAGAACTTTTTAAAGTTCCAGATGATTTTAAGACTTTGGTTATTCTTCCTATAGACCATTCTTTTGCACATACTGTTGCTATTTATGCAGGACTGTTAAGAGGTATACAGCTTTATTTTGTAGATTATAGAGATGGTGCTGCTCAAGCCTTGAAAAATATACCTATTAACATCTTGGAATCAAACCCAAATTTTTTGCTTACTGTACCAGCCCTATCTGGTAATTTTATGAAGAAAATAATCGAGGCAATTGAAAAAAAAGGAAAAATAATAGATTTTATCTTCAATCTTGGGCTAAGCTGTGGCATAAGATATCATGGCAATGCCTATAATAAGCCATCATTTTTCAAAAGAATAATCAACTTTTTACCATTTAAATTTGCTGATATACTTATATTCAAAAAGGTAAGAAAAACATTTGGAGAAAATCTGCAATTTTGCGTTGGTGGCGGGGCACTTCTTGATATAAAACAGCAAGAGTTTTTTTATACTTTGGGAATCCCAATATATCAGGGTTATGGCCTTACAGAAGCTGCACCTGTAATTTCTTCAAATACTCCCCAAAAGCATAAGCTTGGCTCTTCTGGTATAATTGCCCCAACAGTTAAATGCAAGATTATAAAAGAGGATGGAAGTGAGGCAAAAATTGGGGAAAAGGGGCAAATTGTCATTTTTGGTGAAAATGTGATGAAGGGTTATTATAAAAATAAAGAGGAAACAGAAAAAACTATCAAAGATGGATGGCTTTATACGGGTGATCTTGGCTACTTTGACAAAGATGGATTTTTAGTTGTGGTTGGAAGGGAAAAGGCACTTTTAATCTCAGAAGATGGTGAAAAATACTCTCCTGAAGAGATAGAAGAAGCAATAGTAAACTGCTCAGAATATATCTATCAGGTTATGATATATAATGATCACAAAAAATATACTACAAGTCTTATAACCTTAAATATAGATAAATTAAAATCTGCCATAAAACAAAAAGGGTTAAAAGATACCGATAAGATTCTTGATTTAATTTACCATGACTTTCAAAAATATAGCTTTGACCCTTTATTTAAGGATAAATTTCCAAAAAAATGGCAACCTTCTACTTTTGTTATAATTGAAGAGCCATTTTCTGAGGCAAATCATATGATTAACTCAACTATGAAGATGGTAAGATATAAGATAATAGAGGCATACAAAGACAAAATTGATTTTATGTACACCCTGGAAGGTTCAAAATATAACAATAATATTAATAAAGAAGTAATTTCGAAACTATTTTTATAAAAGGAATATTTAATTTATTAACTAAATTTTTTTTTATAAATTTTATGACAAAAAAGTTAGGTGATGTAGCAGGTTGTTCATTGTTGATTTTCATTTATATAATTACACCGATTCTTATTTTCATACTCAAACCAGGAATATTAAGAAATATTTTATTATTTATTTCTTCTTTATTTTTTACATATTTGATAATTGGATCAATAGTTGAAGCTATAAAAAAAATATTTAAATTATAAAAATTAGGTATAATTTTTATCCAAAATTCTAATAAAGGTTTAATAAATTGCATAAAGAATCAAACGAAAAGTTCAAAAACAAGATAGTTTCTGAAATAACAAGATGCCCATGGGCTGGAAGCGACCCTATCTATGTAAATTATCATGATAATGAATGGGGAGTTCCTGTTTTCGATGATAGACTTCTTTTTGAAATGCTGATACTCGATGGTTTTCAGGCGGGGCTTTCCTGGATAACAATACTAAAAAAAAGAGAAAATTTTAAAGTTGCTTTTGATAATTTTGACCCATTAAAAATTGCTAATTATGATAAATTTAAGATTGAAAGCCTTTTACAAAATAAAGGTATTATAAGAAATAGACTAAAGATTGAAGCAGCTATAAACAATTCTAAAGCATATCTAAACTTAATAGAAAAAAAAGGAAGTTTTGCAAAATTTTTATGGGATTTTGTAGATGGAAGGCCTATAATAAATAGCTGGAAAAGTATAAAAGAAATACCAACCTCTTCAAAAATATCTGATAAAATGAGCAAAGAACTTAAAAATTACGGTTTTTCCTTTGTTGGGACTACCATTTGCTATGCCTTTATGCAGGCAGCAGGATTTGTAAACGACCATCTGGTGAGTTGTTTTAGGTATGAACAGATTATTGAATTGAGTAAATCTTTAAGATAAAAATGTAAAGTGGTAATTTTATAGATGTTAGATAAACAAATTTATTGAAAAATGAATAGATATTTAATAAATACTTGATAATAATTTAATTTACTGTCACTTATTAAAATGAGGTGAGTTATGGATAAAGAAAATATTTTAAAATCAAGACAGTTTCTTAAATCAAATTGGGCAAAGCTTGATTTTTTGCAGTCTGATCAATCTAAAAAAGTCCCCTACCCTTCCCAACAAAAACCGGTTAAGGAAAATCAAAAAACAATTCCTCTTACACCTAAAGAAAATTTACCTGCAATTAATGTTAATTTAATCGACTTAATATCGAAAAGAAAATCTTTAAGAAAATATAAGGATGAAAGGATAACATTTGAGCAGCTATCTCTTTTGTTATATTGTACGCAAGGCATAAGAAAATATTATCCCGACTATTCATTTAGAACTGTCCCATCAGCAGGGGCAAGACATCCTTTTGAAACTTATTTTTATGTAAATAAAGTGGAAAATCTTGATAAAGGGATATATAGATATTTACCAATCGATAATGCAATAGTACTTGAAATACCATATTATGAAGGTATAGAAAAAGATATACATGAAGCGACATTAGAGCAATTCTGGAATCCAGCTATTTTCTTTTTCTGGGCTGCTATACCATATAGAACGGAGTGGCGATATCTAACAGCTGCCCATAAGGCAATAGCCTTAGATGCGGGTCATGTCTGTCAAAATCTATACATTGCTTCAGAATCTATAGGTTGTGGCACATGTGCAATAGCAGCATATGATCAGGAAAAAGTAGATAAGCTTTTGAATCTTGATGGTAATGATGAGTTTGTGGTTTATTGTGCAAGTATGGGGAAAAGGTAAAGAGGTAGTCATATTTATATTTGAAATAAAAATATTACACACTTTTCTTGACAGTACCAAAATTTATTTCTTATTTAGTAATCTAAAATTTTTTATGTCATAAACTATATTTAGTTTAAATAATTCATATTTATCGCTAAATTATATATAAAATGAGCTAAAGTGGAAAAATAAATAGCACTTGTTTTTGATCGATAAAAATATAAATAAATAGAGATTACAAATGTAATTAAAACTGTAGAAAAGAAAAAATATTCATTCATAATCAAAAAAATTATATATTTGAAATGAACAAAACTAAATACCAAAGAGAAAATAATCCATATTTTAAAGTCCACAAAAACATTTAAACAATCTTTCTGAAATTCATTTTTAGCAATATATAATTTATAATATATTCTTCTATATTCTAATACATATCTAAATAAATATTCTTCATAAAAAGCAAATAAGAATATTATAATAGAATTAAAATTAAATAATTTTATTAATACATATAAAGAAAAAAAACTATTATTCCTAATCTTTGTAATAAAAAATATAAATATAAAAAAAGGAATAAAATAAAAAATAGAATTAAATAAATTTTTTTTATTAATATAATTAAAAACAAATTTAAGAAAATTCTTATCATATCTATTTATATAAAAATAGGTAATAAAAACAGCAACACATAGGTTAAAAACATAACCTATAAGCCTAATTTTTGGGTAATTTTTTAACAATTTTATTAATATTAAAAATCTTGCTCCTTCTATATAAATTATTATTAAATTTAATAAAAATTCTAATATACAAATAAAGATATATTTATATTTTCCATATTCTTTGTTAAAAAGATATTTTTGAATTTTTTTTAATACCAATATAAACAATATATTTATAAATAATAGGATCATGCTAGTTATAATTAATAGTATTTCCTTTTTCATATAATATTTCCTATTTTTAAAGCTTATGGTAGCAACCTCTTAAGGACTACCATAAGATATTTGGATGCTATAATCTCTATGGTCAATTAATCAATAAAATGAGATCTTAAGGACTACCATAAGATATTTGGATTAATTAATTAGGTAAATCAAGTAATTCACTTAAAATATTTTCATATGTTATAGGCTTATCTTTGATAATTAATGTAAAAATTATATCTACTAATTCTAGAAATCCAACCCCAGAAATTATTGCAATCCAAATTTTTGCATTATAAAGAGCCATCTTTAATATGCTTTTTTTATCCATCTTAGAATTAGGTTTGGGATCAAATGTCGGGAAAGATCCAATCATTGCTGGGCCAGTAACAGAATAGTACATATTCCCAATTATTTCTATCAAGTCCTCTTCACTTAACTGACTCATCTGCCCTAAAAACAATTCATCTTCACTATCCAAAGGTGTATTCTCCTGCTCTGGTGTTGAAGCAAGCACTGGCATTCCAACTAAAACAATCAAAGCTAATAAAATAATAATACTTCTTTTCATAAAATCAAACCTCCAATTTTCTATTAAAACTCATCTTATATAACTCATATGATGTATATCTATCAAATTTAGCTATTTAGGGATAGAATAAAAATTTTAATTAGAAAATTTAGAAATATTGTAAAATTGATTTAGAATTAATTCATTATAATAGAATTTTCTATCTATAGAAAGATAATAATGTAATCTAGATGTTTGAGAAATATGTGATAATTAGCTAGATCACTTTTTACTTTTTTTTGTTACAAAATATTTAACATTTTTATTTTCTTAGTTTTATTTTTAACTTTATTCAATAATTATATTGATATAAATAATATTTGTTTTTATTGAATTTTAAAAAACTATCAAAAAAAATTACATTAAAATCAAATATATCTTTTAATAAGTGTTGGTAATTAGCAAAAAACAACTCGGGATTTTTTAAATATTTTTCGTTGTATTCAAAAAATTTTTTTTCATATAAAGAAACTAAATAAAATTCAGATCTATAGCATGAAAATTTATTAAATAGTACTTTAAAAAAAAGATTTGCGCTTAAATCTGCAATAATTTCTTCAAAATCAAATTGTTGAGCATAATATTTGCAGGAATAATCCTGTAATAATTCAATATTTTCATCAAATTTAATTACTTTATTTTGGTAATATAATTTTTTAGGTATAATCATTTTTTTACCCATAAAATCATAAAAAAAATCAATTTTGTTACTATTTGCTGTCTCTTTATTTTGAGAACTCAATTGATTTTCAAAATCCAATAAAACAAGATGTCCTAATTCATGGCTTATTATAAATATAATATATTCTTCTGATAATTTAATTAATGGTAATTTTATAATTATTAAATTTCGATTTAATTTAGCAGATATTTTGGTCTCCCAAGAATTTAAATTAAATTCAAAATTAATATTTCTAAATTTTAGCTTTTGATCAAAAAAAATTTTGTTTGAAAACAAATTGAATATAATGGCATATTTAAAATAAGTTTCTTTTATAATATTTTCTATTCTTTTCAGATCATTGCTTGAATAAAAAGAACTGATAATATTTTGAGTTAAATTTGTTAAATAATTATTACAATTATTTGAATAATAGTTTATATTTATTATGTAGTTTAAAATTAGACTTGCTTCTAAATAAATTTTTTTTGTATATTCATCATAATTATCTATATTGAAATTATATTCAACCTTAGATATTTTATTTTTGCTCTCAAAAAAATCAAAATAATCTACTAGCTCATAAAAAAAATATGTAATTTTATAAAAATCATAATACTTTTTGAATTTATCAATAAAATTAAAGTATTCAAATTGCTTTTCATAATTATTTTTTACAAAGATGATAAACTGATTTCTAATATTTTCAATTTCTTCATTATTATTTTCAAAATAATTATTAAAAATATTAGGAATAGGTTCAGGCAAATATGTTAGTACTTCGGGATATAAAATAAGATATAAAATACAGCTTTCCATAAAATAAATGTTTCTTAATCCTGGATTATATTTAACTGAAACATTGAATTCAGAATCTTCATAATAGATAGAAAAGCTAAAATACAATACAAAAAATATTATTATAATACATTTTATTAATATATATCTAAGACTTTGATAACTTTTATTATTATATATTTTCATAAAGTTTTCATTCATTCCGAGCTATTTTTTTTAAAATTTGAAAAATAAATTTTAAAATAATTATATATATAGGACCAATAAATATTGTTAAAGAAGAGGTAATTATCCCTATACTCAAATTATATTTTTCTTTATAATTAAAAATTGACTTGATATCATATATAAACGATGGTAAAATATTTATAATAACATTTGCGATTAATAAAATGATTATTTCATAATTTCTATATATAAAAGAACTTTTTTCCATTAAATTGTTTTTCTTAATTATTAAAAAACTAATTGAAATAATAAATAAGTATACTATTAGATATTTCCACCCAAATTTAAATATTGTTTCAAAATGGAATAATATTAATTCAATAGTTTTCACTTATATCCTCCATTAAATATTTAATTGGACTAAAGCATTTAATTAAAAACGGACTGCCATAAAAATAATAGGCAGCCCTTTTTATTTATTATGACTTTCCGCCATTAATAATCATAGTTGGATTACCTTCGTTATCTATATATAAACTTGCAGTAATCCAACCTCCATTCTGATTAATATCATTAATTATCATTTGGATAGAACTATCACTAAATCCCATAGCTTCTAATGCCATTTTAATTATTTTTATTTCATAACTTGATAGTTTTTTAGTATGAGATTCAATTAAAGTCAATGAAGGATCAGATATAATAAGTAAATTTCCATAAATCAAGTTAAGCTCTTCTTCTGAACATTCTTTGAATACAAAATTATCATTAAATGCTAAATTTTCAAATACATTCATAGGTTTAGCCATCACTGGCATTGCACATAAAACAATCAAAGCTATAAGAATAATAAAATATCTTTTCATAAAATCAAACCTCCAATTTTTAATGTTTTTTAGTTCTTTCATATCAACTTAAATACTTTTGAACTCATTTGTCCTATCCTATCATTCCCTCATATAAACCACCTCCTTTACTTTTTTTTATCCTCTAATTGTAACATAAACTTCATATGTTGGAAGTAGATATCCAGATAATATACTTTCCATAGATAACCCAAGACTCATATTTTCACTTAACCTTATTCCAATATTGACTTCACCACTAAAACTCATCTTGTATAACTCATATGATGTCCATCCTTCAAATTCTGTTATCTCGGGTATTATAAAGTTTGGGGTTAAAGAAAGTGAAGTAGATATTATAGAATTAAATACAATTGTTAGATTTATCTTACAGGATAATACATACTGTTGTGACCATTTGTCTTTACTATCTATCAAAGATGGAATTGTATAATATCCTGTTATTTGTGGTTTTATGGAAAAAAGAAGGGGATCATATATTACTGTTGCCCTATATCCAATACTAAATCTTACCTGTGGTTCTATTAATTCTACATTAATACTACTTCTTTTGTAAAAGGCAGGATATATTCCAATTGGATAAGATACATAAAAGAAAATATCATTAATACATCTGGTATAAAATGTATATTGGAATCCCAGTAAAATATCACTTAAAGAAAATAGATAGCTTTCCTCTTTTGCAACCTGCTCTG
>CAYVTU010000022.1:0-35626 GCA_964454835.1 uncultured Brachyspira sp.
TTAATAAATTTATACAACTATTTATATTTGTGTCAAGAGATTTTTTAAATTTTCTGGAAAAAAATTTTATAAATTAAATGATTCTATATTTACATTATTAAAATCATAGTTTAATATTAATAAAAAGAAGATGGAAGCATATATGAAATTATCAGATTTAACATCTATTATCAGCTTTATTGCCAAACAAAAAACCAATAATAAAAAGAAAAAAGTTTTATTAGATGGTTTTTATAAATATGAAGTGAATAGTATTCAAAATGAATCAATCGATTATTATTTATCTAATATTGAAGATTCAGAATATAACAGAATAAAAAAATTTTTTATTTTCAATGAAGATATTTTATCTAATATATTAGATAAAAAGATAACACTGGATAATATAAATAAAGATAATCATAATGAAATTTTCAAAAATAATAAAAATAATTCCATAAAATTTTTGACAGATAAAAAAGGATCAATAGTAATATTGCCTATAAAAGATAGCCAGAAAATATATGGATTAGGCTCTAAATTTTCAAATTTTGAGAGGAAAGGGAAGGTTTTCGATAATTACAATATCGATAATCCCTACCATTTTGCTTTTTCAGATAATCTATATTCTACATTAAATATTTTCTATATCTTAGATGAAGATGAAGGAAAAACAGATTGTTATATTATCGATTATCCAGGTTTTATTAGATATGATTTTTGTAAAACAGATAAAAATGAAATAAGAATTAAAATTTCATCTACTTGTTTTCAAATTTTACATTTTAAGAAAGATAATTTTATAGATGCTGTTAAAATGCTATATAAAATCCCTTTAAATCTTTATAAACCACCTTTTCATTCTTTTGGCTACACCTATTCTCACTGGGGAATTAAATCAATTGACGATATTGATAAACTTGTAAATAATCATCTGAAAGAGAATATTCCAATATCAAATATTTGTCTTGATATAGATTACATGGATTCCTATAAAAATTTTACTATAAATAATAATTATGGGAATTTCGAAGGGTTTAAAAATTTTAACCTATCATTGAAGTCAAAAAATATTTTTTTAATCCCTATCATTGATGCAGGTATAAAAATAGAAAAAGGTTATTCTCCATATGAAGAATTTGCTAAAAGTGGTTGTTGTGTAAAAAAAGATAATAAAGAAAATTATACAGGAACTGTATGGCCTGGAAATTGTATTTTTCCCGATTTTTTTACAGAAAAAGCAGAGCAAATATTTAAAGAATTGATGAAAGATTGGATTGAAAAAACAGATACAAATGGTTGCTGGCTTGATATGAACGAACCCTCTGTTTTCAATGAAAAAACAAGGACAATTTCAGATAATGCAAAATTTTTAAATGGTGAAGTAGAGAATTTGAAAATTCACAATATGTATCCTTATAATCAGGCGAAAATAACATATGAAAGTTTTATTGAAAAAGGAAAAAGAGCTATGATTTTTTCAAGGTCTTTTTATACTTTTATGAATCAATTTTGTGGAAACTGGACAGGAGATAATCAACCAACATTTACACATCTAAAAACTGGATTTCAGCAAATAATAAGTCTTTCATTGTCAGCGGTTATGTATGCTGGAACAGATATAGGTGGTTTTTGGTTTAATCCTTCAAATAAATTATTGATAAAGTGGTTCAAAGCAGCTTTATTTCATCCTCTTTTTAGAAATCATAGCAGTATATTTGCAAAACCTCGAGAAATATCTTCGTTAAATGGCAACTGCAAAAATAAAATAAAAAAAATAATTGAAACTAGATATATGTTATTACCAACAATTTATTCACTTTTTATGACATCTATTTATTATAGAAAACCATATATTATGCCATATGTTTATAAAGAGAATAATAAGACTATTGTCGAAAGTAATGTAATAATAATATCTGAAACCATTGGATATGATCCATTTGATACTGGTTTACTTGAAAAAGACAGCGAATTTGCCAAATACCAGATAAATGGAATTGATCTATATATTAAAAAGGGAAAAGCAATTCTTTTAAGTTCTAATATTTCTATTGCAAAAAGTATTTTTGAATTTTCACAATTTAATATCATTGGCAACCCGGATAATGATAATAAATTTGAATTTGAAATTTATTTTGATGATGGTATTTCTACAAAATCGTTAGATAATTTTGGTATTTATAGAATTATTTTTGAAAAAGATATTAAAAATAATACTTTTAAAAGAAATTCTGAAATAATTTTTTCAAATTTAAATATAAAATCAGAAATGGAATGTGATAAAATAATTAAAAACATTGATATAGATATATTATAATATTTTTCACAATTTTAGCACACTATTTTCACATCTTTTCTTTTTTTTTTATTAATACATTCTTTATTAAATCTTTCAAAAAAACTATATATTATTATTAAATGGAATAGAAATGAAAAAAAGAAAGTTTGATATGATTCTTTTTGATATTGATGGAGTTCTTGAATATCAGGGAAAAGTTTTTGACGAAGCACCAAAAGTTGTTGACTTGGTTAGAGAAATGGGAATAGAAATACGATTTCTTACAAATAGCACATTAAAATCATCAAGAAGTGCTGCTGAAAAACTAATTAAAAAAGGTTTTAAAGTCTTTCAAAATGAAGTTATAACTGCATCATATGCCACAGCTTTATACTTAAAACAGCTAAAACCTAAATCTATCTGGCTACTTCTGGCTCGAGAAGGCGTCGAAGAATTTAAAGATTTTATTATTGATGAAGAAAACCCCGAATATGTTGTTATAGGCGATTGTAGAGATTCATATAACTTCGCTACAATGAATAAAGTACTTCAAAAAGTTGTTGGTGGTGCAAAATTGATTGGCATGATATCTGAACTTATAGATTCCAGTCTTGGGACTCTTGAATTAAATGTTGGTTCCTGGGTTAGTATGATTGAAAGAGCAGCAAATGTAAAAGCAACATACATAGGCAAACCTAATAAATTTGTCTTTGATATAATTATTAATGGTTTTAATTTAGATAGAAAAAGAATTTTGATGGTTGGAGATAGAGTAAGCTCAGATGTTGTAGGTGCCAAAAATGCTGGAATAAAATCTGTTTTAATAAAACAGGGAGAGTTTTTACCCCAACATTTAAATACAAAAATCAAACCAAATTATATTTTGGAAAATATTGCAAGTTTGCCTTCTATATTAGTTTAATTATTCATAAAAAATTTTAAAAATTGATTTAATTGAAACTTATATTATAAAATTTTTGCTTTAATATCATCATTAATAACAGGGAAAACAAGATCAAGGAAAAAAAATGATAAAGACCCCATTTGTTCATCTTCATACTCATACAGAATATTCTATGCTTGATGGAGCTTGTAAAGTAAAGAAACTTGCTAAAAAGGCATCTGCTTTTGGTATGCCAGCTGCTGCCATAACAGATCATGGAAATCTTCATGGAATCATCGCCTTTTGTGATGCGATGTCTTCTGAAAATATTCAACCAATCATTGGGCAGGAATTTTATGTTGCACCTAAAAGCAGGTTAATAAAATCTAAAATCAATAATAACAATGAAGAACAAGGTCCATTTCACCTTCTACTTATTGCAAAAAATGAAACTGGATTGAAAAATCTATACCATTTATCGAGTATCAGTTATATAGAGGGTTTTTATTATAAACCAAGAATAGATAAAGAAGTCTTATCTTCCCATAGTGAGGGTTTGATAGTATTGACAGCTTGCCTGGCTGGTGAAATTCCATATTATATAGCTAAAAATGATTTGAACAAAGCGAAAAAATCACTATCTGAATATCTTGATATTTTTGGAAAAGATAATCTATTTCTGGAGCTTATGTATCACGGTATTGAAGATGAGAAGAAAGTAAATAGAACCTTATTAGAATTTTCCAAGACTTATGGATTAGATGTAGTTGCTACAAATGATAACCACTACCTTGAAAAAGAAGATGCTGAAAAACACAACATCTTACTTGCTATACAAACCCAGGCAACAATAGATGAAGAAAAAAGATTCTCATTTGATGGAAGTGGTTATTATTTTAAAAGTTATGAGGAGATGAAACAAATATTTAATGATTATCCAGAGGCATTGAATAATACATTGAAAATAATGGAGATGTGTAATGTAAACTTCAAGTTTGGAGAGATGAATCTACCAAAATATCCATTGGAAAATGGTTTTACAGAAGATTCAATGGTTAGAAAACTTGCAGAAGAAGGATTAAAGAAAAGATACACAGAGATAACTCAAGAAATTCGAGATAGATTTGAATATGAATTCAATGTAATATCATCAAAAAATTTTAGCGGGTATTTTTTAATTGTGTGGGACTTAATTTCCTGGGCAAAAAACAATGGAATCCTTGTAGGACCTGGAAGAGGTAGTGCAGGAGGTTCTATTCTAGCTTATGCTTTGGGAATAACAGATATTGACCCACTAAAGCATAATCTAATGTTTGAAAGATTTTTAAATCCTGAAAGAACAAATATGCCAGATATTGATATAGACTTTCAGGATGTTGAAAGACAGCGAGTAATCGAATATATAAAAAAGAGATATGGAAATGATCATGTCGCGGCTATTGGTGCCTTTTCTCAGTTAAAAGCAAAACAGGCTATTAAAGATGTCGCAAGAGTATTAAAAATAAGTGCAACAGAAGCAAATAAGATAACTGCTCTAATTAACTCTGATTCACTTGAAGAAGAGTTAAAAAACAATGAAGCATTCAAGAATTTAATGCAAAATAATGAATTATATAAAAAATGTCTGGATAATGCTATTTTTGTAGAAGGCTTATTTAGACAAACAACCATCCATGCAGCAGGAGTAGTAATAACTCAAAATCCAGTCATAGATGAATTACCTCTTATGACAAGCTCTGATTCAAATATGATAGTAAGTCAATTTGAAAAAGATACCGTAGAAAGACTCGGTTATTTAAAGATGGATATTTTGGGTATCAATTATCTTACAATACTCAAAGATGCATTAGATTATATAAATAAAAGATATAATATCCAGATTTCTCTTGATCAGATACCTCTTGATGATGAAAAAACATATAAATTACTATCAAATGGTAATACTTTGGGTTGTTTTCAGGTAGAAGCAACCGGCTTTACTAAAATGTTAAAACAATTAAAACCTCAAAATATTGAAGATATAACCGCTGCATTGGCATTATATAGGCCAGGACCATTAAAAAGTGGTTATGTCGCTACTTACATAGATAGAAAGAATAATCCATCAAAAGTACAATATCCTTTTGATGAATTAATGCCTGTTCTTTCAGAAACTTATGGAGTCATAGCTTATCAAGAACAAATAATGAAAATTTCGATGATTTTATCTGGTTTTACTGGTGCAGAAGCTGATACTTTAAGAAAAGCTGTAGCCAAGAAAAAAGGTGACTTAATGGAAAAAATGAAAAATAAGTTTATCGAGGGAGCAATTAAAAGAGGTAAAGATGAAAATAAGGTCAAACAGCTTTTTGAAGATATAAGCAATTTTGCTGATTATTGTTTTAATAAATCTCATTCTGCGGCTTATGCTTATTTAACTATATATACTGCGTATTTTAAAGCTCACTACCCTATAGAATTTATGACTGCTTTGATTAAAAATAATATTGATAATATAGAAAAGATCTCATATTATGTAAGAGATGCCATAAATATGGGAATAGAATTCGTTACTCCTTCTGTTAACTGTTCAAGTGTAAATTTTGAAATAATAGATAATAAGATTGTATTTGGTCTATCTGCAATCAAAGGTGTAGGAGAATCTGCAGCGAACCTAATTGTTGAAGAAAGAGAAAAAAATGGAAAATTCAAAGATTTTCTGGATTTTCTAACTAGAATGGATTTGCAAAAAATAAATAAAAAGATTGTCGAAGCATTGATTCAATCGGGTGCTTTTGATTGGACTTCTTATGAAAGACATGCTTTATTAAAAGCATACGATGAGTTAGCAGATTATGCTCTTAGCAAAAAAAATGATGATGGTAGTTCCCTTTTCGAAGAAACGAATAGCGAAGATTTTGAGAAAAACTTTCAGAATTCTCTTATTATAAAAAATAAAGAATCGATAAGTATTGATTTAAGTAAAGATGATGCAATTAATGAATATGCAAGATGGGAGGCTCAACTTTGTGGACTTCCTTTGAAAAGTGACCCTTTGCAACAATATGAAGAATTAATAAAAATAATAAACCCTAAATCTTTTTTTAACTTTTTAGAGACAATAAAACCAAATGAAAATCATCAAATAATAGGCTATATCGAAACAGTTACTCCAAGAACAAAACAAAATGGCAAGACAGGAATATACTATATTATTAAGTTTTTCACTGGTTATGAAAGTGTTGAACTTTTTTTCTTTCCATCTGAAAATATTGATCCTTCATTTTATGAACAGATGCTTAAAACCTATATCCCAAGAGTATTTATAATTGGTTGTAAAGAATTTAAAAATTTTGATAATATAGCAGAAAAAAGGTTCAATATTATTGATATAAAACCTATACAGCAGGTTAAAAAACCTTCTGTTAAATCATATACCATAATTCTTAATCCTTATATTACAGATGAAGATTTAAATAAATTTATAGTATTTTTAACTGATAATCATGGAAATTGTCCAATAAATCTTAAATTTTATGATCATAAAGGTAATTTTGAAGTGACTTCGTTAAAGTTATCTGAAAACGAAGAATTAATAGATGAACTTAAACAATTTGATTTTATTGAAGATGTCATCCCATCTTTTATTTGAGATAATTAATTTTGTACCGATATTTACTATAAGTATAATCTAACCAAAACGAAGGTTATTATCGGAGTTTTATGGAACTTTTTATTAATGGTGAGAAAATCTCTTATACTTTACAAAATGAAAAAACATTTAATGATGTGCTAGAATTTATAATGTCCTTTCTGGATAAAAATGATTTATATATTGATAAAATATCTCTAGATGGTCAAACTTATGAATTTGAACAGCTAGAAAAATTCAAATCTTCATCTATAGATTCCATAGCAAAAGTCGAGATAAAGGCTGCATTTAAACAAGAATTGGTAAGTGAAACAGTCGAAAATATTATTTCTTATCTTACAAATGTTGTAAAATATATAAAAGAAAATGATAATTATGAGGAAGAAAACTTAACAAAAATAAAAGAAGGTTTAATCTGGTGTATAAATGTTGTAGATAAAATACTTGTTATTTATTCTGTCTCTTTAGATTATTTTTTAACAAAATCGCAAAAACAATTTTCATATGTTTGCCAGCAGTTAAAAGAAATTGCAGATAATTTGCAATTACTAGCAGTTAATAAGGAATTTAAACAACAATTCTTGGAGACAATTGTTGATTTCATGGATGGTATGATTAAAATTGTAACATATGTTTTTATTAGATTAAAAAACCTTCCAAATGAATCGAAAAGAGAGCATTTTATAACATTGCTTGATGATAACATCATACTTCTTTCAAAACTTAAAGATCTCTTCCCTGAAATTGCCAGCAATTTTACAGGTGGTAAAGAAAAAAGTGCTATGGAATTATTCAGTTCTGTAATAAACTTTCTTGCCTTTTATTTTGAAGTATTGATATTATGCACGGATAGCTTTGCTCAGACAAATTTCAATTTTACAGAGATTCATAAATTAATAAAAGAGTTTTCTGAAATATTTGGAAATATCAAAAACTCTATATCAGAAAAAGATTATGTAAATCTTTCTGATATTCTGGAATATGAAATAAATGAACCAATTGCTAAGATAATATCTGAAACTAAAAGTCTTAATGAATTTTTAAAAAACTATAAATCAGAGAATAGCAAGAATAATTAAAATCATTATTCATTTTTGAATACCTGATATAAGATAGTATAATCAGAAGATGGATTCCAGAAAATATAAGAATTAATTCCCGCTTCTAAAACACCCATAATTTCATTTCTAATATACTCGACAAAATCTTCTTTAACATCCAGCTTAAAAGCTTGAATCCATGGTCTAACAGGAATTTTGTAATTTGAGTTTTCCATTGCTCTAATTGTACCATGTTTATATATCAATTTAACTGATTCTATTTGGGATATGCCTTTCGAATAAAAGCCTTTAGAAAAATGTGATGGATAGTACATTGGATATATAGCATTTATTATCTGACTATTAAGGTACAAATCTTGCCCAATATGTTTTGAAATCTTGTACCAGCATTGATAGCCAAAAAAGTCTGCTGAAATAGGAATTTTTATGTTGGATTTTGCTTTATTAAAAAAATAATAAACCTGGTTGTTTTTTGATATCCCTTTTGTATTATATCTAAATACAATATCGGAGGTATTACCTTCTGCTGGAAATCTCACATAATCAAATTGTATTTCGTATACTCCCAGACTTTCTATTTCTTTTGCAACATCTATAAGATAATTTAAATATTCTTCATTATATGGATCAATCCATTTTTCTATGCTTTTAGGTCCCGACCATGCTGAATTACTTGATTTAGACCAAATTGCAAACTTATTATTTTCATAGCTATAAGCTATAGGATCTCTAAAAGAAACAATACGAGCTATAATCTTTATCCCGTTTTCTCTTGCTTGCTTTAAAAGGTAATCGATATCTATCATCTTCCTTGAAGATTTCATTTTCTTTGCCATTTCAAGATTCGAACCATATGAGAGATATCCAAAATCATCTTTGAAATCCACTACAAAAGCATTCAAATGGCAAAATTTTGCATTTTCGATTAATTGATCAATTTTTTTTCTACTACTTGCTGCAAATACTGAAAGATAAATACCTCTTATATCATTATCTAAAATATCTTGCTGATCATCAAAATTCTTTTCTACTATAAATTTATCATTTTCATATTTATAAATACCATAATTTGTATATGCAAAAAGATTATCATTGATTTCAAAAAATTTTTCTATCTTTTGTTTTATTGGATCTTTTATTGTGAAATCAGCTTTTTTTAAACTATACAGTGAATTTTTGCTTGATTTCATCTGATAGTACGAATTTAAATCAAGAATATCTATTCCTTTAGAGGATTGATAACCTATGAAAAGTTTGTCGTCTTTACAATATAATGCTGTAATTGTTTCAAATAAAAGGCTTTGCTCAGATGTATAAAATACCCTTTTTATTCCCAAAAAGAAATGATAAAATTTTTGTTCATCTATCGATTTTGCAAACAATCCCGAATAAGATGTTCCAATAAAGATATAATATTTATTATTTACCTTTGTCATTTCACAAGATGATAAATAGGCATTTGAAGGTATTCCTTCTGTAGAAATAGATTTGATATTGCCACCAATTTTAAGATAAATGCTTTTATCTGTAATTATAATTGCGGTATTTGTATCTTTGATCTTATAATCATTGATATATTCATATTCCGGATTCACCTTTATTAAGTCAGGTATTTCATATAACCCACCAAATAAAGATTTATAAGAAATATTTGTATCCCATACTACATGTTGTGTTTCATCATTTTCGCCCTGATTCTGAAAGGATGAATTATTAGATTGTTCCTGAAAAGAAATAACCTGATTTTCAAATAGACTGGTACTTTCTTCTGCATGAGCTTTTTCATCAAAAGCAATCTGGTTTCTTTGCATTTTTTCATTCACAAAAAGAAAAGCTTGACTTAATAATATTAAAAAAATCAGAAATATTATTATTGTTTTATTTGTTGAAGCCATATTCATCCCTTAAACATTTGTATATATAAAAATTGTACAGTAAATTTTGTTTATCTCATTATCGGATAAAGAAAGAATTACTTTCATTGCAAGTCTTAAATTATTTAAATAAATAAAATAATAAAAACCAAAACCATAAGAATTTGCTGGTATATAAAAATCATAAGAATCATATAAAGAAATCTGAGAAACCGAAAATGAAGTTGAATTTTCCTTGTTAAGATTTTCAAAAATTTGAAAAATAATTATATTATTTTCTGATAAATTTATTTCGGATTTAATATTTATAAGCGAATCGGAAAATAAGAAAAAAAATCTAATATTTTTATTCAATTTTATTTTTGATGAAATAGAAAAGTTGGGATTTTGACTATTTTCAGAGCTTTTTTCATAAGGTATTAATAAATATCCCGACAAATATATTTTTTTATCTATTATTTCATATTCTTCCAAATATAACTCGAAATTATAAATTTCGTTATACTGATTATAGATATATTTCCTGTAAGAAAAGCCAAAATATATAGGTTTAACATTAATCATTAGTTGATAAAAATCACCATTTGAAAAATAATATTGGGCAGTCTGATATACTTCTTTGTGTATAGCTCGAAAAAGAAAAATATTTGCAATATTGAATAAAATTACCCAATTCAAAAAATATAATGAATCATCTATAAAAAATATCTTGGTTTCAAAAGCTAATTTCAATATATCAAATATAGAAAAGGTGGAACCTAGATATATTTGAAATTGATTTTCAAATGTAAAATCACCAGCTTTAATATAATGAGGCTTATCATAGTAACTAAATAACAATAATAATGAATATTGATCAAATCCAAGTCTTGTAAAAAAGTTATATTTTTCTGAATAAGTATCATAAGAAAAAGATATATTAAAAAAATTTTCATTTAAAAATTTATAATTAATAAAAAACCCTCTTGATATCAATGATTGATAGGAATTTGAAGGAGAAAGATAAAAACTTATATCTATCTTTGGATTATAAAAATACCTTATACTCAAACTATCTGAAACATAACCAGATAAATACCCCAATCCATAAATTATAATAAAATCGCCAACTAAAAATTTGAAAAAAGGTAAATTAATTATTGAAGATATTCTATTATTCCTATAAAGAAGATAACTTTCATCCCATCTTAACTGAATAAAATAACTATTATATATAATAGTATTTGAATAATTGGTAATCGAATAAAATGAATAATAAGAAACAATTTGAAAAGGATAAGAAGCAAATAGTAGAAGATTGATAATTTCCATCTTTAATTATTTCTCAAAAAAAGCAGAACCAATTACAACCAAATCTGCTCCTTTTTCTATAATTGAAGAAACATTTGAAAAATTTATTCCTCCATCAACTTGAATAAAATAATTATATTTATTCTCATTTCTAATTGTTTTTAATTGTGAAATCTTAGTTATGCAATCTTCTATCATTTTCTGCCCAGAAAATCCTGGTTCTACCGTCATTACAAGAACAAGATCTAATAATTTTAAAAATGGAATTATTTTTTCTACTTTTGTACCTGGTTTAATAGAAATCCCTGGTTTTTTGTCATAATTCCTTATTTTTTCTATTAAGTCATAAATTTTTTTTATTTCTTCTATCGCTTCAAAATGAAATGTAATGTATTCAATTTTCTCAAATAAAAATTTATCTATGAAAAAAGAAGGGTTACTGACCATTAAATGTAAGTCAGCAGAAAGATTTGTAATATTCAATATATCTTCTGTAACTTTAGGTCCATATGAAATATTAGGAACAAAATTACCATCCATAATATCTAGATGAATATATTTACATCCAAATTTTTCAATTTTTTTAACTTCATCTTTTATTCTTGCAAAATCTGCAGCAAATATAGACGGAAATATTTTTTTGGTAAAATTAATTTTATTTTCATTTATATTCATATTAAAAAATATTTAATTACTCATTAAATTGTAAATTTAATTGTTATCATACTGTCTTATAATTTTTTCTGTCCTACTACTACTGTTATAGTGTTACCTTTTGAGATATTTTCATTAGGAGAAGGAGTTTGCTGCAACACTATTCCTACTTTATCTAGATCTTCTACCTGAATATACTGAATATCTAAGATAAGCCCTATAGAATCTATCTCTTTTTGAGCGTCTTCTATTTTTTTACCAACAAGATTAGGCATAAGGTAAGAATCAGGCATCTTCCCTTTAGATATGATTATTTTTATTGTATCTACAAGATTTAAATCGGTTGATGCTTCTGGTTGCTGTGATATTACAAGTCCTTTTTCAAAAACATCTGAAAATTCTTCATTTATTATTTCAATTTTAATTTCTCTTTTTAATAATTCGTTTAATTCTCTAACTCGTTGTTTTACGGCAAATAAAGTCCAACCAGAAAAATCATCTAAAAATGAATATTCTAAGCCTTTTGATACTATTAGCTTTACTTTTCTTTGTTGTTTCAATACATGGCCTGCATTTGGGTATTGTGAAATGATACTTCCATAGGGAAGATTTGAGTATCTAGCCTCAACAACTGCTAAAAGATGAAGACTTTGAATTTGCTCGACAGCTTCTAAAACTTTCATTTCTGAAAAATCCGGGATTTTTACTGTTCCATAACTTTGAACCCATAAATTATATGAAAGCAAAAAGAAAAATATAGATAAAATTATGTATAAGACAATTGTAAAAGACAAATAGCCAGTATTAACAATATTTTTAGTGTTTTTAATTAATGATTTTATTAGATGAAAAGTCTTATACCTTATAAAATTAAGATTAAATATGAATTTTTTTGAATAAAATTTAATGCCATCTTTTGTAAATAAATAATTTGCAATATGTTTAATTCTATGTTTTTTCTTAATATAACTTTTTTTAAAATTTTTTATTTTTCCAATGAAACCAAGATATAATTTTTTCAAATAAAACGAAAGATACCCAAAAAAGTAATGCTTTCTCTTCATATATTTAGCTCCGATTCAATAGTTTTTTCAATAAATCTTTTTCTATATCCTTTTAAAAATGTTTTTGCACTTTGAATAGATTTACCAGGTCTTTGCAGCTTTAATATTTCAATAGCCCCATCTTTTGTACCTATTATAAATCTATTATCATCAATAAATAGATGCCCTGGTTTAATGCTAAAATCTTTATTTATTTTTGCATCTAATAATATAATAATATCATCATCAATTTTGATTTTGACTTTAGGCCATTTTTCAAAAGCCTTTATTTTTCCAACTATAAAACTTGAATATTCATTTTCAAAATCAATAATTGCATCTTTTTTTTCAATTTTTTTTGTATAAGTTGCTTCTTTATTATCTTGTGGTGAAGGATACAACAGAGAAATATTATTCATAAATATTTCAAATGTTAAAAGAGCATTTTCCTGCATAAAATCATAGAATTTTGAAAATGAATACCATTCTTCCAGTTCGAAAGTCAGCTGGAATAATAAATCACCTTCATCAATCTTATTATTCATCTTAATTATAGATATTCCCGATTTTTTAACATTATCTATGATCTGATAATGAAGTGGTGATGGTCCTCTATATTTCGGTAAAATTGATGGATGAATATTTATTGGAAATTTCAATGGCAACTTTAAGACATTGTCTTTAAGAATAAAAGCAAAATCAACCACCAGAAAATAATCTACAATCATATCTTTTATTTTAGAAAAAATCTCATTCGATTTATCTATATATATTACCGGGATATTGTATTCTTTAGCTTTTTTTATTGTGTCAATATCTTCAATAACCAAATGCCTGCCTTTAGGCTTAGGAGTTGAAGTAACAATAGCCTTTACTTCGTAATTTTTATAAATATATTCACAAACTTTATAACCAAAATCAGATGTTGTAAAAAGAATAAAACTAGCCATTAAATCTCCGATCAATAGAATTCAAGATTGGTTCAATGTTCTTCAATTTATCTTCTGAAATTCTATCTATAAAACGAATACCATTTATATGATCAATTTCATGTTGCAATACCCTTGCCAATAACTCATGTGCTTCTAATGTAATTTTTTTAAAATTTAAGTCATAATATTCAACAACAATTCCTTCTGGTCTATCAACTGAAATATAAAGCTTTGGAAAAGATAAACATCCTTCTTCAAAAGTAACAATAGGGTTAATATTTGAGATAATTTTTGGATTTATAAAAATTGTTGGAGCTTTCAATGGTTCTATTCCCGCAATAGCTAAAATACATTTATCAACACCTATTTGATTTGCAGCTAAACCTATACCATCATACTTTATCATCATTTTTATCAGAGTTTCTGAAAAATTTATTATATCTTTATCTATCTTATCTATTTTTTGACATTTAGTAGTTAAAGTTGGATTGTTATAATATATTATCGAATAATCATTTTTATTCATCAAAGAATCCTTTTTAATTAAATTAAAATTTTAGTAAAGAATATATTATGAATTTAGTATAAATGTAACAGGTCCATTATTAATAATATTTATTATCATATGCTCCCCAAAACTTCCCTTTTCTACAATTATATCTTGATTTTTTAAAACCTTTATAAAATATTCATAAAGCTCATTAGCTTTAGCAGGCTGCATACATGTATCAAAAGAAGGTCTATTCCCATTTTTAACATTTGCACATAATGTAAATTGAGATATGGCAAGAATTGAACCTTTTATATCAAATATATTTTTGTTCATCTTGCCTTTATCATCTTCAAATACTCTCATATTCAAAATCTTTTTGGCTAATTTTTCAACAATAGTTTCATTATCTTCTAAGTCAAAACCTATTAACAAAACTAATCCTTTATCTATTTTTGAAATAATCTTTTTATCGACTTCACAGCTTGCAAAATCTACTCTTTGCAATACAACAACCATTAAGATTTTCTTTTTTAGTAAAATAAGTGATTTAACAAAAAACGCAAATATAAATTAAAAAGCATTATTGATTTAATATAAATAATAGATTAGAAGGATTTACCTTTTTTTTATTATATCTTATTTCAAAATGAAGGTGCGGACCAGTTGTTTTCCCAGTGTTCCCTGTCAAACCAATAATTTTATCAAAATCGATAGTATTACCCACTTGAACTAAAATCTTTGAAAGATGTCCATAATATGTTTCATAACCATAACCATGTTCTAATATAACTAAATTTCCATAATCTCCTTTAATACCTGCAAAGATGACTTTCCCTGGCATTGCTGGATATACATTAGTACCAATTGGTACAGCTATATCTATACCTCCATGAAAAGTTGGTTTATGACTGAAAGGATCTATTCTTGTCCCATAATTTGATGTAAGTTTACCTTTGCCTCTAAGAGGGTCTCGAAACAAAGATCCTAAAAATAAGATTTTCTCATCTTTTGTAAAATGTGCTAGAGGAATAAAAACTTTTTCGATTTTACTGATATCATTTTTATTTTTTAAATGATTTATAAATAATATAGTATCAACACTTAAACCATAATTCTTACTTGCAATTTCTAAGGTCTTTTCTCCTTCATTATCTATAAAAATACCTTCACAATTTGGGATTAAATAAGTATTCTCAACGTCAAACATATACTGAGAAAATATATTGTTGACTGAAGCTATTGTATCAACAGATAATTGAAAATAATTTGCTACTCTATATATATCATCATAATTTTCTGGTTTATAATAAGCAAATCGAAGTGGTAAAAACTTTTCTGATGATTTGCAATTGTAATTATAAGATATTTCTGAAAGAAATTCTTTATAAAGAAAATCATTACTCAAAGGTTTTGAAAATTGAGGAAAATCGCTTTGATTTAATGACAAAAAAAAACAGGAAAATAAAAGAATAATACAAAATATTAAAGATATTTTTAATATTTTAGCACTATAAATCTTATTTTTATTCATATTTTATTAATTTTAAAAATAGTATTTATATTTATAAAATTTTCGGATTATTTTGTTTATTGTAAATTATTATAAACTTAGTTTTTGAACTTGATATATTTCTTCTTAATTAAATTCTCAAAAATAACTATAATAAAAAGAATTACCAGATAGATTAGACAATAAGTTAAAGTTATATATAAGGGTTTTAAAGGAGAAATATTTAAAGAAAGAGTCCAATACCAACTTTTTTCAAGTTGAATACTTGGCATTGAATATGATATAATTTTAGAAAAAATGGTATTGTCATCTATAATAGGAAAGGTTAAATAATGGATAAAAAAAATAAGAAATACTAATAAAATAAAGATATTATTTCTTTTTGTTATCTTAGATATAATATATCCTAAAATTGAAGCAGAAAAGCTTAAAAGAAAGACATTTACTGGCATATAAGAATAACCAAAAAAGATGACTTTTTTTGTAAACAAAGTCATCAAGGTTAAAACTGCGGAATTCAAGATAAAGAAAGATAAAGAAAGAAGAATCGATAAAATTATTATTATTGGAATAAATGATTGATTAATTACTAAAAGAAATTCATCATATTTCTTACTTAAAAGATAATGACCAAAATTATATGATGCTAAAAAGGAGAAAGAAAATATAATTATAAATATTCCTGATAAAATTAAATATGATGATGGTATTTCTTTATTTGTAATTGTTTCTACTATTTCAAGAGGTATTATTCGTGTTTCTACCATCTCCGAAAAAGCAGTAAATAATTCTAATTTTATTTCTTTTGAAAATTTTTTTTCATTTGCATAAATTAATATTCTGGGTTTAACATTACTGGTCTTAGAAAAATTAGCAAGATGAGTGAAAAGGGTATAGTTTTCAGGAAAATATAATATTAGATATATTTTTCCATTATTCAAATATTCAAGAGCCTTATCAAGACTTTTAAAATTAATTATTTTATTCCCCTGTTTACTCAATCTATCTATTATTTCATTAGAAAAGGAAAGTGTGTTTGAAGAAAACTGTAAATTTATACCTTTATCTAAATTAACTACACCAATATTTAGATTTGATTTTGGATATAAGGCAGAAATCAATATTATTGAAGCAATTGTAAGTGATAAAAACAGAATAACAAAAAATTTTTTCGAATTAATAAATATTGACCAGAAAAGTAAAGTAAAAAGACTAATTGATTTTGATTCTTTCATAACTTTCTTCAATCTTTTTTAACAGCATTAATTCTATATTTTTTGGGTCATCGAGTCTTAAAATATTCTTGGGATTACCTGCAAATAAAGGCTTTGACGAAGATAACAGAATAATATTATCTGAATTATCTATATTACTAAACCTCTGAGTAGAAATTATAATTGTATGCCCAAGATTTTTCAAATAAGCTAATCTTTTAAAAAAGAAGTCTTCTCTAATCTGATCACCATAAAAATCTTGTGTAGAAATAACGACTATTTCTGGTAATATAATTTCTATTAAGCATAATAACATAATAGATCGAATAGACTTTGGAAGGTTGATTAATTTAAAATCTTTTATAGTACTAATTCCATAAAATGGTGAGATTTTTTTAATTCTTCTTTCTATAAATTTAAGTGGAATACTTGATAATTCACTTAATATTACCAAGTTATCGATTACTTTTCTATTTTCAAAAAAAATATTTGAAGTAGGAAAATAAAGAATAAGATTTTTCTTTTTTATTTTTTCTATTTTATCATTATAATATAATACATCTCCAGGTATTGGACTCTCAAGACCTGCTATTTTCCTACATAAATCGTTTTTCCCCGAATTTTCGGGTCCTAAAATGATATTTAAACTTCCTCGTGGGAAATTTAAATCTATACCATCGAATTTATCAGTTTTAAATAATGATTTTAATGAAATTGGATTTACAATTTGATATGACATAAACACAAAAACAAAATAAGAGAAAAATAAATTCCGTCAAGTTTTTATATTACTATTCTTGGTTGAATTAAATTATCAGACTCAATTGTCGCAAGGCCAATTAAATTACTTTCATCATCTAAAATCTTATATAAATTAGTTTTATCAAAGATGTATTTTAAATCATCAATTTTATCTTTTATCTTTATTTTTTGACCATTTTTAAATTTTTTTATCTCTTCTTTTTCAATTATTAGTTCAGGAAAAAAATAAAGAGATTCTTTTATAGGTATTATTGAATTTATTAGTTCCTGTTCATCAAAATTAATTAATTTGTCGTAGTCTACAGAATCTAATAATGAAAAATTGCCTATTCTTGTTCTTTTTAAAGAAAACATATAGGCATAGCATCCGCAACTTATACCAATTTCTTTTATCAATGTTCTTATATATGTTCCACTTGAACATTTTACATTTATTTTGAAAAAAGGAAGATTAATTTCAATTACATCGATTTTTTCTACATTAACATTAATAGGTTTTAGTTCAATATCTTCACCTTTTAATGCATATTTATATGCTCTTTTCCCATTTATTTTTTTTGAGGAGAAGGCAGGAGGAACCATAGATATTTCACCTTCAAATGATTTTATTATTTCTATTAGCTTTTCTTCTGAAATATTGATTTCACTTTCTCTTACTATTTCTCCATTTTTATCATATGTATCAGTTTCTTTACCAAGTTCACCCACTGAGATATATTCTTTATTTAATTCTTGAAAATATTGAGTAAATTTTGTCGCTTTTCCAATAACTAGTATTAATAATCCTTCAGCAGCCAAATCAAGAATACCAGTATTTCCAACTTTAATTTGAAATTTTTTAGATATAGTTCTTGCTATCCTATTTGAAGTTATACCAGAAGGTTTATTACATAAAATTATACCATCCAATTTTTCCCCTTTTGTATCTATGTCATATTTTTATTTTTATGCATCTATTAATATAAATAAGACTTGAAAAAATTAAAAAAAATAAAAAAATATATTTAAGATAGATCTTGTATGATTAAAAAAGGTAAATAAATGAAAAAAACAAAAATAATTTGTACAATTGGTCCTTCAAGTTCTGATAGAGAAACTATAGAAAAGTTGATAGAATCGGGAATGAATGCCGTCAGGTTAAATTTCTCACATACAGATGGAAATAAGGTTTTAAATATATTAAATCTTATCAAACAAATAAGAGAAGAAAACAAAATACCATTGGCAATAATACTTGATACCAAAGGACCAGAAGTAAGAATGTACGGTTATAATGAAAAAATTGAACTTAAGACAGGGCAATTAATTACAATTAAAAGTTATATAAAAGAAGATATTAATTTACTATTATCTTACGATAATTCCTTTTTTTATACTAACCTTCCAGATATTGGTAATCTTGTAAAAATAGATTCCAGAATTCTTTTGAAAGATGGTTTTATAGAAGCCTCAGTAAGTGAAATTATAGATGACCAGACAATTAAAGTTATAATTAAAAATGGAGGAATAATAAATCCTAAGGTTCATTTGACTATACCAAATGTCATTTATCCGTTGAAATTTCTTTCTGAGAAAGATAAAAAAGATATATTTTTCGCAATAGAAAATGATTTTGAATATATTGCCTTATCTTTTGTATCTTCTAAAGAAGATATTTTAGAAATAAGACAATTAATTTCTGAAATAGAAAAAAAACTACAGAAGGAAAGTAAAACAAAATTAATAGCTAAAGTTGAAAATAAGAAAGCCATTGAAAATGTTGAGGAAATAATTAAGTATTCAGATGGAATAATGGTTGCTAGAGGAGATTTGGGAGTAGAATTAGACATTGAATATGTCCCAATTATACAAAAAAGAATAATTAAACTTTGTTATAAAGATGGTAAACCCGTAATAGTAGCGACTCAAATGCTTGAAAGCATGATAGAAAACCCTATACCAACAAGAGCTGAAGCCAGTGATGTCGCTAATGCATGTTATGATTTGTCTTCTGCTGTCATGCTTTCAGGTGAAACAGCAGTAGGAAAAAACCCTATAAGAGTCGTAGAAACAATGTCAAAAATTATAAATCAAGTTGAAAATAGCCTTGATTATAGTGATATATTATCACAGTTGACAAGAATGCCAAAAGATATTGATGTCACAACTTCTATTGCAACTAGAAGTGTTACAATTGCTTATGATATAAATGCCAAGGTAATCTCAGTAATAACTCAGACAGGTTATTCTGCAAGGATGATTTCAAAAGTAAGACCCAAATTACCAATATTGGCTTATACTTTTGATATTGATATCTACAATCAACTTTCATTAAATTGGGGAATAATACCAAGATTAATAGATAATTTTGAAAACCTTGAAGAAATAGTACAATTTATTCAAGAAGATATTAAAAAACTTGGTTTTGCCTGTACAAACGACTATTTCATTCTTGTAAGTGGTTTGCCTTTAGGAAAAGAAGGTTCTACAAATAGTATTCGGGTAGAAAAAATTACTTAGAAGTTCTATAATATTAAAAGCCAATTACAGAAACCATATCTATACTATTAAATATTACACCAGCAAAATTAAATCTGGTAGATATCATTAAAGTTAAAGTATAGCTTGTTGATAATATAATATCAATATTAAAACTTAATTTTGCACCAGTCATAGTTAGTAATGTACTAGAATCTATTAATGGCATTAAAGAATTTTCATTTTCATCATAAATAAATGTTAAAAATAAGCCGGGTAATATACTTGCTGAAAATCTTATAAACTTAAAAAGAGTGAAAAAATTGATTGTTGTTCCAGCAAAAATTCCATAGATATTAAATAAAAAAGTCTCGTTTCCATTTTCTGACCTAAAAGGATAACTAAGAACAAAGACTTCCAAATTTAAGGCTGAAAAAATTAAAAACTTAAATGGTATAGATAATTGAAATGAGTAAAACTCTGTTAATAGACTAAAAACAAATGGAGGATCATTTATTGGTTGTAATAATGTATCTGCAATAATATTAAAAGAAGAAAATACAGCAGTTCTAATAAAAATAAAAGGAATTGTTTGATTTACCAAACCTAAAAATAAAAAAGGTTGATATTGTTTTGTTACATCCTGCCCTATCTCTTTTGAATATTCAATTAAATTTAAAACTGATTTTTTTATTTCTGTTGGAAATTCTGCTTTTATATTTAGTGAATAAGATTTTATTAATATAAAACATACACTACTTTTTAAAAATAATTCAAAATCATTATATTTGCATTTTAATACAATTTGTTCATTCCATAAATTTTTTTCTTTATCAAACCAGCTTTTGTAGCTTTTATTTTCTTGACATAATAGAATGTCTTTCTTTTCAGTATTAAGAAAAAATTTGCTTTTAATTATATTTAAAAATATTTTTGATTCCAATCTAAGATTAAATTCATAAAACACATCATTTTTAAATGCTTTTTTAAAAATCTGAACATTAAAAATATAATTGTTATCAATTGAATTAAAAGTAAAGTCAGATGTTTTGAAAATTGTTTTTTCCTGAGCATAGATCTGATTTTCAATTAAAAAAAATAAAGATAAAGATAAAAGGATTAATAATAATATTCTTGTTTTATTCATATAAAAACCTTTTTATTTGAAGATATAAATGCAATTTTGTAAAGAAGTATTAGAATTTAAATATTTTGAAACATTTAATATTAAATAAGAAGAGTTAACAATATTAGCAAAATATTTACTGCTTGAAATCAATTCATCACATATTGAAAATATAGACCAATTTGAATCTGAAAAATTATTTGTTTTAATAATTGCTACAACAAATTTATTATCATCTGCAACACCTACAGTTGAATATACAATATTTAAATTTGAACCATTTATCCCATTTACTTTACTTCTTTTTATGTCTAATGAAGAAATTTGTGTCCCAGTTATGTCTATTCTTAATCTATCATTAAGTTTTCTTTTTATAAAATCAAATTCTGAAATAGCAAGATAATTCTTGCTATTCTCCTGATAACCCCATGCAACATATAATTTATTTAGTTCTTCAATGTATACAAGTTTTATCGGGATATTGTAAGTTATTTTATTTTCAGAAAATGAATCATAAATTTTTTCATAAGTATTATCTTCTAAATTTACTCTATTTATTATCAAGTAATTTTCTGTACCATCTTTAACTCCAATATTTGCCGCGAAAATCTTATTGATATCGCATTCTACAATTGTGGTATATAAAGAAGAATACAATGTATAATAAGTTAAATCGGGTGCTTGAATGTTAAAATTAGCATATGATGCCTGTCCTATATTATTTTTATCCCAATGATAAATAAAAGCTTGATCATTCCATAAAGAAAAATGAGCAATTTTATTACTTTTTTGTAAATCATATAATATTGCATTATGATCAACACTATATCCGGGAATTGTATCTGACATAATAGGAGAAGGATCTAATATTTGAAACAAATATTTTTTATTCAAATAATCCCAGGTAAGTTTTAAAAAATCATAATATAAATGATATTGTGAATCAAGATAAAATATTTTAATATAATTTTCACCAACTTTTTCTATGACAGGCAAATAATATATAGGATGAGGATCCAGTTCAAATGGAAAATCAGTTGATATTTGAAAAACATTATTTGGATTCATACTGTCATATACTTCTAAAGGTTGAGTTTGCTCTATATTTTCTTCGGTAAGGCTTTTTACATAAAATTTAAGTGTATTATTAGTTAGATCGATATAGGCTATTAATAAAATACCATTTAATTCGATTGAAACAATTTTAGAACCTGAATCAGATGGTGAAGGCGCAAAAGATGCTAAGTCATTTTCACATCTTTGCAATTTAATGGAAAGATCTTGATTTATTAAAGTCGAAATTAGCTGGCATGAACTCATCAATATTATTAGAAAAAACATAAAAAAAAGAGTTAATTTTTTCATTTTTTCCCTTATAATTAAAATTAAATATTACTCTTAATATACTGACTGATTTATAAAAACAGTAATATTTTAGCGGTTATCCATGCAGATAAATAATATTGAGTATCGGTTAAGTTTTCATCTAAAATACCTAGATTAGCTTCTATTGAAAATACAATCTTTTTCAGGACAAACGAATAACCAAAAGAAGGGCCAAAATTAAAAAATGAAAAATCATTAATATTTAAAACATCTATTACATCATTAAAATTTCTACTCTTATATGCGCAGTAAAATAATGCAGAAAGCCAAACACCAAAATTAAATTTAAAAAATCCATTACCTGTCAAGTTTTTGGATATATATATTTTAGTAAGGCCATTAAAAAATAAATAGTAAAAATCTCCAACCGCAAATAATCCTTTTGATAAATAAGCTATTTCAATACCAATGCTATAATTACTTCCAATATTAAAACTTATACCAGCAAACACTGTGTCGCCATTATAAATTCTCATTAATGAATCAATATTATTGGTTAAACTAATTGGATATGAAGAGGAAGCTATAAAACCTGCGCCAAAATATAAATCAAATCCATAAATATTAATCGATAAAAATGAGATAATCCCACAAAATATTATTATTAAGAACAATATATTTCTAATATTTTTCACATCAAATTCCTGATATATTTATATCTTCTGTTTATTATTATAATTCAAAAACTATTTAAATCAAAAAATAATTGAAATTTTATTTAAATAAATTATAAAAATAATTAGGTTTGTAAATTTATTATGAACAAGTATTTGATAAAAAAGTTTCTTAGCTTTATATTATTCTTTCTCTTAATACTAATTATAAATAAAGTTTTTACTGAATTCAAAACAGAACAAATATTAAAAAACTATTTAATTTCAAGAATTAATGAAAATTCCAAAACCATAACAACATTAGAAGATAAAAACAAAAATCTTTTAAGTTCATTATCTTCTGAATTAAAAATAGATGAATATAATTTATCTGATTTAGCAAATTCAATAAATAATAAAAATATTTCAACAAAAGATCAAAATAAAGAAAACATAGTTAAAAAACAGGAAAACAAAATTGAATTTCCGATTAATATTAATAATGCTACTCTGGAACAACTTTGTGCCATTCCAGGAATAGGGCTTACAATTGCTCAAAGAATAATCGATTATAGAAACATTAATGGTCCTTTTTTTAAACCTGAAGATTTATTAAATGTAAAAGGAATAGGAGAAAAAAAACTTCAGGTTATATTACAGTATATTGTTTTTCAATGATAAAAATATTAAAACAGGTTCATAATTATTGCAACCTGAAATAATAAAGCAGTCTCGTTAGATTCTACTTTCCCAATCGAAATTGACCCAATATATTCAATAGAAGGAACTATTGGAAAACCTAAGATTAATGAAAAAAAGTAATAAAATTCTGGATCAATTATAGCAGAAGAATTTAAATTATATGAACCCAACCCGCCGAAAGCAGAAAATCTCAAAAATAATGATTCAGAAATATCAAAAACTGTAAGATATAGTTTTAATCCAAGTATTTTTGAAGATTGAATATTAGGTAAATAATCAAATATATGAACTGATGAATAATATATAGATAATGCACTTATAATAGGAATTTTAAAATATAGACCAACTTCAAAAGTAAAATCTTTATTTCCTAAAAATGAAAAAGCAAAATCATCAATTACTGGATTTGCATTATCAAAAGTATAATATGCATTTACTGAATATATAACCAAAAATAAACTAAATGGTCTATTATTTATAGTTAATTCTATTTGACTATCTTCTTCTTCTAAGGACAATTTTTCAAGCTGAGCTATAAATTTTTTATTTAATTTAGCATTGATAATACCATATTTACCAATAAATTGAAGAAATATATTATTATCTTTATTCTGTATTATTTTTATTATATCATCAATCTTTATTTGAATTTTAAATGTTTCACAGTACGGATATAATTCATTTTGGTCATAAGTTTTGTTGTAGCTAGCAAACTGTAAAAAAACCTTTATGAAATCAGATTTGAATAACAACTTAGCAAATTGAATTTCTGAAAAATCAAGATAATATTTACCAAAAATATAAATATCACAAATCAAATAATCAGCAGATAGATTTCCGGGTAATATAAATAGCTGGTGATTATTTGAATCGATGTCTAATAGCAACCCTTTTGATTTGACTTCATTGTATGTAAGATTTTGAGCATTCAAAGATTGATTAAATATAAATACAAAAAAAAGAAAAAGAATGAAATATATTGAATTAATCAACTTTTTTTTCATTTTCTCCACCTGGTTTTTCAGAAATAAGTTTATGTTTCATATTATCAAATTATTTAAATTTCAATTTATTATTATGTTTTTCTAAATTTATAAAATAAATCCTATGCTAAAAATAAAACAATAATTTGAAAAATTGTATATAATTCCTTCATCGACTTGATTATAAGAATAATCCATCTGTATATGAATATTTAAAGAGAAAATTATGTTTTTGACAATTATTCCTGTTCCAAAATTCAAAGAATTTTCTTCAGAATTAATACTTATTGTATCATCATAACTAATAGAAAAATTGGAATAATTTAATATAAAATCAGTAATTAATTGACCAAAAAGATTGAATCCTAATTCAACAAAGACTTTAGATTCTGTGTTTCTATAAATAAGATATCTTAATTTTAATAAAAATTGCAGATAAATTATTTCATGTTTTTGATTTTCAGAGTATAAAAATCCTTTAGAAATAATTGTACCACCGATCAATAGATGAAAGTTTCTTATAATTGATGTATCAAAATAGATAAAAAGCTCATACCCAATAGCTGGTTCAGGAATAATTGATAACATATCTGTATCCCAACTGCTGAAATTAACACCGGTATATCCTAAACCAAAGCCAATGACAATATTTTGTGCTTGAATATGATTACTAAGAAAAAAAAGATTAATAATAATAAAAAAGAACAGTAGAAAAATTCTTATTTTTTCAATCTGCATCTATATATCCTATTAAAATTGATAATTTTTAAAGAAATTATTTATTTTATCTAACTATTATTATAACAAATACTGATTTTTTTTCAAATATTGATAAAAAAAATTATTTATTAATTTTAATTATTTAAATAATAGGTTCTTAAATTTATTATATGAATATTAAATAAATTAAAATAATTTTTAACTTGATATTTCAATAAAAATCTATTAAATTCTTAATAGATATTTACTTCAAATTATTATTCAATTTTTTAGGAGATATATAAATGTCTGATAAAGAAGATATTAAAAATTCATTTTTTGAATTTGATGATGATGAAATAAAAACTGATATAGCGTTATCAAAAGAGGAATTATTTTCAATAATTGACCAATCTGAGCAAAAAGATTTAATGAAAAGAAAAAATGATGATTTAATTAATGGAGAATTAAGTATAGAAGAACATATTCCTATAGATAGAGAAAATTTTGGAGATAAGATTGCTGTGTTTTCAGTCGATGAACTTCATGAGGAATATAAAAAAAAAAGAAAATCTAAGTACTTTATAGAAGATAAAGAAAGTGAAAAAGAATCTTTCAAACATAATTCTGAAAGAAATTCCCTTTTAGATAAATTTTCCGAAGTTAAAACAAATGATATTTTAAATACTAATGAAAAAACAATACTCGATGATGATCTTGAAATCATCGAATCTGATGAAGAAAATACTGAAAATACAAAAACAAATCACGACAGAGTTGATAATAATAAGGAAATTTCAAATTTTGATGAAATTCAATCTGTTATCAGTTATATAGATGAATTATTAGAGACTTTACCTCAAGAAAAGATAGATGAGTTTATGAAAACAGAATATTATGCATTATACAAGAAAGTAACTGCTGAAATAAATAAATAAATACTATTAATTTATAAATAAATTTATTGATAAAATATTTAGGATAAATCATTTATTTTTAATTCAAAAATAATCAATTTTTTAATTTAAGGAATTTTTAATGATATTAAGATTGGATGAAATAGAAATTAGCCAAATTGATAAAAAAACTAAACCAATTATCGACTTTTTTCCTTCTGATAAAATCATTTTTCCCTCAATATTATATTCTATTGTTATTCAAGTAGAAACCAATAGATTTCAACCTGTTTATTATATTAATGATTTGGAAAATAAAGAAAGAAAATCAAGTACAGATTTTTTTCTTATAATAGATAACGATTTATCTAAGTTACAAAAGCTAATTAATTTAAATAAACTAAGTTTCAATGAAAATTATAAAAAATTAATATTACAATTATTAAAATATCTTACTGAAAAGAAATTTGATATAGAAAAAAATAATTATTATAGGGTTTTCTCAACAATGTTTTTAATGTCCTTTTTTAGAATTCAATTTATAGAAAAACCATCTATTTTGCTTTTTATTTTATGGATATTATCACAAGAAAATCCTGATATATTAAAATATTTAAAAAATTGCTATAATTACTGCGATTTACTATGCTCAAAAGATTTTTTATCTAATGAATTTTTCATCTATTTAATATCTATAGAAGCTGATGATTCTTTATTAAAAAGCATTCAAAAACTTTTAATAGACTTTTCATTCAATAATTCATTGAAAGATTTATTTCATTATGTTCTGATCTGTAAATTGAACAAAAACAGGCTCAGAAGATTCATTAATGAATTATATAGAGTAAATGATATTTCAGAATTATCTTCTCTTTTAAACCTATTAAAAAATGATGATTCTTTCTTTCACAATATACAGATAACCCCATCACAAAAAGAGATTAAACTTACAAACATAATTGAAAAACTTATCAATCCTCAATCTTTTGATAAACATCAAAATTATATTAAATTAATTAACTCCATGAAACATTCCGTATTAAATATTAAACCTTCTCCCTATTTCGAAAGTAATGAAATAACTATTAATGCATCTATAAAAAATAACTCTGAACTAGAAATCTTAAAAAATGAAATAAATGATTTGATTAAATATAAAGATAAGCTATTTGAATGTTAAATATTTAAAGGATAAAGATGCTTCCACAATTACCAGTAATCTCTAAAATCTTCATCGAAAATAATGATTTGAATAAATTTCAACATTCCAATATAGATAATATTATTAAAAACATTAAAATCTTCAATAAAAACCAAGATTTAAAAATAGAATATATTGATAAAAATTCACTTGATAACATAATTAAAAATGAATCTAATGATGAAGAGGAGTACAATCTAATATCTATAAATAAAATTCATGAAGAATTACCTAATTCTAAAAATAACTACCATAAAAATAAGAATACTTATAATTTAATTATTCAAAAAAATCCAGGTAACTATATTAAAAAGTGTCCAGGCACACCAAATTATATATGTTGTAATTACTTCATTACTACCTTTTATATAAATTGTAACTTAAATTGTACTTATTGTTTTTTGAAATTTTACCTTAAAGATAACAACATAACTATTTATTGCGATATAGATAATTTTTTATTACAATTAAATAACTTTCAAAAATTGAGACTTGGAAGTGGAGAACTTTCCGATTCACTTTTATTTGATCCATTTACAAACTATTCAGACATTGTTATGGATTACTTAAGCAAAAATCCTTTAATCACTTTTGAATTTAAAACTAAAACTACCTACATTGAACCTTTTTTAGCTAGAAAACCTATTAATAATGTAGTAATAGGGTTTTCATTGAATCCTGAAAAAATATCTTCTCAATTTGAAACATTAGCTGCCAGTATTGATGAAAGGTCAAAAGCTGCAGAAAAGTTAATAGATAAAGGTTGGAAAGTATCTTTTCACTTTGACCCAATTATCTTAATTGACGAATCAACTGAAAATGATTATCTTGAGCTATTTGATAAAATTTTAAAATTACCTGTTCATTCAATAGCATGGTGTTCTTTGGGAACATTAAGATATCATCCCGATATGATGAATAACTTAAGATTAGATGAAAAAGGCACAATTTTACTGAAAAAAGAGACAATAAAAGGGATGGATGGAAAAATAAGATATTTTATTGATGATAGAATTAGGATATATAAAAAACTTATTAATTTATATAAGGAGAAAAAAGGAAAATTTCCCCTATATTTTTGTATGGAATCAGATAAGGTTTATTTAAATACTTTTGGTTGTTTACCAAATAAAATTGACAAATTAAATGATATATTTAATCTAAGTTAGTAATGTTCTTTTAGGGAGTGTATAACTTAATGGGAAAAGATCCTTACGAAATTCTTGGCCTTTCAAGAAATGCTTCAAAAGAAGAAGTAAAAGCAAGATATAGAGAACTTGTTAAAAAATATCATCCCGATAAGCATCAGGGGAATCCCCTTGCAGATTTAGCAGAAGAAAGATTTAAAGAAATTCAGGAAGCTTATGATGCAATTATAAATGATAAAGCTTATTCTCAAAACTATCAAAGTAGTTATTCGAGTTCATCTTATGCATATAATGGCGAGTATGAGCAAATTATAACCCTTATTCAAAATGGTAGATATGGTTTGGCTAATCAGAAATTGGACCAAATTGATGAGAGAAATTCAGGGTTATGGAACTATCTTAAATCTGTTGTATATGCTAACCTTGGAGATCTTCAATCTGCAATAAACTATATTGAAACAGCTATTTCATTGGAACCAAACAATGTTAATTTTAGAAAATTTCGAGAACAATTATTAAATTACAATTCCCGTCCATATTATACACAGACTCAACAAGGATCATCTAACAGTTGCCTTGATTGTCTTACCTGCCTATGTTGTTTTAACTGTCTTTGTAATTCTTGTTCATAAAAAGAAATAAGCGATGGAAGTCCTAATACCAGCTGGAAGTGGATTTTGTCCTGGAGTATTAAACGCGGAAAAAAAACTCTTAAAAATAAGAGAAAAACATCAGGGAAACATTTATATTTCTGGTATGTTTATCCATAATAAAGAATATGAAAAATATCTAGAAAATCAAAGAATAATAAGTATAAAAGAATATAAGCAAATTCCACCAGACTCAGTTTTTGTAATATCAACTCATGGATTAGATAAACTAGTTGAAAAGGATATAACAAAAAATTGCATTGTATATGATCTTACCTGCCTAAAGGTGAAAAATGTTCAGAATATTATTTCATCATATAAAAATTATTTTACTATAATAACAGGTAAAGAAAATCATCCCGAAGTCCTAGGCTTAAAAAGCTATTCACAAAACAATATTATTATAAGTGATGTCCTACAACTTGATAATAAAAAAATTCTTGATGAAATTATAAACAAAAATATTCTACTTATATCCCAAACTACTGCTGATTCTTTACTATTTGAACGGACATTAGAATATTTAAATAAACTATATTCTCAAAAATCTATACTTCAATTGGCAAGTTTTAATACTATATGTCCTTCAATAAAAAAGAGAGAAATTAATTCGGTAAATCTTTTAATAAAAATCAAATCAAAAGCTATTGTTATAGGAGATTATCTTTCTTCTAATTCACAAAGATTATTTACTAACATTAAAAAAATTACAGATGATGTGTTTTTCATTGAAAAACTTGACGATTTAAAAAATATAGTGGATAAAATCAAAAATGAAAAAAGAATCATGGTAGTATCTTCTTCTTCTACACCTTCATTTATTGAAAAAGAGATTATAGACTTCCTATCAAAAATTTAAAGCTTATTTCAAATAAAACGATAAGGTTAATGATAGTAAAAAACATGAAAAAATTATTATTAGTATTAAGTCTTTTATTCTTATTCTTATTTGTGATTAATCCAAGTTATGGTTCACAAAACTTTGAAGTTATCGAAAGAAGACTTGAAGGGAATATAAACTGGACATTTATGCAATTTGAAGCCAATGGTTTGGCAGAATTAGATCCTAATGCGACGAATATATCCACCAATGAATTGCTTACCCTAAAAAAAGCTGAAGAAAAGGGATATTCTAATCTAACATCCCTAATAATTAATATGACCGTTGATTCCAAGACAAGAATTATTGATTTAATAAAACAGGATCCAGAAATCAATAGAAACCTATTTGAATTTGTTCAAAATGCTTATAAATCAGATATAAAATATACAAATAACATGCGAATAATTTATTTTCTACTACCTTTTATATTGAAAAATAATTCTTTATATAGTGTATTAAAATTAAATAGAGATTATATTAATGAAGTACCTATATATTATTCTTTTCCTAATACTGCTTCTTTCACATCTATTGTAATAGATTGTCGTGGTTACATGCTAAATCCCGCATTAAAACCAAAAATATTGAATTCACTTTACCAGGTTGTCATAAGTTTTGATAATGTTAGTTGGGAAATTATAGAAAAAAAAGGTTATATAAATTATATCTGCGATATTACTGGATTGACAGAACTACATGATCTGGTAGGTGAAAATCCATATATTATTCCAGCAATAGGAAGCTATGGAATCAATAATACCGATATTGTTATTTCAAATGAAAATATTGCTTTTCTTTTTGGAAATCCTAGGAACCTCGATCTTATCAAAAATGGAAAAATAATACTTCTTATTGACAAAAATAAATAATTTTTTACTTTGAAAGGGGATAATTAATTCTTATTTTATCAACAACCCTAATAAATCAAAAATAGATTTATCAATGTTAGTAAAAAAACAAATTTCTACATTATTAGCTGAAGGTGATTTTTCAAAGGCTATTGAAATATTGACTTCCAGTTTATCTAACGAAAATAAAATTGATGAGTATGCTGCTTTACATAAGATTATTAAATACTGGACAAATAGAGAAGATAAATTAAATAGATTCAATCAGCCATATGAAAAAGCTCTTGCATACTTTGAAGAATGGGATTCATTTATACATTTTTTGACTGATAATAAAATTGATACAAAATTATCAGAAGTTTATTGTATCCATAATTTTGTCTTTTCTAAATCCCTCTCTTTATTTATAGAATCAAGAACTGAGACAAGAATAAATGATATAGATTTGTTAATTAAAATAGCTTACTGTTTTCGAGAGCTCAGTCAATATGAGAATGGAATACAAACATTACAATATGCTTATAAACTTAATAAGAATCAACTTATATCTTTAATGTTAGCTGATTTTCTTTATGCTAAGGGAGATATTTTAGAAGCAAAGATTCTTTTTAAAGATGTATTTTTCCTTGAAAACACAATAAATTTTGATACTAAATATATCAGTTGTGATAAAATACTTGAATTAATTGATAATATTAGAAAAGATAATTATCCAGAGTATGAAGCCTTAGAATGGTTACCAGTTTACGGGTATATCGATGGTTTTTTAAATGTTAAAAGGCAGTTAGATAAAACCGAGCTGGATAAAATACTTACTGATATGAACAAATTTGAAAAGATTTTTTATTCCAATCCACAGATAAAAAGTCAGGTGGAAGCTAAATTAATTAAAAAATGTATTTTACTTCTCGAATATTATACATTTCAGGAAATTGATCCTTTAAAACAGGAACAATTTAAATTAAAATTAAAAAATATTAATGAAACAATTTCACAACAAATATTAAATAATAATTAAAGGAGCCAATAAATATATGGCAACAATTATCGATTCTATTACTGAAATATTAAAAGAGGAAAAATGGACCAGAACTTCTATCTCAGAATTTTCTATCTCAATGTTTGAATCTTATGATGCTCTTATTAAAGAAATACAGGAAAGCTATCAAATATCAGAAGTTTGTGTTTTTCTAGAAAATTATTTAAAAGGTAATTCAAATTCCATAATAGCACTTTATTTTTTATCAATAATCTATTCAATATCACAAGATTTTAAGGGAAATGATTGGGCAAAAAAATTAATAGAAATCTTTGATGAAAACAGAAGAGTAAAAATTGTAAAATATCTTTGTGAAAAATATCTTAATTATACTCAAGGCTATAAATATGTCCTTTCTAGGTATATCCAAATACTTGAAGATGAAAAGAAGGATGAATCTGAAATAGTCCAATATATGGAAAATCTTCATAAAATTGATTTTAGTGATACCAAAATAACAAGAAAACTGGCAATATTTTACGAAAATCATAAGAATAATGAGAAGGCAATTTTATATTATAAAAAATTATTTGATGCTTCTGCTAATTCTAAATCTCCTAATGAAATAGAAGATCTATGGAAAAAACTTTTAGAATTTAAAGAAATTGAACCAGATTACTTTTTCTTAAAATTAAATAACATAGAAAACAATAATTTAAAAATAAGATTAGCTGAAAAATTGATTGAGCACTTTGAAAATAATCAAAATTGGGATCTAGTTATAGAGACTATTAAGCTTTCATATAATATGCTTTTAGATAAAAGTAAAAGTAATATCGTACAAAAATTAAGAGATCAAATAATAAATGCATATAGAAACAAATACTCTGAAAACGCTCAGTTAGAAGAATGCATTAAAAGATCAGAAATAAATCAGAAATGGAAGAATCTTGGAGCAGCAATCACCGAATTCGAAAAATATATCCCATTTGATAAAAACAAATATGTTTTTCACCAACTTTCAGGGTTAGGTTATATTAAAGATATTAATAATGATTTTATAATTGTTGATTTTGAAAAGAAAAAAGATCATCAATTTTCTATAACTATGGCTTTAAAAGCCCTTAGAATTCTCGATGATAATGATTTTCTAGTCCTTGAAAACTATCATCCAGAAGAATTGAAAAAAATTGCAGAAGAAAAACCAAAAGAATTATTGATAAACCTATTGAAATCTTTTAATAAACCTCTCTCAACAAAGGATATAAAATCAATTTTAACAAGAAAGATAATAAAAGAAGATCAATGGGATAAATTTTGGACATTATTAAGAAATCAAATTAAAGATGATTCTTTAATTATTCGAAATGGTACCAATTATAGTTTAAGAACTAAACCCGCATTAAAAGAAGAAAGCATACTTGAAAGATTTAAATCTGAAGAAGATTTAATTCATAAGGCACAAATATACATTAATTATCTTAATGAAGAAAATGACTTTCATAGTGAATTTTCTTTAACTATGCTTAGAGTCTTTCAGAATTTTATTCGAGAAGATGCAAATATACATCAAAACTTAATAATAGCTTTTCTTCTATTGAAAGATTTAAAAAATAAACATCCTCAGTTAAATATTAACCTACCATTTGATTCAGAATATTTGTTTTCAAGATTAATTGAAGATAAAAAATATATTTTTAATTTTAAGGATTCAAATTTTGAAAAATTATTTTTTAATGATTTAATGCTTTATTGCTCGACTTGGCCACAAATTATGGGAGAATATTTATTGCAATATCCATCTAAATTTATTATCTCAACTTTAATATCACGAGGGCATTCTGATATAATAAGAGAAAAAGCAAGAGAAATAATAAGAAATGCAAAAGAAAATCCTGAAGCATTTTTATGGTTCTTAAAAAATGTATTTACTCATAATGAATTTTCCGACTTGATTGAAAAAGGTGATTTACTTATAATTCTAGCTAATCTACTGGACATATTTAATAAATCTATTATTCAAAAGTTAAATGTGAATTCAAATAGAAAGCTTTTTAACAGCATTGGAGATATTATTTTTAAGGATCAACTTTTAGAAAATTATTTTAAGAGTAATCCCTCAGAAAATCAGGTCTCTAAGTTAGCTACGATATTTTTAAGAACAAAATGGAAATATGATGATTATATAATTGAATTCAAAACATTATTAGCAAAATACTTTCCTGAAATCCTATCTAAAGTAGCTCCAGAAGAAAAAGAAGAGAATGAAAATATCTTCTATTCGACCAATGAATCGATTAAGGAAAAACAGGAACACTTACAATTTTTAATTAAACAAGAAATACCAAGAGTAAATAAGGAAATGATGCTTGCGAAAGAAAAAGGTGATTTAAGAGAAAATGCTGAATATCACTCAGCGCGAGAAACATTACAAAGTTTAAACATCGAAGCTGCTGAATTACAGAGAGATTTAAATAATGTCAGGGCAATAGATTTCAATAATATTAAGACTGATAAAATTTCCATTGGCACTAAATGTAAACTTAAATCAGAAGAAACCGGAAAAGAAGTGATATATACAATTCTTGGTAAATGGGATATAGATGTAAATAATAATATTATCTCCTATGAAACAGAACTTGGTAAAATATTACTAAATAATAAGGTTGGAGATATTATAGTCAATCCAACTGATGACTTAAAATACAAGGTTATTTCTATTGAAAAAGCAATATAAGATATTTTTATTTATAATTTTTATAATTATAGTAATTTCAATTTTCATAATTTTTGACTTCGAAAAGTTAACCAAGATAGAAAGATTACTAGAATTAAAGGAAAAGTTAATCTTACAACATCCCTTCTGGATTTTTTTATCTATTTTAGGATTATATTTTGTTTTTTCATTTGTTTTTCTTACTATAGCTCCTTTATCCATACTCTCAGGTATTTTGTTTAATAAATTCTGGGGTTCTATTTTAGCATTTTTAGGTTCTTCAATTACTATGACTCTATCTTTTTTAATAAGTAGATTCTTTTTTAATTCTTTATTTTGTAAAATTAAAGAAAAAAACAAATTATTTCAAAATATTATGAATAACCTTACTAACAATGGAAAAGAATATATATTATTTGCTCGATTATTTTTTATTACTCCATATAATGCCTTAAATATTGTAAGTGGAATTTCAGATATAAAAATTAAAGATTACACTTTATTTTCTATAATCGGATGTATTCCTTCAACAATCTTTTATGCATATTGTGGTAGTATATTAAATACACTTAAAAACTATGAATCAATTAAAAAAAATGCCATCATAATTTCAATTATTACGATTATTTTCTTTGGCATAATTTATATTTTAAGGAAAATAATAGGAAAAAAATTTATTAATAATAAAGATAAGGTTTAATTCTCCAATCTTGAATTTTTTTAATTGAAGCAAAATTAAGTGTAAAAAAGGC
>CAYVTU010000023.1:0-31967 GCA_964454835.1 uncultured Brachyspira sp.
TTAATAAATTTATACAACTATTTATATTTGTGTCAAGAGATTTTTTAAATTTTCTAGGAAAAAAATTATAAAACTTATTTTTATGAATTAAAAACTAATCTGTTAAATTGAAAACATATGTTAAATTAGATTAAAAGATTAAATAACTAAAAATTACATTGCATATAATTTAGGTGATAATTATTTTAAGAGTAAAAATTATAAAAAAGAATAAATTAAAAGAAAATGATGATTGATCCAAATATATTATCTAATAGTCTTACTTAATTAACCCCTGCAACCTCTTTAGCTCAGAGGTTAAGAATTGTACCTGATCTTTTGCTATTATTTGAGCAATATTTATCGCTTTTGTCATATAATATATTGCCATTTCAATATTGTTCATATATTCATAGATTTTTGCTAGCAGTTTACAATCTTCAAGAATATTAAACTGATTCTCGCTTATTTTATCGCAGTTTAGCGCTTCAAGAGCATATTCAAGACTCTTTGAAAAATCTTTTTTATTTAAATAACATTGAGAAATATTGAAACAATTATTGGCAAGCTGATCATAGTTTTTCTGTTTTTTGTTAATTTTATATGCTTCAAGTAAATATGGTAATGCTTCATCATATTTTTTAGATTTTAAATACAAAAGCCCAAGACCATTCATTGCAATAGCTTTATCAATTTCATTAGTTGCTTTATTTATGGATTCTTTGTAATTTGCAATCGCATTGTCAAGATTTTGCTTTAATTCATAATATTTACCAAAAAAGAAAAATATTTGAGAAAAAAAGTTTTTTTTATCCTCTTTCTCTGCAAGTTTTTTACAACTTGTTAATAAAGGGAAAGCTTTATCTGGTTGGTTCAAATAAATATAAACTTCTATTAATTTCAAGGAAGTCTTGATAATTCTATCCACATCATCAATGGTAGTGGCTAGATCAAAAGCATCTGAAAAGTTGGCTAATGCTTTTTCAACCTGTCCCGATAAAAAATAGCCATTGCCCTGAGTAATAAGGTAATCTATCTTTTTCTTTATATCACTTCTAATAGTTGGATTTTTTGCTGAGCAGCTAAAATAAAAGAAAAAAATAAAAATAATAATTAAAATGAAAATTAGCTTTTCTTTTTTCATATATTTCCTTTTTAAATTTTTATTTAGAATACTTTAAAATTTAAATCTTATTTTGTCTTATTTTAGCTTGTTTTATATCATTATGCATTATGTTATATTTTATATTAAATTATATTATTTTGCCTTGTCTTATCTTATTTTAGCTTTTTATCTTCCTGAACTACTTGTAGTGGTAGGTGTGGAGGTGTTTTTTGGTATTAATGGAATATTTTCGAGAACATATTTCAATTGTATTAGATTTTGCTTGGCAAGTTCGAGTATTTCTTTTAAATCTTGAGGAAGATTATTTAAGCCTGTAAGTAATTTATCAATTTTAAAAGTAATGCCATTTAAATCTGTTACAATCTTTGATAAATCTCCTTTTAATTTTGAGGTAATATCTTTTGCGTCAATACTTACATCTTTTAAATTTGCAAGAGTAGGATATAAAAGCTCCAATGTTGAGTTAACTTTATCTAAAAGAGCAAAAATTTTCTTCGCAGTCTCAGAATCTCCTTTTCCATTTAATGAAGAAGCTAAAATTTTAAGTTCATATGTCGTATCTCGCAAATTAAGCAAAGTCAGATTAATGACGGGGCGAAGTTCAAGAATCATATCTATAACCTGCCCTGCCTTCGCAGTTAAATCATCCTGCTTTGGTAAATTTTCGGAAATCTTATAGAGAATATCCTGACCAAGAGGCATATCTGAGGAAAGTACTTCTGAGTTGTTTGGTAGAGTAAGAGCTTTTTCAGAAGCAAGAAAATTAATTGCAAGACCTAAAGAACCAAGCAAACTAGATGACATTTTAATTACTGTGTCATACCTCATCAGTTCTAAATATTCCTTATATATAATAAAATCAATTCTTGTCCTATAATCTTTCAATAGTTTAACTTTCGTGACCTTACCAATTGAAAAACCTTTATATTTTATAGTAGAACCAACTGAAATCCCTTTACTATCTTCAAAAAATGTATAGTAATGTCCTTTTTTTTCAAATGTTCTATTTCCTTTAATTATGAAAGCAAATATTGCAATTAAAAGAATAATTCCAAAAATAATGAAAAATGCTGCAAATTTTTGTGTCTTAGAAAAAACAAATGGCATATATACCTCACGAAAATTACTTTATCAATTTAAACTTTCATTTTAAGCATTAAGCTTTTCTCATATTCCTATCATTTCTGTTAACTCTATTACAGGCGATTTTTTAAGATGATGAAAGGAATCTGAAAAAATTATATTCTTATTTTTTAATATCATTACTTTATCTACCAGTTTTGAAAAAAGATATACTCGATGAGTTGCTATTAATATTGTACATCCTTTATCTTTTAGTTTCTCAAGTTCTTCAAGCATTTTTTGAATCAATGTCTGATCTAAAGTTTCAAGAGGTTCATCTAATATGATAAAATCTGGTTCTCCAGAAATTGCTCTAATGAAGCTGACTATCATCTGTAATCCATGACTTAGTTGTTCAGGTCTTAAATCAAGACAATCTGCAAGATCAAAAAAATTAAGGTTAGGAAGAAGTCGCTCCATTATTTCCTTTTCAGATAATTTTGTATTGTATTTATAAAAAAGTGAAAGATTATCCAAAATATTCAAGTTATTAATTAAAGCAGCATCTTGAAAAAGAAAGCCTGTTCTCTTATGATAATCAAGCATTTGAGACTTCGTATAAGAAGAGATTGGAACACCTTCAACCAGAATTTCACCTTCGGATGGAACTTTTAACCCTGCAATTAGTTTAAGAAATGTTGTTTTTCCTTCTCCTGCAATTGATGTGATTACATTAAAACTTCCCTTTTCAATAGTCTCATTTATTGAACTAAAAATTAATTCATTATCATAAGAAAAAGAAAGGTTTCTTATTTCTATGAAATTCAAAAATAAGCTCCTAAATACATTCAAATTCGCTAAAAACCTTAATCAAACAATATTTATATATATATCAAAACTGTAATAATAATATCAAAAATTATTGTGAACATAATACATTCAACAACTGTCTTTGTCGTTGCTACTGGTATAGAAGTAGAAGATTTAACCTGAAATCCATTATAAATAGGAACAGCACTAATAAATAATCCAAAGATCATACTTTTAAGTAAAGATGAAAATATATCAGGAAAAGTTATTGTATTCATAATATAATTGAAAAAAATATCAAAAGATAATCCAATTGTAAAATATGATACCAGAAAACCACCTATTAACCCAATCCCGCTGAAACAAATAGTTAATACTATAAGAGCGATAGTAACCCCAACTACTCTTGGAAAAATAATAAAAGTAAGAGGATCAATGCCCATCATTTCAAGCGCATCTACCTGATTTGACACTACCATTGAACCAATTTCACTGGCAATAGCAGTACTTGAGCGGCTTATAACAATAAAAGCGGTAATTAGGGGTCCTAGCTCTCTAACTATTACAATTTTAAGTATTTCGCCAATGAAATCCTGCCCTCCTATTTTGGAAAGCTGAGTAAAAACCTGAATTACTGTTACAGCACCTATTGACAAAGCTACTATGGCTATAAGGCGAAATGCAAGATTTCCAGTATAATAAACCTGATTTAAAAGATTTTTATTTAATATCGATTTATTCTTCTTTTCTGAAATATAGGCTGGAAAACTAAAAACAATGAGTCCACATACTCCACCAATATATTTTGCAAATAATCTTATATCTTTATTAGTTTTATTAAGTAATTTTTTTATTATCATAACTTTTTTTTGCTATCTAATTTAATTTTAATAAATAATACCAATTTTTCAATATTGATTTTCTTTTTTGTTTTTAGTTGATCAAATCTTTTCTTCTTCTGGAGATTTATTAAATTGAGCCAATATCATTGAAATTAGCATCAAAATTGCACCCAAAATTCTATAAAAATTAGTACTTTCTTTTAATATAATTACGCCTCCAATAAAAGCGAAAAGGGATTCAAGACTCATGATAATTGAAGCTAATGCTGGATGAGCCTTTTTTTGACCAACTATCTGCAAAGTATATGCTACTGATATTGATAAAACACCACCATATAAAATAGGATATTTTGCCAGAAGAATATTTTCGAAAATTGCACTATCTTTTATCTCGAAAATCAATGCTACAATAAATGAAAGGATACTACATACAAAGAATTGCCCGATTGCAAGAACAAGGTTATTTATTTTTTTTGAATAGTAACTTATTATCATTATATGTATAGCCCAAAATATTGCGCCAATAGCTACTATAAAATCACCTTTATTAATTTTAAATTTGCCTTCCATACTTAAAAAGTATAACCCTATTAATGATATAATTGCTGCGATAAAAAAAATAAGTGGTGTTTTCTTTTTCAGGAAAATAGCAATTATTGGGACAAAAAGCACATATAAACCAGTAATAAATCCCGCATTTCCAGCAGTAGTATATACAATTCCTATCTGCTGCAAATTTGCAGCAATAAATAAAACAATACCTGTTAACAGAATTCTTGGTACATCTTTTTTTTCTATCTCAATTATTTTTTGTCTTTTATTATTTAGTATTAAAAAAACAGGAATAAGAGTAACTGCCCCAAGTAGAAATCTTATGGCATTGTAAGTAAATGGTTTTATATAGTTCATCCCTATTCTTTGTGCAACAAAAGCGAAGCCCCATATTGCAGCAGTCAACAAAAGTAAAATTTCGGAAAAATAAGAAGATTTCTTCAAAGTTTCTCCTTTTTATAATTTAATATTGATGAAATTTTTTAATACATATTTATAAAGAATATATGATTAAGAGTAACATTTTGGAAATTGAATATTAGAAATTGAATTTGACAAGAAAAAAAAAGTTTGCAATATTGCTTTTAGTTTATGAAATCTAAAAAATTATTTTCTTCTACATTATATAAGGACTATTTAGGAAACTATTATATTCTAGATAATGCAGGTTCTATTATGCCTGCTGTTTCAGATTCCACATACTCTTCTCTTTTTTGCTTTTCATGTAAATTAAAACAACAGGTAGATAAAGAAAAACTGCAAGCTGCCTTAGAAAAAACTATTAAAAGATATAAATATCTATATTGCAGACTTAAAAAGGGTATGTTCTGGTATTATCTTGAAGAAATAGATGAAAAACCAGCAATTGAAGATTCAATTATCCCATTTTGTACAAATTATTCAATTTTTCACTCCCCTTTATTTAGAGTTCGTGCTAGCGGAAAAAGGATAAGTGTTGAATTTTCACATGCCTTAACTGATGGTACTGGAGCAGTAGAATTTTTAAAAACTTTGTTGTATGAATATTTTTGCCAACTTGGTTATTCACTTCCATCAACAAATATAATAATTACAGATTCTGATATTGATCCAGAGGAATATGAAGATTCATATAAAAAGTATTATTCATCAGACATACCAAAACCAGACCCACTTCCAATCGCGTTCCATATACCCGGAAAACTATTACCAAAAAATATATACAGGGTAATTTTTGGTTATTGTAAAGTAGATGAGGTATTATCCATAGCTAAATCAAAAAATCTTACTTTAACTGAGTTTTTAACTGCAATTTACATTTATAGTCTTCAAAAAATCTACTTTTCAATACCGCAAAAACAAAGAAAATATTTTTCACCTTTTATTACATTTGAAACACCAATTAATCTAAGAAAGATACATCCTTCAAAAACCATGAGAAATTTTTCCTTGTTTTTAGTAACAAGGCTAGATTGCAGGATGGGACAATATTCTTTAAACGAAATTTTTGATCTTACCCATCATCAGATGCAAAGTGAAATTAAAAAAAAAGAACATCTTAAGATGATAAAGAGAAATGTTGCCAGTGAATATATTTTTGCCTTGCGACTAGTCCCATTGGCATTAAAGGTTTTGGTATTAAGGTCAGCTTTTTATTATCTTGGTGATGGTTTAATTACAAGCTTTTTATCCAATATTGGACAGATAAATATTTCTAAGGAATTCGAAGATTTAATAGAGCATTTCGATTTTGTTCCTGCTCCAGGAAAGGCTTCTAAAACAAATTGTTCGGTTGTTTCCTTCAACAATATTCTTTCAATTTCCTTTGGAAGCAGAACAAAATCAAAAGAACTGGAAAAAATATTTTTTAGGACTTTGGTTGAACTTGGTATTAAAGTTCATGTTACTCCGAAAATAGAATAATATTTTAGATATAAATAGTATTTAATATTGGAGGCAAATTATGCCCTATTGTTATAATTGTGGAGTCAAACTAGATGATGATGCAACAATTTGTCCATTATGCGGAGCTAAAATTCCTGTTGTAAACAAGAAAGAAACAGAAAGTTTTTCAAATAATAAAGATTATAATTTTGAAAAAGAAGAAAATAAAAAAGATAATTCTTCATTATATCCTATTTATGATAGCTCAACAAGCAAACAAAAACTGACATCTATAATTGAAATAATAAGTGTCAGCTTTATTATTTGCATTTTATCACTTGTTCTAATTAATTTTATTCTTGAAGGAAAAATAACATGGTCAAAAATTCCTTCTGTAACAATCTTTTTTAGTTGGTTAATTATTGCTTCTTCTATTGTTTTTCAAAGAAAGATTCTATATTCAATTTTCTTTATTTTTATTTCTATTTTTGGTTATCTTATATCTCTTGATAGCTTAAATAAAGACCTGGGATGGTCAATTAATTTTGGTTTACCAATATTAATTTCAGTTGTAATTATAAGCATATTATTATATTTTCTTATCTTAAAAACTCGTCAAAAGGGCTTAAATCTTGTAGCTTATTTTCTTTTAGCCGGCAATCTATTATGTTTTTCAATAGATATAATTATTGGATATAATTTATTAAAAATCTTCATAATATCCTGGTCAAAATATGTTAGTTTTGCAGTTATTCCTTTATCATTTTTTCTTCTGTATTTGCACCATAGATTCGCAAAAAAACTACCCGCAAAAAGGACCTTTCGAATTTAAAATTTTTATATTTTATTTTATCTATATTCAAAAATTAAAAAAATGATAATATTTTTTCAAGGAAAGTATATGAAAAAGAAAATTCCATTTTCTCCACCCGATATTTCAAATTTAGAAATAAAAAATGTTATTAAAGTTATGAAATCTGGTTGGATTACAACAGGACCAAAAGTAACTGAATTTGAAAAAAAAATTGCAACTTATTGTCATAGCGATTTTGTTGTGGGCTTAAACAGTGCTACTGCTGCTATGGAACTTGTCTTAAGAATATTGGATATCGGTGAGCAGGATGAAGTCATTACATCGTGCTATACTTATGCTGCTACTGCTAATGTTATTGTCCATAGAAGAGCCAAACCAGTTTTTGTAGATGTTGAAAAAGATAGATTTCAAATAGATTTAAATAAACTCGAAAAAGCAATTACTCCTAAGACCAAAGTTATAATGCCAGTCGATTTTGGTGGTGTTCCCGAAAGATATGATGAAATAAAGGAAATACTTACAAAACTTGGTAGGGAAGATATATTTATTTTAGCAGATTCTGCACATTCTTTTGGTTCAAAATATAAAAGCAAACCTGTTGGGACTCAAGCTGATTTTCATACCTTTTCTTTTCATGCAGTAAAAAATCTTACAACTGCTGAAGGGGGAGCAATAGTTTTTAATAAAGCCAAAATCAATGATAACGTTTCTCTAGATGAGCAAATGCAAAAAACAATGAAAATCATAGCTTTACATGGTCAATCGAAAGATGCATTTTCAAAGCTAAAGCCAGGTGCATGGGAATATGATATTATAGCAGATGGTTTTAAATGCAACATGACAGATATAATGGCTGCTTTTGGCTGTGCTCAAATAGAAAGGTTTGACAAGATGCTAGTGAAAAGACAAAGAATTCATAAAATTTATAGTGAAACCCTTGCAAAACATGATTGGGCAATACTGCCTTTCGAAAAAGATCAGTATGATACAACTTCGAATTATCATCTTTATCCATTAAGAATCAAGGGGTTTAATCTTCAAAAAAGAAATGAACTTATCTTAAAAATGGCTGAGAAAGGAATAGCTACAAATGTGCATTTTATCCCTCTTCCTATGTTCAGTTTTTACAAAAAAATGGGATATAAAATTGAAGAATACCCGAATTCATTTAATCAATTTGTAAATGAAATTTCACTTCCTATATATTCGACACTAAAATTATCTGATGCTATTTATGTTATTGAAAATCTAATAAATGAAGTTCAAAATACGATATAAGAAAAAAGCCAATCTTATCTATTTTTCAACATCAGGCATTGTAAATTTATCTTTTTTAAATTCCTCTGAACCAACCCAGATATCAATTTTTAACCCTTCATCAGTTTGATTTACATCGATATACTTAACCTGCCATCCAATAAGCTCCAACCTTGCTTCTCCTAATAAATTGTTCCCAGCTAGATTTCCATAATAGCCAGAAAGCTCGGGTCTTTGTCCTATTGAAATTAATCTTTTAATATCTTCTATTTCCTTTTTAGTTCTTTTCTTATCATCAAATATCGCTAAATGAATACCATCTTTTTCTTTATGTAAAGATATAACCATTCTATTTGGGTCATCTTGAAGAACGAAGTGTGCTACTTCACTTATTATCTTTACTATCATTTCAATCTGTTTCATATTATCCTCGATTTAAGTAATTTTATTTAATCTTAATTTCTTATTTATTTCTTAATATTAATTTATTTGTCATTATTTTTTACTATTTTTTTGCTAATTATTTATTATCTTTTTTTATTTTTTTTATTATTTTTTTTTAATTCGTTATCATTTATTTAGTTTTATAACAGAAGCATTTTCAAGCCAATCAATTATTGATACTAAAAAGGTAGCGACAAGTCCTCCAGCAAAACCATTATTATAAAGATTAAGTCCACCGACCCAACCAGCGGTAAATTGAACAAGTATTAAGTGCAAAGAACCAGCTATTAAACCTACTATTACTCCAAAACTACCGGCTATAGGAGCTAAAGTAGTCGAAAAAAGAGTTGCAAGTATTATTGAAGGTGAATTCAGCTGTTTCTGAAGAAGCAATGCAGTTATAATTACACCTAAAACAACAGGTAATGAATTTCTAATATTTTTACCAAATGCAGAAAAGCCAAGTATCGTGAATAAACCACCTAGAACAGGTCCATTTGTAGGTGAATTTGTAATTAAGACATATGAATAAAAAATCATTGTCAGTATTCCCATATTGATGAAAGTAGCTTCGATCGAATTTGTAATAATAAAATCTGAAGGTAATCTTCCAGATTCTTTTTGCAGATTGAAAAATTCAAGAAATGCTTTCTTGGGATTTTTGTAAATACCCAGTATTATAAATAATAAACAGGTTATAGGTATGATGAAAAAGTCAATATTCGTAGATTCTTTACTCCAGAATTCAAGTAAACTTAAATCAACTTTAAGATTTCTTAGTATAGATGAAATAAAGATAGATAAAAATCCAGCTGTCAAACCAACATTATAAAGATTATAACCCTGATGCAACCTTAACATATATATTGCTACTGGCGGTAAAAATATCCCAATAAAGCTCGTGAAAAAAAAGCCCGACAAAAAACCAATAACTGGGTTTAAACTTGTTTCAAAAGATATAAGTGAAAATACAGGACATAATGCAGAACCAAACAAAGCAATGAATATATATTCTATAAACTTTTTTTTAGTTATTTTACTCGAAATAAAAACTCCAAACCATATTGATATTATTGATGGAATATTTTTACCAAATAAAGCAAATCCAAAGATTGTAAAAATTGCTGCAATAACTGGACCGCTTATTTTAACTTTTAATATTAATAGTAAAAATATTGCTAATAAAGATAAGACTGAGGCATTTAGTAGTGTCCCACCTACACCTGCGATTGCAAAATAATCAGCTATCAGTCTTGAAGCTGAAATCTGAATTTTGATAAATCCTCTTAATGTATCTGAAAGACCATAAAAAATAAATGCAAAAAGGATTATTACCAAAAAATATAAGACTAAGACATAATATGCATGCTCTTTTCGCATATCTTTCCTTATACCTTTTGATAATTATAAAATAATATTATTTTTTAATCAAATGAATTTAAATTGCTTTTTTTATTTTATAAATTTTGAACCCTATAAAAATAGATACAAATAGACAAATAAGACCACAAATAATCAATGCCCCTGTTGCTGATATTTTCTCCGCTAAAAACCCTATTATTATTGAACCAAAAGGCATAATACCTCTAAATGCTGTTGTATAGAACCCCATTACTCTTCCTCTTTTATCATCAGGTGTTCTTGATTGTATCAATGCATTTGTTGCTGAACTTTGTAAAACCATAGAGGCACCAGCTATAAATATATTCAAAAGTCCAAAATAAAATAATTTATTGAAAGAAAAAACAATAAGACTTATTGCAAATACAATAGAAGATATTATTATTATATTTGAAATATTATCAAAATTTTTGCGAGATGCGAGAACCAAAGTCGAAGAAAGCGCTCCAAGCCCAAGACTACTCATTAAAAATCCAAGAGTATTTGAAGCACCTGAAAACATTTTTACAGCAATTACAGGTAAGATTGTTGTGAAAGAAATACCAAAAAGACTATATAAAGTTAATAACAGTAAAGGATAAGATATATCAGGTGTCTTCGCAATCAAATCAAAGCCTTCCTTTAATGAGCTAAAAATATTGTGATTTTCTAAATTATTATCTTTTTTTGTTAATTTTATGGCGAAAAGTGAAACCAAGACAAATAAAAAACTGATACCATTAATTATAAAACAATAACCTTCTGAAATTTTTAATAATAACAGCCCAGCAATACTTGGCCCAACAAGTCTTGCTGCATTAAATAAAGTTGAATTTAATGCAATAGCATTTGGTAAATCTTCTTTTTTATCAATTAATTCAATAAACATTGATTGTCTTGAAGGAATTTCTATTGCATTAAGTATTCCCAGAATGCAGTAGAGAATATAGACCAAATTTACTGTTATCTTGTTTGTTAACGTCAGAATTCCTAAAACTAAAGCAACAAGCATCATCAAAAACTGCATTAATTTTACTATTGCAAGTTTATTCATCTTATCTATATATGTTCCAGCAATAGGTGATATAAAAAGAGCAGGAATTTGAGATAAAAATGTAGAGACTCCAAGAGCAATAGCCGAACCAGTCAACCGATATATTAGCCAGCTAGTAGCGACCTGTTGCATCCATGTTCCAATTAAGGATATTCCCTGTCCTATATAAAAAATCTTGTAATTTCTGTTATGCAATGACCTGAAAGTTTCAGAAAAATTCATGTTTTTTCCTATTTATACTTTTATGTTTTTATCTTTGTTTTCCGTATATTCCGATTTCCAGCAGTGAGGGTCTTCTAAAAAAAGATCATTTTTAATAGCATAAACCATAGCCCTACATCCATAACATTTTTCATTTGAGCAATCCCTGCATTTCCCTTCTAATTTGCTTTTGTCATGTAAATCTTTTAATATTTCTGAATTTTCGAAAATCTCATAAAATGATTGATTTAGTGCATTACCAATCGATAAAGGCAATCTCCTGCAAGGATATACAGTTCCATCAGGCATAATAGCACAACCATCATTTCCAATAATACAATCAGCTGCTTTTATTTCTATTTGTCTAATTCTATCCTGTAAAAAAGAGGATATTTTAAGTATTGTAAATAATTTGTTTAATAGATTTAAGATTTTATTTTCTTTATATACAATTTTTAATGCTCTATATTCATAGCTATGAGAAACATCATAATCTAATTCTTTAAGTAAATGCTCATATAGATTTTTAAGCATATTCTTTGTAAGAATGTTTGAAAAATCATTTTTTGATTGACCTAATGGAATAAGTTTTTCAATTATTATTCCATTTAAATTATTTTTTAAACCAAAATTTATTAGTTCAAATGCATCTTTATAGTTTTGCTTACCTACCGTATACATTAAAATTTTATTGAATCTATTTGAATCTATTAGTTTAATTTGTTCAAGAACCTTATCAAAATTTCCTATACCTCTTATTTTATCATTTGTATTTTTGGAAACCCCTTCCAATGAAAATAAGATTGTTTTAAATTTTTTATATTTTTTCAATTGATCGATTTTATCAGATAATAGAATAGCATTAGTAATAATGCTGACTTCCTTGATATGGCTTTTTTTTTCAATATATTCTATAAGTTCAGTTAAGTCATTATAAAGTAGTGGTTCTCCTCCTGTTATAAGAAGGTTTAAAACCTTACCCCACCTTTTCATCGAAAGATTTAAATTATCTACAATTTCTTTTAATTGAGTAATTTTTAATTCTTTATCATTATCATATTCATCTTGATAACAATGAGTACAACGGAGATTGCATCTATCCAGTATATGCCATTGAATGTGAAATTGTTTCATCAATTTAATATTAACAAAAATTAAATATAAGAAAAATACAATTTTAAAAATTCCTAAATTAATTTTTTTTGTTTATTGATAAATAAATTTCATAAGTTAAAATAAAAGATATGATATTAAGAAAATCATTAAATATTTATAATATAAATTGATTTATCAATAATCACTTTTTGGAGTAAATATGAAAAATACAAACTTTAATTATCCCATCCATTTTGTACTTAGTGGAGGAGCAGCTAAAGGTTTTGCCCATATAGGGGCATTGAAAGCATTCGAAGAATTAGGTATAAGCCCTGCTTCGATTACAGGGACAAGTGCAGGAGCACTGTTTGGAGCACTTTATGCTATGTATGGTAATTTCAAAGATTGTAAAAAAAAGATCAATGAATTTATGAATTCTGAAAATTACAAACATTTTTCTGATAAATATTTTTCAATTGAAATTAATAATAAAAAAGAGATAACCAGAGATTCTATTTATAGTTTTTTCAAGAAGAAAGAAAAGTTCAAAGAGAAATTTAATAAAGTGTCTAATTTAATATCCGAAAAATTTTCTTCTATTATTAAAGAAACGAAAGCTATTATTAACCTATTTGATGATGAAGCTTTAATTTGTAGTGATGATATACTAAAAATTTATCAAGAAATTTTTGAAAATAACATGATAGAAAACTTGAAAATACCTTTCGCAGCAATATCGACAGATATCAGGACAAAATCTATATATTGCTTTCAAAAAGGCGAAATTACTCAAGCAGTTGCAGCAAGTACCGCTATACCATTTATTTTCCCTTCTGTCAGGATAGATAATATGATATTATATGATGGAGGTATAATGTCGAATCTTCCTGTAAATGAGTCTATGCAATATTTTGGGGAAGGAATAAGAATAGGTATTGATGTCAGTTCTCCTGTAAGTCCTATGGATGAGGATGCCAACTTTATTGAATTAATTCAACAGATAATAGCTTCTTCTATCTGGGCTAAACAGCTTTCAGATAGAAAACTATGCGATATGGTTTTTACCCCAGTAGATAAGGCAATTAGCCTTTTCAGTTTTGAAATGAAAGATGAATTGATAAATATGGGTTATCAGTCTGTATTTGAAAAAAAAGAAAGTATTTTTAATGAATTATTTAAATTAGCTAAAGTTAAAATAAAAAGAAAATCTATATTTTCAATTTTTAATAATTAAATTATAATTGAATCAGAAAAAATTTACTGATAATTATATACTGGAAAGTAATATGCCATATATCGATGTAGTTGATGATGCTAAATACATAACTATTTTTTTAGAAAATCTTTTAAAAAGATATAATTTAAATTGTAGAGTCTTTAATGATTCAGATGAGTATATATCCAAACTGAAAGAAAAGTGGAAATCTGATGAATACCCTTCTCTTATTTTACTTGATCTTATGATGCCAAAATTAAGTGGTTATGAAATTATCTCAATAATAAAAAATGATGAAAGATTAAAGAATATTCCTATTATTGTTGTTACAATTAAAAATCAGCTGGAAGATGTAGTTGAATGTATTAAGATGGGTGCAAATGACTATATAATAAAACCTTTTGAAAGTGATGTTTTGATTGATAAAATAAAAAAACTATTAAAATTACAATAATTTTTTTCATTCTCCTTTCTTTATGACTAAATTCAGTTATTAAATTTATTTAAGATAATTCTTTTTCCGAAATATTTAGTATAATGGTTATTAAACTTGATAAATTTAAAAACAATATTTCTGTGAATAATATAGAACTTTTTTATAATTATTTGTTAAAAAAAATCCCAGTATTAAAGGAATTAAATGATACAGGCAAAATTAATATAGAAAAAAGTGATAGAACAATTTATCTTGATCTTGAACAAATAACCTGGGTAGATTCCTCTTTTGTTCAGATTATATTGTTTCTCGATTCTATATTAAAAAAATACAATATAAATATTAAACTCTTGAATGTTAATGAGATTATAAAATCAGAATTTGAAAATTCTTTTATAAATCTAGAAAATTATATGGGGTAATCCTGATGAAATATAAGATTATGATTGCTGATGATTCTAATACTGTGAGAATATCTTTAAAATATTTTTTAAATTTAGAAAATTTCGAAGTAATTGAAGCAAGTGATGGAAAAGAAGCATTAGAAATAATAAAAAAAACAAATAATATAGATTTTTTTATTTTAGATGTAAATATGCCATTTATTGATGGAATAAGCTTAACAAAAGAGGTTAGAAAACTTAAAAATTATAGATTTACGCCAATATTAATTTTAACGACTGAGACAGAACAATCAAAGAAAATGGAAGGTAAAAAAGCAGGAGCAAGTGTGTGGATGATAAAACCTTTTGACCCAAAACTACTAATTGAGATTATTAAAAAATTTTTAGTTAGATAGGTTTAATATGCAAAATGATTTTCAAAAACAAATTTTCCATATCTTTATCGAAGAATTTGAAGAAAATATTGATAAAATAGATGAAATTCTTTTTAATGATGTTTTTAGCAAAGATGAAATTAATGCACTTTTTAGAATATTTCATTCAATCAAAGGTTCTGCTGGATTTGCGGGTCTTGAAGAAATAAAAGATTTTTCTCATATTATTGAAAATTTATTTCAGGAAATAAGAAATGACAATATAAAAGTAGATGATAATGTAAAAGATCTTATTTATTCTTTAGCTGAGCTTTTTAAAAAAGTATCAGAAAACTTAAAAATAAATATTGAACCTTTTTCACAAATTGAAGATATAAAAAAAAGACTAATAGATAGATGCAATTCTCTGATCTCAGATAAAGAAAAAATTTCTAATATTTTTATAATAAAATATCGACCACCGGAAAACATATTTTTCCAGGGGTTAGATCCTTTGGTTTTTATTCGCGATTTGAAAAAATTCTGTGAAATAGATGAATCAAAAGTTATTCTTGATAGATTAAATAATCTTTCATTAGTTGAATTTAAACCAAACAAATTTTATCTTGAATGGGAAATACAAATAAAAACAAATAAAACGATAGTTGAAATTAAGGCAATTTTTGAATTTATTGATTTTGAAGATAAAGGTTACCTGTATATTGATAAAAAAGATGATTTTAAAATAGATGAAATTAAGCCAAAAATAGAAGAAAACATTATAACTAATATATATTCAGAGACAAATGTTGTTATTGAAAAAGAAAAACAAGAAGAATCAAATAACAAACAAGTAAATGTTGATTTAATTGAGTTTAAAGATATTGAAAAATCATTTATTAAAGTTAATTCTTTCAAAATTGATAACTTAATAAATTTATTTAAAGATATTTCGATATTATCTTCAATTCAAATTTATAATATTGAAAACAATTATTTTGATAATTTTAATGAGATTAAGAATATTACTTCAAGATTGCATAAGATGATCTTGGAGTCTCAACAACAGGTTTTAGAATTAAAGATGGTTCCTGTAAAAAATTATTTAATACCATTAAAGAAAAAAATAGAAAACCTTGCGAAACAATTAAATAAAAAAGTCAAATTTATTATTGATGGTTTAGAAGAAGAGATTGATAAGCAAATAATAGATAATATTCTAGAACCAATTGAACATTTATTAAGAAATGCTGTTGACCATGGTATAGAAGAACCAGAAATAAGGAAGAAGAAAAATAAAAATGAAGATGGTGAAATCAAACTAAAAATATATAAGAAAAAGAGTAATACCTATGTTGAAATATCTGATGATGGAAAAGGAATAGATAAAAACGCTATACTAAGAAAAGCTATTTCAATGAATCTTATAAATGAAAGTGATGCCATAAATGTAAAGGAAAATGATATATATAATTTTATTTTTTATCCTGGATTTTCTACAAAAAACGAAATATCTGAAATTTCTGGAAGAGGTGTCGGACTTGATGTTGTAAAGGAAAGTTTAAATAAATTAAATGGAAAAATTGAGATTATCTCAGAAATAGATAAAGGAACTACTTTTTCTTTGCAATTACCTTTAATACTTGCTGTTATAGATTGTATGATTTTCACAATAAATAATATCTATTTTGCAATTCCAATTACCAGTATAAAGAATATATTTTTTTCACAAACTCAAAAACTTCTTGATGATGATAATTATATTGTGTCATATAAAGATGAATATGTGGGAATGATAAATATATTTGAAAGTCTTAATTTCAATAAAAACTCAGATTTTGATTACCAAAAAAGTAATCTTTTTTTGTTAATAGAAATAAATAATAAACTTAAAGCATATTATTGTGATGAAATTATTGGTCAACAAAGTCTTGTAGTCAACTCTATTTTTAAGAATACGCAAAAACTAAAAGGAATCAGTGGAACCTCAATTCTTGGGAATGGCGAAATATGTTTCATTTTAGACCCAGAAGAAATTACAGTTAAGGAGCATCTATGAAAATAAAATTTTATAATAGTATAATTTTTATTATAATAGTTTTTCTAATTTTCTCTATTATTTCAGTATCATATATAAGCAGTAAAAAAAGTACCAATCTTGTAAAAGATTATTCTACTTATGCAAACCTTAGATTTTCTGTAAAATACTTGAATGTTATTCAAAAAAGTTTAATTGATACATTACAAAATCAATATAATCAAGCATCTTTTATTAAAAATTTTATTACTTCTAAAAATTATTTACTTAAAGATCTAATAACTCAAAAATATAATGACCAGATAGAATATTTGATTAAAGAAAATAAAAACTATTTTTATCTTAGCAATTTTTGGATTATAGATAATAATGGGAATATATTATACAATTCAAATAAAAGTGTAAATAATTTCAACAATTATAATGAAATTTTCCAGAATTTAAATTTACGAATCTCAGTTGAAAATATTTATTCAACAAGTATCTTTCTTTTTTCAAAAGATACGAAAGATGGTTCTTACTATAATCTTTACCTTTTTCCAATTAATTTTGAAAATAAAAAATATATTTTTATTCTAAAATATAACATTGAGACAATTTTATCTTCATTAGCTCCTTATAGCGATAATATTGAAGTGGTTTATATATATAATAGAAATATCAACGAATTTATCTATATGTCAAATAAAGAGAATGATATAACATTTGATGAATTAATAAATTTTAATGGGCAAATAATTTCGAAAAATTATGCTGAATCGATTGAAAATGTTAAGACAAATATAAATAACAAAAATTATGATGCTACAATTAAAAAAATTAATTTTTTTAATACAGAATTATTTATTGTACATTTAAGATTAATAAAAGATGATATCTTCAATCAGTTTATTAAAAAATTTTTATTCAATAACTTTATCAGTATCTTTGTAATTTCTTTAATATTGTTAATAATAATCTTTTTGATACTCAGATTCTTAAATTTAATAAATAAAAATTTACAGTATTTAGCAGAAGGGCAACTAGATAGTATAATACATATGAAGGAAAGATGGAAAAATGAAATTGGGTTAATATCACATAATTTTAATGAATCTTTTTCAAAGCTTAAAAATATTATTTTTGAGAGTTCGGGATTGATAGATCGGCTTTCTGAAACTTCTTCAGATATATCAAGAACTTCTATTGAGCTTTCAAACAGGACTGAATCTGCTGCCAATTCGCTTGAAGAAACAGCAGCAATAGTTGAAGAAGCTACAAGCTCAATAAAAAAGAACATAGACTTACTCAACAATGTTAACCAGAACTCCAAAAATATTTCTGAGCTTGCAAAGCATGGAAAGCTAGTAATTGAAACAACATTAAAAAGTATTTCAAATATTGTTGCGATGACAAAAAGAATTAATGAGATAAATGAATTTATTTCAGAGATGACATTTCAAACCAACCTGCTTTCTTTAAATGCAGCAGTTGAAGCAGCAAGAGCAGGAGAATCTGGTAGAGGATTCGCGATAGTTGCAGCTGAAATAAGAAATCTCTCTCAAAAATCTGCAAAATCTGCAAAAGAAATAACGGAATTAATTTCAAATATTATTAATGAAATAAACCTTACAGATAGCAATTCAAAAGAAATTGAAAAAAACTTTTCTAACCTATTTGAAAATATAAATCATTCAATTGATTCCATAAGTATAGTTTCTAATTCTTTCAATGAACAATTTAATACAATTGAACAGATTACTAACACAGTAATTAATCTCAATGAAATTACTCAAGATAATGCCTCCTTTGCTGAAGAACTCGCGTCTACATCTGAAAACATGTACGCTAGTTTTGAAAACTTAAAACAGTTAATATCATTTTTTAAAATGTCGCTAAATGAACAAAACAGCTTTTCAGATAATATAAGCAATAAATTAGTAAAAAATAATGATAAAAAAACCTATGAATCAAATAAAAATATGGAAATAAATAATAGCATTATTAATATAAAAGATAAAATTAAAAATCATGATATGAGTGAGGAAATAAATAAACAAGATGAATTTAATAACTATGAAGAGTTTTGATATAAACAGAGGTAATGATGAATAGCTTTATAGATAAAGATGAAGATTTTACAAAGAAAATTCTTGAAAATCTAAATTATATAACAGATAAAAACCAATATACTATTTTTCAGGTATCAGATAAATTTTTCTCAATCTCTGTAAACTTTATTCAGGAATTTACAGAATATAAAAAAATAACATCTTTACCCGATAGTTTTAAATTCATAGAAGGCATGATAAATTATAGAGGAATAACGATCCCTGTAATTAATTTAAAAAAAAGAATAAAGGAGCAATCTATACCTCAATATAACAAACATTCAATCGTAATTATTGTCAACAATAATAATAATCTTTTTGGTATTTTAACAGATAACATTATCGATATAGTGCCTTTTGAAGAAAATAAGATTAATAAAAATATTGAGATGCTCTCAGCTATAGAAAAAAAGATAATCAAGGCAGTCTATAATTATAAAGATAACATTATTATGATATTAGAATTAGAAAATATGTTAATTTAAAAATAATTTATGGAAATATTTAATTTACTCAATACTCATTTACCTGATGAATTATTTAAACTATTTCAAAATAAAATTTTTGAAGAATATGGAATAAGTTTAGATAATTCAAAAGTCCACTTCGTAAAAAATCGAATTAATAGAAGATTAAAAGAACTTCAAATTAATAGTTATGAAAAATATCTTAATTACATAAAGGAAAATGAAGAGGAATTATTTAATGCTTTAATTTCACTAACAACAGGTGAATCATCTTTTTTTAGAGATGAAAAACAGTGGAAAGAAATCGAAAAATTATTAATTGATTATATTTCAGATTATATAGCTAAGCCAGAATTTCATCAAAAAAAATATATACACATATGGTCAGCTGCATGTTCAAAAGGATATGAACCATATACAATTTCAATAATTTTAAGAGAATTATTTGGAAGCAAAATAGATGATTTTAACATAAAAATACTAGCATCAGATATAAATACAGATTTATTAAAAGCAGCCAATACTGGATTTTTTACATATCAAGAAATCAAAAATATCGATAAAACTTTAATTGATAAGTACTTTTATAAAGGAGGATTAAATGACAGGGAAGGTTTTTTTGTTTCACCTGAAATTAAAAAACCTATAACCTTTGCTAAAATTAATCTTGTGGAACCTTTTAAATTTAATAAAAATTTTGATTTTGTATTCTTAAAAAATGTCTTAATATATTTTCCTGTTGAAATTAAAAATATTGTAACTAAAAAAATATCATCTGTAATTAAAGAGAATGGATATCTTGTTCTGGGAACTTCTGAGAATCTATTTAATAAAGATACGGAACTTCAACTTTTAAAAAATCATATCTATATCAAAAAAAATTTAATTGAAAAAGACAAAAAAATCAATTCAATTAGAAATTATAGTATAAATTATGAGAATAAGAACTTTCAAATTCAAAAACAATTTCAATTAAATATTTTATTAAAAAATTATTCAAAAAAATTCTTAAACCTTGGAGAATATTTTGTTTCAGGCGAACCTTTATGCATTTCAACTGTTTTAGGAAGTTGCGTTTCAGTCTGTCTTTTTGATGAAAATACAAAAATAGGAGCAATGAATCATTTTATGTTGCCATTTACAGGGAATATAGCAGATCCATATAAAAAATTTGAACTTGAAAAATATGGTTTTTGGGCAATGGAATTCATGTTAAATGACATGTTAAAAAAAGGTGCGAAAAAAAAAGAAATCAAAGCTAAAATTTTTGGTGGAGCTAATATTTCACAAACTGAATCAGCAAAATATATATCAAAATCCAATATAGAATTTGCATTAAACTACTTGAAAAATGAAAATATTCCAATAATATCGCAGGATATCGAAAAAAATTATGCAAGAAGAATTTATTTTCTTACGGATAGTGGAAAAGTATATCTATTAAAGATAAAGACTCTTTTAACTGAAAAAGAAATATTGAAATATGAAGAAGATGAAAGCATCAAATTTATGAAAAAAATTGATAAAAACACATCTACTTTTGAGGAATTTGAAAACTAAACTTCTAATTCAAAACCTTCATAAGCTAGTTTTACCTTGAATGGAAGATTCTTGTTATCCATTTGCTCTTGAATATTATCAAGAATTTTATCTGTATGATTTGGGTTAAAATGAGTACATATAAGCATTCTTTTAATATTTGCCTGAGTTGCATTTTCCAAAGCCATATCGAAAGTTGAATGACCAAATCCTTGGACAATCATCTTATCTGATTCATACTCTTCTTTTAAATATTGAGTATCATGGATCATTACATCACAATCTTTTGAAAAGTTTATTACTGCCTTATCTCCACCAATTTTAGATTCAATATCCCATATACAGGCTATAGAGCTTCCCTTTTCACAATCGGTAATCCTATAGTAAATTGCTCCTTGCTGAGGATGCGATGGAGCAAAAGATTGCATAGCCTTTATTTGAAATATATCTTTATCCTCATATTTAACTTGAATATTCGAATTATCCTTAATAATGAAATGATTTCGCTGGCTTTTTAGATCTTTATATTCTATTGGAAAATTTGGTGGCAGCATATTTCTTTCTAAGATTTTTCCCACATGCATTTTTAAAGCTTGCATTCCATAAAGATTTAATATTGTAGCAGGAAGAAAATTTGGCGCAAAAAATGGAAACTCGGTCGTATGATCGGGGTGAAGATGAGTAAAAAGCATTGTTATTGGTTGAACTTCATTTTTCCAGTTTTTCATAATATCTTTACCAAGCTGAACTATTCCTGAACCAGAGTCAAGTATTATTCTTACAGTTTTCCCACCAATTTCTTTGGTGATAGTTACACAGGTAGTATTTCCACCATATTTAACAGTATCTTTTCCTGGAACAGGATAGCTTCCTCTTACACCATAAAATTTTAACAACATATTTTTTCCTCAATATGATATTTATTTTCAAATTATTTTTCAATATTTTTTTTCTAAAAATGCAATTTAATAATTTGAAATGTTTTTATAATAATAACAAAATTTTAGGATAATTTTAATATTTTCTTACTTATTTATCGTAAGATATGATTGAAAAATTTTCAAATTTTTATTTTAATATTTAAATTTTCAAAAATATTGCAAAAAATAAAAAAAATTATACTATATTTTTACAGGATTATAAGGAGGAAACATGAAGAAAACTCTAACAATACTCTTCATAACACTCACATTTATTTTCTTATTTAGTTGTTCTACTTTAAGCTTTGGACCTAAAGGTCCGGTAAAGTTAGTTATTTTACACACAAACGACCATCACGGACACCCATTAAAATTTGATAACTATCCTATGGTAGGTGTAGGTGGGCTTGCTGCACGAGCGACTCTTGTTAACCAGGTAAGAGCCGAAAATGAAAATGTTTTGGTTTTAGATGCAGGTGATTTAAATACTGGAGAATCAGAATCAACCTTTTTTAACGCTGAACCAGATATTCTTGGTTACAACTACATAGGTTATGATGCTTTAACTTTAGGTAACCATGAATTTGATAACTCACTTTCTGTTTTACAAAAACAGATGAAAGATGCAAAATTCCCATTCTTATCTGCAAACATTAAATATAAAGATGGTAAATATGTTGGCCAACCTTATATTATCAAAGAATTTAAAGGTTTAAAAGTTGCTATTCTTGGTTTATCTACAACCGAGATTAAAACAGTTGGAAATCCTCAAATTGTTGGTGATCTTATCATAGAAGATGAGATTGCCGTTGCTAAAAAATTTGTTCCAGAATTAAAGAAAAAAGCAGATATTGTTATAGTACTTGGACATCTTGGTATGTATGATAGTTATGGTTCAAAAATTCTTGCAAAAGAAGTTCCTGGCATCGATTTAATTATTGATGGACATTCACATACTTTTGTTAAAGAACCTGTTGTTATAAATGGAACTCCTATTGTTCAGGCTTATCAATGGGGTCTTTATGTTGGAAAAGCAGAAATAACGGTTGAAAAGAAAAAAATCACTTCTTTTAATTGGAAGGCAATCCCTGTTAATCTTCAAGAAAAGAAGGCAGATGGAAAGATGGGATTTATTGAAACAGAAATAAAAGAAGATGCAAAAATATTAGAGCTTATTACTCCATATAAGGCGAAAGTTGAACAGATCTTATCTGAAGAAATTGGTGAAGCACTCGATACTTTCCCAAATGCAGAATCAAGAAAAGCTGAAACAGCTATTGGAGATTTAGTTGCGGATGCTATGCTTGACTATGTTAAACCACTTGGCGTCGCTTTTGCCATTAACAATGGTGGTGGAATTAGAGCAGATTTACCAAAAGGCAAAATTACCAAAAAGACAATTTATACAATTTTACCTTTCTCCAATACTTTAGTTGTCCTTACTATGAAAGGTTCCGATTTAATCGAACTATTCAACTATATTGCGACAATTCCTCAAGGAAAAGGTGCTTTCCCACAAGTATCTGATGGGGTTTCCTTTACCATTAACTACGAAAAAGGAATATGTGAAAACATTTTAGTTGGCGGAAAACCAATAGATCCAAATGCGATATATAAAATTGCAACAAACTCCTATATGGCTACTGGTGGTGATGGCTATGTTGCTTTCAAAAAGGCAATAGCTAATTATGATACATCTATGATGCAAAGAGATATTATGATTGAATACATTAAAAAAGTTAAACAGGTGACTCCAATTATTAAAAACAGAATTACAATAATTGGAACAAAGACAGCTATGTTTTTCAGAAATCTTTTTGGCTTAGCAGCTTAATTTATTAGATTCATTTTTCAACATTTTTTAACTTTAAACACACATAAAGACTAATGTCTTTTTGAGTGTCTTATATGTTTTATAATTGGTCTCCATAAAATTAAAGGAGATTTTATGAAAAAGCTAAAAATTATAGCAGTAATTTCGTTAATTTTAATATTTACTATATTATTTGCATGCACCTCTAATCCATATATGCAATATGTGGAAAAACCACTGCAACTTACATTCATAGAAACATCTGATATACATGGAACTATCTTCCCTTACGATTTTATAAATGATAGGTCCACAAAAACATCATTAGCACAAGTAGCGACAATAGTAAATGAACAAAAAACTATTAAAGATAATAATATTGTTTTACTTGATGATGGTGATATTTTACAGGGTCAACCAACTGTTTACTATTATAATTTTGAAGTATCAAATGAGACTCATATTGTTGCTCAAGTTATGAACTATATGAAATATGATGCTATGGTAATGGGAAACCATGATATTGAAGCGGGGCATCCTGTTTATGATAAGATGATTAAAGAATTTTCTTTCCCAGCACTCGCTGCAAATGCTGTAAAACCAGATGGAAATCCATATTTTAAGCCTTATACAATAATTACAAGAGGCGGAATAAAAATCGCAGTATTGGGATTAATTACACCAAAGATTCCATCCTGGCTCCCTTCAAAGTTCTGGGAAGGCATGATCTTTGAAGACATGGTTGTTTCAGCACAAAAATGGATAAAGGTAATTAAAGAAAAAGAAAAACCTGATTTAATAGTCGGGCTTTTCCATGCAGGTGTTGATTATACTTATGGTGGTGAAAAAGCAGATACACCAAATAATGAAAATGCAGCTCAACTTGTAGCTGAAAGAGTATCGGGCTTTGACATCATCTTTGTTGGACACGACCATGCAGGTTGGGAAGGAAAAGGTCTTGGCGGAAAAGAAGTCTTAAATCCCGAAGGTAAAGTTGTCCCTATATATGGTGCATTAAATGCAGCAAGAAAGGTTCCAGTCGTTCAGATTTTAATGAAGTGGAATAAAGATAAAAAAGCATGGGAAAAACAGGTTAATGGTAAACTTGTCAATGTTGAAGAATATAAACCAGATGAAACTTTCTTAAAACAATTTGAAGATGCTTTTAACAAGGTTAAAGCATATGTTTCAAGACCTATTGGTAAGATGTCGGAAAAAATTAGTTCAAAGGATTCAATGTTTGGTCCATCTGCTTTTGTTGATTTAATTCATAGAATCCAGCTTGAGCTTACAAGTAAACCAGAGTATGGCTTAAATGCTGCACAGATTTCTTTTGCTGCACCTTTAACTTTCAATGCAACAATACCTGTTTCACCCGATAATACTTTATATGTAAGAGATATGTTTAACCTTTATCAATATGAAAACTTCCTTTATACTATGAATTTAACCGGTAAACAGATAAAAGATGCACTTGAATACTCTTATGCAGGCTGGTTTGCCACAATGAAAGGACCAGATGATCATATTATAGCATTTCAACTCGATGATAAAGGTAATATAAAATATGACGCCAGAACTAACTCAGCTTTGACAGTTACAAGGTACTACAACTATGACTCAGCTGCTGGTATTATCTATACCGTAGATGTTTCAAAACCTGTTGGACAACGAGTTAATATTGTTTCAATGGCCGATGGAAAAGCTTTCGATATGAATGCCACATATTCTGTCGCAATTAACTCTTACAGGGCTCAGGGAGGTGGTGGACATCTTACTAAAGGTGCGGGCATTTCTCAAGCAGATCTTACAGCTTACAAATTTGTCACATCCTCCACAATTAAAGATTTAAGATATTACCTTATGAAGTGGATTGAAAACTATAAAGGAGTCATTGCTCCATTTATTTATAATAACTGGTCGGTGATTCCAGCAGATTGGGCAGCAGCAGGTAAGGCTAAGGATATGTTAATACTCTATCCTCCTTCCAAATAATAAATTTTTTGTTTTTCAAAAAAAGGGGCTGCCTTTGGTAGCCCCATTTTTTATTGAACCACAATCTTATTTAATTCTATTTAATATTAATTTTTAATAAAAGGATTTGAAAATGAATGAGCAAAAAACTGAAAAAATCGTTGAAGCAAAAAATTTGACCAAACAATTTGTCAAAGAAAAAAAGGCTGTGGATAATATAAGCTTTGATATTTCCAAGGGGGAAATTCTCGGATTTATTGGTCCAAATGGCGCAGGAAAATCTACAACTATAAAGATGCTTAGTGGAATTTTATCTCCAACCGAAGGCTTTATAACGGTTCTTGGATATAACCCAACAAAAGAAAGAAAAAAACTAGCGAGGCATATTGGAACTGTTTTTGGCCAAAAATCACAACTCTGGATGCATCTTCCTCCAATTGAAACATTCAAACTTTTAGGTGTGCTTTATGATATTGATAAAAATATTTTAAATCAAAGAATTGAAAAATTTGTTGAACTTTTCGAACTTAAAGAAATTATGAATAGTCAGGTAAGAAGGCTATCCTTAGGGGAAAGGATAAAATGCGAAATTGCAGCATCTTTAATCCATAACCCAAAAGTTCTTTTTTTAGACGAGCCAACTATTGGGCTTGATGTTGTCATCAAAAAAGTTATAAGAGATTTGATAATTAAGATGAATAAAGAAGAAAATGTCACAATTTTGCTTACTTCGCATGATATAGGTGATATAGAAAAACTTTGCGATAGAGTAATAATTATAAATAATGGTAAAGTTGTATTTGAAAATAGTATGAAATTTTTAAAATATAACTATTTAGGGAAAAAAATAATTTCAGTAAAAACAGAAAACCCAATTGATATTAAGCAAATTGAAGGAATAAACGTACTAAAACAAAAAGACTACTCGGCGAAAATTGAGGTCGATACCAAAATTAACTCTATTAAAGATATCATCGATTATATTGTAACTACAAATACAATTTTAGATATAACAATTGATGATATACCATTAGAAGAAGTTATTTCGGAATTATATAATGAATCAAAAAATAAGGATTAAAGTATGAAGAAATACCTGTATCTGGCTTATTTATCTATAAAAAACTATACCTATTATATTAAAGATTTTTTACTTTCTAGAATATTTCTAGTATTTGTCTTGATTATTTTTTCTTTTATCTATAAGACTCTTTTGGCTGGAAAAGAAAGTTTTGCTTCTTTTACATTACCTATGCTTTTATACTATCTTGCCATAACAGAGTCTATCGAGATGTCAAAGGTTCTTGTCCATAATAAAATTTCCTCTGAGATAAAAGATGGTTCTGTTGCTTATCAGCTTCTTCGCCCAATTTCATATATTTCTTATCATATAAGCTCAAGTTTAGGTGAAATAGTTGTTAAGCAAATTATTACAATGGTAATTGGATTTGTCTGTGCCTTTATTATAAGTGGTTTTAAGACAATCAACTTTTTGTTTGTTTTAGCAAGTATTCCGATAATTTATGGTGCAATACTATTAAACCTATCTTTTATAATACTTATAGGAATGTTTGCCTTTTATATAGAAGAAACATCACCAATATACTGGGTATATCAAAAGTTTATATTTATAGTTGGAGGACTCTTTGTTCCACTTGAGTTTTTCCCAAAAATTGTACTTAAAATATTCAAATATTTCCCTTTTACTTATATGAACTATTTTGCGGCAAAAATGTCTGTTATGTTTAATTTAAAAGAATATTTAGTTGGTTTTTCCATTCAGATATTATATATCTGTCTTGTTTTATCTTTGGCAGCTTTTCTTTACTCAAAGGGGATGAAAAGAGTCAGTATTCAGGGAGGCTAAATTTAATAAAAAAATATAATTAAAAATTTTAATTATAAATTTATTTAAAGGATAAAATAAAAATGGATAAAAGATTTGAAAAAAAACAAAAATTTTCTATAAAATATTATCTTAGATTGCTTTGGACCTTTGTTAAAATGAACTTAAAATCTCAGATGCAATATAAAAAAGCCTTTTTTCTGCAGGTTTTCGGAATGATACTTAATGATGTCGCGTTTTTAGTGCTATGGTATTTACTGTATGGCAATTTCAAGTCTTCTTTTACTGCAAAAGGGATAGATTTTAATAATATTGTACTAATTTGGGCAATAGCTGCCTCAAGTTTTGGCCTGATGCATGCAGTTTTTGGTGGTTTTCGAAATTTGGCAAATATCATAGTTACTGGAAAACTCGATAATTTTTTGCTCTACCCCGCAAATACTTTATTTTTAGCCGGCACTTCATTATCTGATATATCTGCCTGGGGAGATTTGATATATGGATATATTATCTTTATTCTGTTTTTGCCCGTAAATCTTCTTTCAATACTGCTTTTCACATATTTTATTGTATTAGCTTCAATCTTTTTTGCATCATTACTAATCTTACTTTCTTCACTTACCTTTTTTATAGGTAATTCTGAACAATTAAAAGAAACAATTTTCAATGCCATACTTTCATTTTCAACATATCCCGAAAAATTCTTCTCAGGTCCAATAAAACTAATGCTTTTTACCTTTATTCCAGTTGGACTTGGCATATATATTCCAGTGCGAGTCATAACTCACTTCGATAGTACTCTATTTTTGATTTCAACAATTTCGACAATTTTATTGTTTTTATTTGCAATATTTGTTTTTGGAAGAGGTCTTAAAAAATATGAATCTACAAGTTTGATGATATTAAGCTAATTATCTTTCCAAATTTTAATTTAAATTTTATATTTCTAATTTTAATTATAACTTTAATGTTATATATAATTTAAATTTTTTAATATTGGATTATATTAACTACATGAAAATAATTTTTAAAGATATCCTTAAATTTAAATTTTTTAGGATTTTTATATTAATTTTTGTATTGTTTTTAATCTTCACTTTTATGTCTTGTTCTAGTATAAACTCACAAATTATAAATTATCAGACCTCAAATCCTTATAGTAACAGTTTTTATATCGATGTGAAAATACCTAAATCTGTTATCGAATTAAACACAATTAACAAAATAAATTTTACAATAAATGAAAATAAATATCCCGATTTGGAATATTCTCAATATGAAACTTTTAACTCGAATATAAATATTGATTCAATCAAGATACATTATCAGCTATTTTTGCCAGAAAATATTTCGGTTGAAAATAAAATTAAAGGAAAATTTTTGCTTGTCCATGGTTTTGCAGGTAGCAGCTTTTCATTTAATAGACTTGCACCACTTCTTGCAAGATCTGGCTTTCTTGTTGTTGCTATGGATTTACCCAACTTTGGCTATAGCGAGAGGGTAAAATTGAAGTTGAATTCAAATTGCTTTGCCGATTTAATCAATAACTTTTTGCTTCAGTTTGATAATCAATTTTTAGCTCAAAATAACGCTTTACATAACATAAACAAAGAAATCGTTGATACAATAATAAAAGATTATCCTGCAAAATGGAATATTGTTGGTCATTCGATGGCAGGCAGGATTTTAGTAGTTTTTTCTTACAAATATAAAAATCTTGTTGGCAACCTAAGTCTAATATCTCCTTCCTTTTTTAGCTCAAAACCATCTTCCATTTTTACAAAATTACCACCTTTTAACCTACTATTATATCTATATGTTTCATCAATTCTCAAAAGGGATAATTTAGCTAAGTTTCTTGAAAAAGTATATTTTAGAAAACCCGAAGAGTTTGAAATCGAAAATTATTTAAAACCTCTTTTAATACCAAAGACATTTGAATATGTGATGTATATGTTAGATACTGCTGAGGATTCAAATTTTGATCCACCAAAACTTTTAGATAAACTTTCTCTCAAGCTTCTTCTCATATGGGGTAAAAAAGATCAGATTGTACCACTAAAAAACTCTATGAAATTAATAGATAAGATTAAAGAAAAAAATCTTTTCATAATAGATAATGCGGGACATAATAGTATGGAGACGCATGTGGAAATGGTGTTTGAGGAAATACTTTCCTTCAATTTAAAATAAACATAATAATTATAATAATAAAATATTTACCAGCAAAATAATTTTTCAAAACTTTTTATACTATTTTCTAATGTTTTTTATGATAGTTATATTATGATTAGATTTATTTTAATTAATAGGGAGGGTAAAATATCAATACTAAAAGATTATATAACGAATGTAGTATTGAACAATATTCAAATTTCTTATATTTTAAATAAATTATAGTAGTCAATAATGAAAAAAAAATGATAAAATAATTTTTATTTATATGAATAATATAAAATAAAATTGTATTTAGGATAATAATAAGTATCCATATAAATTTATTTAATTTGCTATTCTTCAAAAAATAATCGTAAAAAATTTTTCTGTATAGTAATTCTTCAACTAAAGGTGCAATTATTATAGCTTTAAACCCAAAGTTATAAATATAATTATATTTTTTATCAAATATTAAATCTTTAGTTATAATTCCTATAAAATTATCTGTTTTAATTTTTGTTAAATAATTATAATAAGAATAAATAAAGAATATTAAATAAATAAAAAATAGGACAAAAATAGTAAGAAACATGTTTCTAAAACTTTTTTTATAAATGACAATATTTGTTTTATTAGAATTGAAATATATATATAAAATAGATATATGTAAAATTATGGGTATTGAGTTTTTTAAAGAATTACTGCTACAAAAATTAAGAATTATTGATAGTAAATAAAATATAATAAAAAGTAAAAATAAAATTTTTATATCTTCATTGTAGTCATTAATAACAATGAAATATATAAGATAAATAAAAAATAAATATAGAATAATTAAAATGTTATGGAATATATCTTTTTTATTTAGTTGATAAAAATGTAAATTATTAAATTTAATAACAAAAAATGATATTATTAAAATAATAATTAAATTGACAATTTTTTCTATTATAAATTTAATTTTCTCTACTTTTATATATCTGTTAATTAGGTAAATAAAAAATATAAATATAATAATTGTAAAAAATATTAAATTAATTCCATCAAGGTTAATCATTTTCATTAATCCTTGGTAATAAATTTATATTATATTTAGATCTTCTAAAAAAATCTGAAAAATGAATAAAAAATATATCTTGAAAATTATATGATATTGAGTTTGGAAATAAAATAAAAATATTTTTTATTTTATAAATTACATAAAAGTTTTTATTATTAATTAAATAATTTATAAAAACATATTGATCTTTAAAAATTATTTTTTTTATTATATAAAAACTCATAAATTTATATTTTATATTTCCATTCCAACCAGTTATTGAATTAGTTATTTGAAAATGTGTTCCTAAATAAATTTTATTTGATTTAATTAATATAGAGTATAAGTCTGAAATTTCGTAATAATTATTATAAATATATGGTATAAAAATATTAATTTCATTTTTTAAATCATCTATCATTTTAATATTTTCTGAATAAAAACTATATAAACTAATTAAAATAATAGAAAAACACAATAAAATTAAAATAATAAAAAGGATTCTAATTTTCATTTTTGCTAAAAACAAAAATATTTTAATTAAAAGTAGGATAGTATTTTATTCTATATAAATTTCTAAAACACTATCCTACATAAAAAATTTTTATTAAAAATTTTAATTCTATATAATCCTTGAAGCACCAGCATCAAGATAACCACTAGTATGTGTGTTTGTTGAAGCAGAAGGATAATTCCCAGCGTTATTATTTACTTGCCATGTAGTTGAATATACTGTTCCATTTGAAGTCCATACATAAGTATATGTAGTTATCCCTGTCGCAGGATCAGTATACCAAGTGTAACCATCATTGTAATTTGAACTAGCGCTTACTGTTACACTAGGTCCACTAGTTGATGATCCTCCTCCAATAGTAATACTACCACTTTGAGTAGCAGAGCCACCTGTTATTGTAATATTTGATGCATCATCAGTTATACTACTATTAGCATTTCCTATAATATTTATCAACTCCTCTTCTCTCAACTGACTCATTTCCCCTAAAAACAATTCATCTTCACTTGCTAATGGTGCATTTTCCTACTCAGGTGTTGAAGCTAACACTGGCATTGCACATAAAACAATCAAAGCTACTAAAATAATAATACTTCTTTTCATAAAATCAATCCTCCAATTTTTTAGTTTTTTTAATTCTTTCATATTAATACATAATCTTTTTAACTCGTTTGTCATATAC
>CAYVTU010000024.1:0-22749 GCA_964454835.1 uncultured Brachyspira sp.
GTGCAAAGTTTCATTTTTTAAATTATGTGTTAAATTTTAAAGTGACTCAACAGAATAAAATTATTTTACCCATCAAAAATTGAAACTTTGCGGTTAAAATAAAATATGAAAGTTATTAAAGTGAGAATAATATAAAAATATCTTCATTAAACATAGAAATACTTGATTAAGATATAAGCATGATTCAAAAAATATTAAATTAACATTAAATACTTGAAATTTTCCTAAAAATATTTAGAAATTTTTCAATGTTTTATTTGCCTTAAATTTTAAAATATTTTAAATTCAGTACTAGTTTCGATTTGACTATGGATTTAAAAAAATTATTAAAACTTAATTTGTTTGAAAATCTAGATTATTTATTAGATATTTATGAATATTGGGAAAAAAGTTTTTTAGCTTTAAAACACTATCTTAATATAGATTGTCCTTCTTTTTGCAATAATTGTTGTGATACAAATGTTGATAATATTCAAACTACTGTATTTGAGATGCTTCCTACTGCACTACTTTTTTATAAAATTCTTTTTGAAAAACCAATTTTAGAAAATTCAAATTCAACTGAAAAACCCATCAAAGATATTTATTCTACCAGTATTTTAAATTCATTATTTGAAAATACTGATATTATTTCAAATTTAAAACAATTAATTTTTGAAGATAAGTATTTTTCAAGATGTGTTTTTTATAATAAAAAAAGGGAAAGTTGGGGATGCTCAATTTATTATTTTAGACCAGCTCTCTGTAGACTTTTTGCATATTCGCTAAAAAGAAATAAAGATCACTCATTAGTTTTTTCTTATTGTAAAGAATTGAAAAAACAGGGTTATAAAAAAATTCATTTTGAAAATGAAAATTTAATAACAAAAAAATTGAAATTTGAAATACCTGTATATGATAAATTTTATCTTCAGGTTTTAAATTTAAATTATCTATATACTAAGGAATTTTATGACATAAATTTATCATTTAAAAAAGCATTTGAATTGGTTTATTTAAAATTTTACTTTAATAATAAAAAAACCTCATAATCTTTTTATATATTTTAATTAATAAAATTTATCTGTTCTGGATTTAAAATATTTAATTATCAAGAAAACTAATATTTTTAAAATTTTAAATAAAAAGATTAAGAGAACTTGTCGCAGCAGCTTCCATGTAGGTTGCTACACCTCCAATTTTTGCATTATCAAGTAATTCTTCTTTTTTTACTCCCATAATATCCATAGACATTTGACAGGCAACAAAAGTTATTCCCGCTTCTATTGCCTGTTGAATCATATTATCTAATTGTTCAACATTCTTCTGTTTCATTCTAAGCTTCATCATAAGAGGACCCATATTTAACATATTTAATTTTGATAATTTTAATTGTCCTGAATTTTTAGGGAGCATCATTGAAAACATTTTTCCCATAAAATCTTTCTTTACTTTTGCTTTTTTTCTTTTCTTTATAACAGATAAACCCCAGAATGTAAAAAACATGGTAACCTTTCTACCAGTACTAGCAGCACCTAATGCTAAAACAAATGAAGCAAGGGCTTTGTCCATATCATCAGAAAAAACAATTATTGTAGAATCATTAAGACTATTAGTAATATCTTTTTTTGATAAAGATTCAGATACTGTTGGAAATTTTGAATCAAATCCTTTTTGAATTTTTGCAGTGATTATTCCAGAATCTTCAGCAATTGAAATTAAAGAATTTTTGGTAAGATTTACCCATGCTGCTACATCTTTTTTAAATCCAGGATCTGTTGCTTTAACTTCGACAATCTGACCTGGGTTTAATTTATCGAATGTCGTTTTAAGTTTTAGTATAGGACCAGGGCATTGCAAACCACATGCATCAACTGAGAGCATTTCTTTATTATCAAAAGATGAAGAGTTAAATTGTTTAACTTGATTATCAGGATTTGATTGATAGATTATATCATCTTTGCCAATATAGTCTTTTTCGAAGATATCTTCATTCGATTGTTTTTGAGTTACATGCTCATATGTCTTGTAGCCACCAGCAAGATTATATATGTTTTCAAAACCATTTTGAGCCAATATTCTATAAGCAACATAACCTCTAAGACCAACACCACAGAAAACAATGACCTTTTTATCTTTGGGTATTTTATATAAATTTTTTCTAAGTTCATCTACTGGTATATTCATTGAACCAGGAATTGTTCCAAGTTGATATTCTTCGTTTGTTCTTACATCTAATAGAAATATTGAATTCTTATCCATTTCAAGTAATTGATCCCAATGAATCTGTTTTAATGAACCCTTTAAAATATTTTCAGCAACAAAACCCGCAATATTGATTGGATCTTTAGCTGAAGAGTATGGTGGTGCATATGCATGTTCAAAATTTTGCATATCTTCTATAGTCCCATTTTCCAATATTAATGCTGCGATTACATCTATTCTCTTATCTACTCCTTCATAGCCTACTATCTGTCCACCAAGTATTTTTTTGTTTTGTTTGTCAAATAATATTTTAATAGTCATAGGAAGAGCACCAGGATAATATCCTGCATGAGATGAAGCATGTATTATGACTTTATCGCAAATAATTCCTTTTTGTTTTATCATCTTTTCAGAAAGACCAGTTGATGCTACTGTAAGATCAAAAACTTTTGCAATAGATGTTCCAACAGAACCTATATATTTTTTATTATTTCCAAAAACTATATTATCTGCTACAATTCTACCCTGTTTATTTGCAGGTCCTGCTAATGGGATAGGCATATTTTCATCTAAAAGCAAATGTTTTCCTTCTATAGCATCACCTATGGCAAAAATATCTGAATTACTTGTTTGTAAGTATTCGTTTACAGATATACCACCTCTTGGACCAATTGTTAATCCAGCCTTTTTTGCAAGACTGATTTCTGGTCTTACCCCTATAGAAAGAATTACCATATCGGCATATATTGATTTTCCACTTTTTAAGTTTATAGTAACTTTATTTTCAATATCATTGAAACTTGCCACAGAATCATTTAAGTAGAATTCAACACCTTTGGTTTTTAAATGTTGATGTATCTCAGAGGCAATTTCAAAGTCAACTAAAGGCATAACCTGAGGAGCCATTTCTACAAGTGTTACCATCAATCCAAGATTATGTAAATTTTCAGCCATTTCAAGTCCAATGAAGCCAGCTCCTACAATAACAGCTTTTTTAATACTTCTTTCTTTAATATAATTTTTTATATTTACTGTATCTTTTGGATTTCGAAGTGTAAATATCTTAGGATTATCTATTCCTGGTAGAGGGGGTTTGAATGGTTCAGCACCTGGCGATAAGACAAGTTTATCATATTTCATTGAACCTGTTTCACCTGTATTTAAATTTTTATAAAAAACTTCTTTTTTTTCAGGGAAAATGGCTGTAACTTCGTGATTAATCCTAACATCAACATTGAATCTAGCATTAAAAGATTGAGGAGTTTGGACAAATAAATTATCCCACTCTTTAATAGTATTACCAATATAATAAGGTAGACCACAATTTGCATATGAGATAAATTCTCCTCTTTCAAAAAGCACTATTTCAGATTTTTCATCAATTCTTCTAAGTCTTGCAGCAGTAGTTGCGCCACCTGCCACTCCACCAATAATAACATATTTAGCCATAATTATCTCCTAAATATTATTTGCTTTGTTATAAATGAAATAAATTCATATTAAAATTCTTATAATTATCCTGCAATATAATAATAATGATTTTGTTTCAAAAAGACAATAAGTTATGGAATTTTTTTTAATTAATTCTTAAATTAATCAATAAATATGGATTTAAAAATAGAAAACTCCTGGTAATGAAAGAGCAGCTTAATATACAGCTTAAAAAACCAGGAGAATTTTCTGATATTTAATTATTTGAGATAAAATATGTTTTGAATAAGATAAATAATCTTGGACTATTTATTTAATTATTTTGATTGTATCACCATTTTTAATGCTTGCAGCGCTACCTTCATCAAAATCCAGGTGGCATTCTGGTAAAAACGAATCTTTTATTCTTATTACTACATCTTTATATATTGTTTTTCTTCCATCAACTCCAACTTCAATCGAAACAATCTGTTTATCTTTAAGTCCTATTTCATCTGCTGTTTTTGGATCAAGATGAATATGTCTTTTCGCTATAATTAATCCTTCTTTTAATTCTATCTTACCTTTAGGACCAATTATTGTCATTGGAGCAGAATCTTTTAAATCTCCCGATTCTCTTACAGGTGGAGGTTCAATACCTAAAATAAAGGCATCAGAATACATTATTTCGCATTGACTTTGATTTCTTGCAGGTCCAAGTATTCTAATTTTAGGAAATTCTCCCTTTGGACCAACTAGCTTAATACATTCTTCTGCTGCAAATTGCCCTGGTTGCAGTAAATCTTTTACTTTTTTTAATTGATAACCTTTACCAAAAAGCGTTTCAATATCCTGTTGCGAAAGGTGAATATGCCTATTGGAAAGATTTACAATAACATTGTCTTTCATTTAAATACTCCTTAAATTAACATTTTTACTAATAGTATTATTTTCTTAATATCAAAAAAGGAATAACGCTTTTTAAATACTAAGGACATTAATATTGTTTTTGAAAATCAACATAGCAAAAAAAAATTAACAAAAGTAAGATAAAAAGTAAATAAAAATTTAATGCATTTTTTGGTTTTAATATTAAATTTCAATTAATTAATTTTTTTAGGAGAAATTATATGAATTATGAAGAGCTATATAAAGATTGCATCTGGGTCGATTTTGAATTGCTTACTGATTTTATGATTGAAGTTTTTAAGAAAGTTGGAGTTCCCGAAGAAGATGCCAAAATTTGTGCAGATGTTCTTATAGCTTCAGATAAAAGAGGTATAGATTCTCATGGTATTGGAAGATTTAAACCAATTTATATAGATAGAATTAATGAAGGTATTATTAATCCAAAAACAACTTTTGAAATAGTAAGAGAATCTCCTACTACAGCTGTTATAGATGGACACAATGGAATGGGGCAAGTAATAGCTTATAGATCTATGAAGATAGCCATCGATAAGGCAAAAAAGTATGGTATGGGTATGGTAGCTGTAAGAAATTCAAATCATTATGGAATTGCGGGTTATTATGCTTTAATGGCAAGTAAAAGTGGCATGATAGGTATTACAGGAACAAATGCTAGACCATCAATTGCACCAACTTTTGGAGTAGAAAATATGTTAGGTACTAATCCTTTGACTATAGCTTTTCCTACAGATGAAGAATTCCCTTTTTGTATAGATTGTGCAACTTCAATAACTCAAAGAGGTAAAATTGAAGTATATGCAAGACTTGGAAAAGAAATGCCAAAAGGTTGGGTAATTGATGAAAATGGCGAATCTAAAACTGATCCAAATATTGTATTGGAAGATTTGATTAAAGGAAAAGCTGCCTTAACTCCACTTGGAGGAATAGGCGAAGATGGAGGTGGTTATAAAGGTTATAGTTATGCGACAGTTGTAGAAGTACTATCCAGCGCACTTGCTCAGGGTTCTTTCTTAAAAAGTCTTTTGGGTTATGATGAAAATGGTAAAAAAATTCCTTATAAATTAGGTCACTTTTTTATAGCAATAAATATAGAGAATTTCATTGATCTTGATAGTTTTAAAAAGACTTCTGGTGATATAATGAGAAATCTAAGAAATTCTAAAAAAGCTCCAAACCAAGAAAGAATATGGACAGCTGGTGAAAAAGAATATGATGCTTATCTTTATAGAAAAGGTAAAGGAGTACCAATAGATACTGTCCTTCAAAAACAAATAAAGGAACTTATAGAGAAATATAATTTAAATAATTTTAAATTTCCATTTTAAAAAAGTTTCAAAATAAAAGTTACAAAATATTGAAAATATTTAATAAATTTGAAGAATTATGACTATATAATAAAACAGATAATATTAGAAAAAAACATAGAACTAAATTATAAATAAGGATAAAAATTATAAAAAGGATAAAATTTTAAAATTGAAAAATAAAAATAATATAAAGAAAATTTAATAAATAAGTAAAATCTGAAATATAAAAAAGCAATTAATAACAGAATAAGAGGAAATTATGAGAAAAAAGATAATTAAAAATTTAAAAGAAGAAAGTTTAAAATATCATGAAATTAATAATCCTGGTAAAATCGCAACTTTATTAACAAAACCATGTAAGACAGCAGTTGATTTATCTTTGGCATATACTCCTGGTGTCGCATATCCCGTTCTTGAAATTGAAAGAGATCCACTAAATGCTTATAAATATACCAATAAAGGGAATCTTGTCGCTGTTATTTCTAATGGAACCGCTATTTTAGGGCTTGGAGATAGAGGTTCACTTGCCAGTAAACCAGTTATGGAAGGGAAAGGTGTTTTATTTAAAAGATTTGCAGATATTGATATTATAGATATTGAAATCGATACTCATGATCCAGAAAAAATTATTGAAATTGTCAAACTTCTTGAACCAACTTTTGGAGGAGTAAATCTTGAAGATATAAAGGCACCCGAGTGCTTTTATATAGAGCAACAGCTTATTGAAAAATGTTCTATACCTATTTTTCATGACGATCAACATGGTACTGCCATAATTTCTGGTGCAGGATTACTTAATGCTTTGATTATTACTGGTAAAAAGATGGATAATATTAAAGTAGTTTTCAATGGCGCAGGAGCTGCTGGTATAGCTTGTGCAAAACATTTTTTGAAACTTGGATTATCGAAAGAACAAATTATCATGTGTGACAGTAAAGGTGTTATTTATAAAGGAAGAAAAGAAGGTATGACACCTGAAAAAGAGGAATTTGCCATTAATACTTCTATGAGAAGTTTAGAAGATGCATTGAAAGGTGCTGATGTTTTTGTTGGAGTTTCAGTAAAAGATTGTGTAAGTGAGACTATGATTAAAAGCATGAATAAACAACCAATAGTATTTGCCATGGCTAACCCAGATCCTGAAATAACATATGAAAGGGCTAAAGAAGCTAGAAATGATGTTATAATGGCTACTGGTCGTTCAGATTATCCAAATCAGATAAATAATGTACTTGGATTTCCTTTTATTTTCAGAGGAGCACTTGATGTTAGAGCTACAAAAATATCTGAAAAAATGAAATTGGCTGCTTCTTATGCTCTAGCAGAGCTTGCAAAACTACCAGTTCCTAAAATAGTTGAAAAAGCATATAATGGGCAGCATTTTGAATTTGGACCAGATTATATTGTTCCAAAACCTTTTGACCCCAGAGTTATTGAATATGAAGCATTAGCTGTTGCAAAAGCTGCATGTGAGGAGGGAATTGCATTAAATCCAATATCTGATTTTGAAAAATACAGAAAAGAATTAGGAAAAAGAATCAAGAAATATTGGAAATAGAGGATTATATGGAAAAAAAGATTAATCCATATTGGCTTTTAGGTTGTATCATTGCAGTTATAATAATTTTAATATCGACCCTCCAACTTATTCCAGAAAATAGCAATAAATATAAACTGGAAGATAAAGAAATTTTTGAAAAAAGTAATTTTCATTTAAAAAACATAGCTTCAAATTCTCATTATTATGGAAGTGTTGAAAAAGAAAAAACACAAGAATATATAATTTCTGTAATTGAAAAGAATGGCTATAATCCTTTTTTGCAAAAAGGGCCTATTATAAGTGAATTATGGTCATCTAAAAAAATATTTGCAATAGTTGAAAATATATATGTCGAATTACCTGGTAAAACAGATGATAAAATATGCTTAGTATGCCATTATGATTCTGTTCCATATGGACCTGGTGCAGCAGATGATTCTGTTGCTGTTTCATCTTCACTTGCATATTTTGAAACTATTGCTTCTGAAATTAAAAAGGGGAATATCCCATCAAACACTATTATTTTTCTTTTTACAGATGCTGAAGAGATAGGACTATTAGGAGCAGACTATTTCGTAAAGAATTACAAAAATATTGAAACAATCAAAGTAATTCTTAATCTTGAAGCAAGAGGAAATCAAGGTAAATCAATTTTATTTCAATCAAATGATAATAATGGTGATATAATAAAACAATATTCAAAATATGATAAAAAATTGATAGGTTTTTCTTATGCAAATGATATATATGAAAGAATGCCAAATAGTACAGACTTTTCAGTTTTTTTAAATAAAAAGATTAATGGTTTAAATTTTGCATTTATCCAGAATTCTATAGTATATCATAACCCATTGGATAATATAGAAAATTTAAGTAATAATTCCTTTTTTGAAACAAATCTTAAAATTAAGAATTTTTTAAATGCATTCAAAAATTATAAATTTAATGTTAATACTAAAAGCAAAAACTCTGCTTTCATATATTTTACAGTATTTGGAAGATTAATTATATTCAATAAAGTTTCATTTTTCATTTTTTTAATGGTATTGACAATTATATTTTTAATTTTAATGATACTATCATTTATTAAAAAGAGATTTACAATAAAATCTTTCTTTATTTCGGTACTTCAGAACTTAATCTTATTTGTTTTGACAGGATTATTTTTATTTATAACAAGATTTATTTTATATCTAGTATTCCCGGTATTAAATTTATACTTTGTCAATCCTTATCATGAATTTTTATTCTTTTTGATTGCTTATTGTTTTTCATTTTTGATATTACATTTATTAGTCAATAAGTTTACAAAATTAATAGATTATAATTCATTTTATATAGCTTCAATGATGTTAACACTGATTCTTACATTTGTTTTTTTAAAAATTATACCTGGAATTTCTATTATATTTTTAGTAAATACTATTGCCTTTTTTCTTATTGAATTTACCAAAATTATTTTTGAAACCAAAATAAAAAAATGGGAAGAAAAAATATATTATCTATTACATTTTTCTTATCTTATAATTCCTATATCTATCGGAATTCCTTTTGCTTATTTATCTTATGTCGCTCTTGGATTAAAAAATATTACTTTAACCTTTATTGGTTTATTTTCTATTGTTCTTTTTTTTGCAGGTAATTATAAGAAAATTGCTTTATATGATAGAAGGATAGTGGCTTCTTTTCTAATTTTAATGATAGTAGTACTTATGGTATTTATATTGTTAAATTTAGATTTTAATGAACAAAAACCAATGTTAAGTTCAATATCAATACAAAAAAATGATGATACTTCTCAATTATCTATTCTAATTTCTGCAAACGAAATAAAATATTCAAATAATCCCTGGCATAAATCTATTATTTCTTTAGGGACTCCAATATTAAATGCGAATTATTATTCTATTTCTGAAATAAAGGAAGTACAATTTCCTAAATATGAGTTTTTCAAAATAATTAGTTACAATCAAAACAAAAAATTCAAAGAATATGAAATTGAAATATATTCAAACTTCTGGTCATTTACTTTGCCCGAGAATTCTCAAATTTTTATAAAAGACATAGCAAATATTAGCTTTGATAAAGTATCAACTTTCAATGGCTATACTCCATATAATCAAAAAATAAAATTAAAAATCAGAACTCAACTGAGCCAGATATTAAAATATAGCTTTGGAAATTATCTTTTAATTGATGAAATTAATAAAATATTACCTAAAAGACCAAAAGAAATAATAGGAGTACATGATAAAATAATTGAGACTGGAACATTAAAGTGATTTTTAGTTTTGATTGTGCTATTTAATTAATAGAAAAGGATAGGAGATAAAAATGAAAAAACTATCTTTTATATTAATATTTTTATTATTAATTCTTTTAATCTTTTTAGCAACAAAAATCACTTTTGCTCAACAGACGTTTGAAGGCTCTTTTTTGAGCGTTGGTCTTAGTTATACTCCATCTTTAATTACTCCTAATAATATTTTAGTTGATATATCTTATTTAAGATATTTTGGTGGATGGTTTGGGATTGGTGGAGGACTAGATACCCTGTATAATTTGAATTATAATGATTTGTACCTGACTGCCTTTTTAAGACTTGCATTAAGAAGACTATATTTTGAAGGCGGGATAACATATAATTTAATAGAATCGAACAAAGAAGGAATGATTGATATTGAAAATACAGTCACTCCATATCTTGGCATAAGACTCGATTTAATAATGTTTGAAACCGAAAAAGGAGCATTAAACATTAATTTAATGTTAGGTATGATATTTACATCATTTCCAGTCATAGAAGTAGAAGCAGATAATTTTATTGCAGCAATTATAGCTGATATTATAGCAAATGGTATGGGATTAGTTTTAAATTCATTTAAACTAGGTATTGGGATTACTTATACCTTTTATATGGGATAAAACTAAAGATTTTAAAATAATAGGGGTTACCTATTATAGATAGGATAGCCCCTATTTTTTTTACTAATATTTAATATTATTTAAAGAAAATTACTCTTTTATCAAGATGCTTACGCAATTTGTAACAGCACTTCCTCCAACATTTAAGGTTGCAGCAATATTTGGCTTTGTTTTTTGGGTTACTCCTATTGGTTGACCGATAAGTTGCTTGTACAAAAGAGCATGCATAGAAACACCGGTTGCTCCAACAGGGTGTCCTTTAGCTTTTAATCCACCTGAAAGATTTATAGAAACCTTATCGTCTGGTCCAAATCTTCCGTTTAAATAATCGTAACCAGCTTTTCCATCTTCAGAAAAACCAAGAGCTTCTGTACATAGTATTTGATTAATTGTAAAGCAATCGTGAACTTCTGCTATATTAATGTCTTTAAAAGATATTTTAGCTTCCTCAGTAGCTTTTTTAACTGCTAGTTTTGCAGCATCAAGTTTATACATCTGAGGTCTTACTGAAATAGCCATTCTCTCAACAACATGGCCAATACCAGCGATTTTTACTGCTTTTTCTTTTTTCATCATTGCTAAATCTTTTTTTGTTATAACTATAGCAGCAGCACCATCAGTAATTAATGAACAATCATGAAGTTTTAATGGATCAGAAATCATGGGATTTTTTTCTGGTGGAAGATTTAGGATTGCATCAGCGCTAATCAATCCAAGTTTATCTGATGGACCACCTTTTCCAAAGTGTGCTAGAGGATTATCAAGACCATTTCTATAACATAAAGCAGCAGTAGCAGCAAGCATCTTTGCAAAAGTAACAGCATCAATATTGTATTGTTTCTGATATCCTTTAGCATATTCAGCAAAAAGGGCGGGGAAAGTCATGCCTTTTGCTCCTTCTTCAGGCCAGAAAGAACAAGTTGCAAGCGCGTGGGTAACACCTTTAGTATCTAAAAGATTCATCTTTTCAACCCCAACTACTAGAGCTGTATTTATTCTACCTGATTCAATAGCATAAATTGCATCGTAAATTGCGACAGAACCAGATGCACACGCATCTTCACATCTTGTCATAGGTTTAAATCTAAAAGATTCAGGTGCAATCTCAACTGCTGTAGCAGCCAGATGTTCTTGATTGACAAATAATCCTGGAGCGCATGAGCCAACCCAAACTCCATCGATTTCGTCTGCTGAAATGCCAGCATCATTAATTGCTCCTTTTCCAGCTTCAATCATAAGATCATAGATAGATTTGGTATCAGTAATTTCTCCGGTTTCTTTGTTTTTTTGAACAAAATTTCCAAATTTGGTGTTATAAGCACCTATGATGTAAACATGTGACATTTATTCCTCCTACTAATAATAATATAAAATAAATTTATTAAATAACAAATTAAATTTAAATATAACCCATTTTTTTTGCTTTTTCAATAAGTTCTTCTCTAAATTTAGGAGAAGCTACGTTTATTAACTCCAGTGTCCTTTCTTTGATAGTCTTTCCTCTCAACCTTGCAATACCATTTTCAGTGACAATATTATCTACAAAGGACCTGTGCAAAGTAACAGCAGTTCCTTCTGGAAGTGTCGGAACTATTGTACTCACCAATCCTTCTTTTGCAGTTGAATAACATGCAATTATAGATTTACCAAGTCCATCGAATCCAGCCACAGCACCCTGAGCTGTATCTGATTGACCACCTGTTCCAGAATATTGATTAATACCTATTGATTCACTCGCAACCTGACCTGTGAAATCAACCATCAGACATGTGTTAATAGATACCATTTTGCAATTTTGTGAGATAACAGCAGGATTATTAACCCAACATCCTCTTTCAAAATCAACTGCAACATTTTCGTCTAACCAATCATAGAGTTTTCTACTACCCATTGCAAATGTACATATAAATTTACCTTTTTTCAAGGATTTTTTAGCATTTGTTATTACTCCTGTTTCATATAATTCCATCATAGAATCTACCATCATCTCAGTATGAACACCTAAATCTTTCTTCTCTTGCAATGCAAGCGCAGCAGCATTAGGGATACCACCTATTCCAAGCTGAATTGTAGAACCATCTTCGACAAGTTCTGAAATATATTTTCCGATTATTAAATCTGTTTCACTTGGAGAAGGTGCAGGTAGAGTAGGCACTTCCTGTTCATGCTCGACGAAAAATGTAACTTGACTGACATGTACATGAGTATCCCCAAAAGTTCTGGGTAATTTTGGATTTACTTCTAAAATAACATATTTTGCATGTTCAAGTATATCTTTTTCATAAGTAATTCCCAAAGATAAGCTTACAAATCCATTTTTATCCATAAGAGTGCATGTCCCAATAAAAACTTCTGGAGCATGAGTATAGATTCTATCTGTAGCTGCTCTATGAAGCATATTTGGTACAAATGTCACAGTTCCAGTTCCTTTTTTCAATGCTTCTCTTGAACCAGGAGCATGAAACCAGCTAGCAAGTTCAAAATGGCCTTTCATCTCGGGTCTCATATAAAAATCATAAGGTTTAAGTGTTAAAACTGAAAATACTCTTACATTTTCTACTTTGTCCGAAATTAAATGAAGTTTGGACATGGTTCCCTGAGGTTCACTTGCACATTGAGCTACCACAACATCATAGTTACTTTTAATGCACTGAATTGCATCTTCAATTGTCCTTAATTTTGATTTATAAATCTCCTGAAATCTATTCATAGTAGCTCCTTTTCCAAAATTATTTGCATTTTTTTTGTTTATAAATTAAATATATTTTTATCTTTTTGTTTTAATCTTTAAAAAAATTTTCGCAAAAGCGATTAATATATAAATAGATTTGCTCCGACTGCCAATCCTGCACCACTTGCACAGAAAAGAATAGTATCTCCTCTTTTTATTATTTTATCTTTTACTGCATTATCAAAAGCAGTTGGAATACATGCTGAACCAGTATAACCATATTTATCCATAACCATAATTGCTTTTTCAATTGGTTGTTCAAGTATATTCATTACCTCAACTATGACACTTTTATTTATCTGAGTAAAAATGAAATAATCGATCTCATCTAGATTTTTCATAGCTTTTTTGCATAAATCCTTAACAATTGGAGGCCAGAGTTTGATATTTCTATCGGGTGGTAGTCTTTGAATTAGCTCAAGACCATAGCTTTGAGAATCAATAATTTGCTTTGTAATAATTTTTCTAGTACCTCCTGCATATACTCCGATATAGTTCCATTGAGTTCCATCAGATATGAATTCACTTTCAATATAATCTGATTCGGTAATAGTGTTTTTATTATTTTTACCAGATTCGATTAAATCACCAAGAATAAATGCTCCTGCACCATCTGCAAAAATCGATAAACCAAAGGAATCACCTTCTCTTACATATTTTGTCATGTTATAAACGCCAACTACAAGGCTATTACGAATATTGTTGTTTGATTTCATCATTCTGGATGCAACATCAAAAGCATTTACGAAACTTGCACAAGAAGCACCAACATCAAAAACCATGGTGCTTTTTTGATTACCTTGTAATCTACCTTGTAGTAAAATTGAGGTAGCAGGGCTAATAAATTCAGGAGTATCTGTTGCAACAATTATTAGATCAATAGAATCTTTTGATATATTTGCATCTTTAATAGCTTCAATGCTTGCTTTTTCAGCAAAATCAGCTGTAGTTTCATCAATCTGCCTTAGCTTTGCTATATGCCTTTTCTTTATACCTATAACATTTTCTATTTTTTCTTTATCAAAAATTATATTTGAAAGATTCATTAATTCATCATTGTCTATTGATTTGCCAGGGAAATAGGAGCCTGTTCCTAAAATAGAAATTTTTCTCATAGATTAAAACCTCCTAAACCTTTTTTTAATAAAAGGGCAAGTTGATTTAAGATATTTACTAAGTCGATATTTTGATTATCAAAAATATATTCAATTCCAAAGTAATGAGATATTCCTAGTAAAAATTCTATTACAGTATTTGAATATAAAGGAATTCTAGTATTTTTTTCATTTTCAATAGAATAAAACTTGTTTTTTTTATATCCTTTTATAAATCTATCATAATAATCTTTTGCTTTTTCTGGTTTAACAAATTCTGCTTCTCTAACTATGTTATAACAATTTCTATCAAACTTTAAGTAATTTAAAAATAAAAATATTCCTCTTAATTCTCTTTCTAAACTGTTGAAATTTTCACCAATATTTTCATTTATAAAATGTCTGATTTGCTTACCAGAAGATTCTACCAAGATTTCAAAGAAAGATTCCTTGCTACTAAAGTGTTTATAGAAAGTTCCGATGGCTAAGTTTGCTTTTTCTGTTATATGATGAATATTTACTTCATTATATTCAAATTCTCCAAAAAGAGATTTACCAGCTTCAATTAATTTTTGTTTACTATCAAATGGATAAGAGAAATCAGGAAATTTAATAGGTAAACTTATAATTTTTTCAATATCAAAATCAAATTCATTATAGATACCATTTAATATAATTTCTTTTGCAACATCTAAAGATATCTGGCAGTCATATAAAGATTTTCTTATACAAATCCATCTTAATCCACCGAAAATAAATAAATATAGAACAAGAGGTATGTTTTTATTAAAAATTTTCTTTAATACTCCATTATAAATCTGTACCAATTTTCTTTCATACTCAAAATATCTGTATTGTCCTTCTCTGAAAACTAAAATAAGATTCCTATTTTTCATGGTATATTCAGAAAGTAATATAATTAATTTGCTTATTTTTTCGTTTAAATCTTTTCCATTAATATTTTGAAGCATGTTTTCTATTTCATTAACAGTTTTATCAAGGATATGCTTTATTAATTCTTCTTTATTTGAAAAATAATGATAAAAAAGGCCATTAGAAATTTTAGATTTTCTGCATATTTCTGCGATAGAAATAGAAGAATACCATCTTTGCGAGAACAATTTTATAGAACTTTTAATTATTTTATCTAAAGTAGTATCTTTTTTGCTGTATGTTTTATCTTCCATTTTACCTTCTTAAATACTTCCAGATATTTGCATATTAAGAGGTGATTCACTAACCAATTTCAATATAATTCTTTTTATTAAATTTGCAATATTTTTAATAGTTAAAATTTTTGATAATTAGCTCTAATTTTATTCTTAGAATACATAATTATAAATAAAAAATAAAAATTAAAAAAATAATATAAATAAAAAAAAATTAAAAAAAAATGAAAAAAATCTTGACAAATGAAATTTAAATCTTATTTAAATATTCAAATTAAGAGGTGATTCACCTATAAATTTATAAATTAAAAAAAATATAATTAGGAATATAAATGAATATAGGACTAGTTTCTACTGGTATATATTTACCTGAAAAATTTTTATCAGCTTATGAAATATCATTAAAAACCAAAATTCCAGAAGAAATTATTGTTGAAAAATTTGGTGTAAAAAGAAAACCAATTGCAGGAAATTCAGAAACTACAGCAGAGATGGGTTTAAAAGCTGCTGAAAAAGCCCTGGAAAAAGCAAACCTGTCTTCTAAAACTATTGATCTAATTATATGGTTTGGGGCTCAACATAAAGATTATCCATATTGGCTTGCTGGTCTATATGTGGCAGATAAAATTGGGGCTCAAAATGCCTGGAGTTTTGATATGGAAGGGATGTGTGGTTCTTTCATGATGGCATTAGACATTGCTAAATCTATGATGATTGCAAAAGAAGATATAAATACAGTATTACTTGTCTCGGGATATAGAAATAATGATTTAATTGACCTTGAAGAACCATCTACAAGATTTATGTTAGATATAGGCAGTTGTGGTGCAGCAGCCATTCTTCAAAAAAATTATGATAAAAATATTATTATGGGTTCATCTTTTTATGGTGATGGTTCATTTTCTACTGATTGCGTTTTCCCTGTATTTGGTTCAAAAAGCTGGCCAGTTAAAGCAGAAGATTTAAAAAAAGCTCATTTTGTCGTTGAAGATGAAGAGAAATTTAAAAAAAAGTTAAATGAAAAAACATTACCGAACTTTTATAAGGTTATAGATGAATCTCTTGAAAAATCTGGAAAATTAACAAGAAAAGATATAGATTATCTAGCAATATTACATTTTAAAAGATCTGCTCATAATTCTATTTTACAGGAATTAGGTTTAACTGAAAATCAAACAACTTATTTAGAAGAATATGGACATTTAGGACAGAATGATCAAATATTATCTTTAGAATTGGGGTTAAATTCAGGTAAGATAAAAGATAGCAGTAATGTTGTTCTTGTTGGTGCTGGATTGGGATTTGTATGGGCTTCAACTGTTATAAAATGGGGAAATCAGGACAAAAAAAATATATAAATCTTCTGTTTCTGAAAATTTTGTTGAGGCAACCCAAAAAAGATGGATAAGGAGGATATATGAAAAAAGTCTATCTTGTGATTCTGATCTTTTTAGCTGTAACAATTGTTTTTTCGCAAGCTAACCCTGGTGATACTAACGGGATTACTGCGAATGAGATCAAAATTGGTTCTTTTCAAGCTCTTTCAGGTCCAGTAGCAGCGATTGGTGTTCCTGTTAAAAAAGGTCTTGATGCTTATTTCAACTGGGTAAATGCAAATGGTGGAGTAAATGGTCGAAAAATTAATCTTATAGTAGCAGATGATGCATTTAATCCATCTAACACGGTAGTCGAAGTTAAAAGATTGGTTGAATCAGACAAAGTTTTTGCTCTTGTTTGTGGACTTGGTGCACCAGGAAATCTTGCAATAATGGATTATGTTGAATCTCAAAAGATACCTTATGTATATCAAGCAGCAGGTGCTGGAAGTTTAACTATTCCCCCAAAAAGATATATTTTTGGGGTTCAGCCAAATTATACTACTGAAGGTGCTATTGCAGCTAAATATTTAGTTGAACAAAAGAAAGCAAAAAGAATTGCAATAGTGTACAGAAATCTAGATGATGGAAAAGAAGAACTTGCTTCTGTAAAAAAAGCTCTTGAAAAAAAAGGAATCAATTTAGCTGCTGAAATCCCAATTGAACCTACAGCTACTGATTTTTCATCAAATATTGTTAAACTTACAGAGGCAAATGTAGATTCAGTTATAGTAATGTTATTTGTTCCTCAATCAGCTAATTTTGTTAAACAAGCTAAGCAGTTCGGCTTAACCAAACAAAATTATCTTTTAACTTATTCAAATGCAGATCCAACATTTGCTGCAATTGCAGGTGCGAACATGGCAGTTGGAGTAGAAGCTTTAGCCTGGGTCAATGTGAATTTTGCTGATCCAAATGCTCACTTTATTAAAGTTTATCAGGCTACATTTTCTGGTGAAATTCCAAATGCTTACGCGGTGGCAGGTATGATTGCAGCTGAAATCTTTACAGAAGCTGTTATTAAAGCAGGAAAAAATCTAACAAGAGAAAAACTTGTATCAGCGTTAGAGTCTATGGATAAGTGGATTGGAAAAATAGCACCAATGATCAGCTATGGACCAATTAATGTTAAGGGTAATAAGGCAAGACTCGGAGTTCAAACAATGTATATATTAAGATTTAAAGAAGATGGTACTCTGGAAAAAGCCTTTGATTGGATTACAATGGATTAGTTGATATTATGCTCAAAGCCACTGAAATTTACAAAAATAGATTTAAAATAATTTCAGTGGCTTTTTTATTTTGGGAGTAATATTATGTTAAATTGCAGTGATATAACTGTTAAATTTGGTGGCTTAGTAGCTGTTAATAAAATGAATCTTAGCATAAAAAAAGGTACTATTCATGCCTTAATAGGACCTAATGGTGCAGGGAAAACAACACTTTTTAATTCTATTACCCGAATAGTTGATGTTGATTCAGGTAAAATTACCTTTAATAATATAGATATTTTGGATAAAAAACCTTATGAAATTATCAACTATGGAATTGTAAGAACTTTTCAGAATTTAAAACTTTCACCGTATCAGACAATTAAAGAAAATATTATAGCAGCTTTAACTTACAAATATAAAGGCAGCATTTTTTCATCAATTTTTAAAACTTATTCGAAATTTTTAAGCCAGGCAGAAGAAATTGCTTTTGAATCTGCAAAAGTCTTTGGAATTCAAAATAGAATGAATTCATATATTGGCTCTTTACCTTATGGGATATTGAAAAAAGTGGAACTTGCTAGAGCAATAGCCTGTAAACCGCTACTTTTACTTTTAGATGAACCAGCAGCTGGATTGAATACAGATGAAAAAAATGAACTGGATGAAATTCTATTAGAATTGAAATCTATGGATATTACAATATTGTTGGTAGAGCATGATATGAATCTTATTATGAGAATTTCAGATATGGTGAGTGTTATGGATTTTGGAAAATTCATAGCAGAAGGTAAACCTGAAAATATATCGAAAAATGAAGAGGTAATTAGAGTATATTTAGGAAATTCATATGATGTTAGAAATAAATAAATTTTCAGTAAATTATGGAAAAATTGAAGCAGTAAAATCTATTTCTTTACAAATTAAAGAAAAAGAAGTTGTAGCCGTAATTGGAGTTAATGGAGCGGGGAAAAGCTCTTTGTTATATGGTATTTCTGGTATAGTTGAAGCAAAAGGAATGATATTTTACGAAGAAAAAGATATTTCCCATGAACCTTATTATAAAAGAGCAAAAGACGGAATGATATTGTGTCCCGAGGGCAGAAGAATATTTTCTTCCTTCACAACTGAAGAAAATCTTAGATTAGGCACATTTTCAAGAGGCAATTTAAAAAAGCAATTAAAAATTGTATATGATCTTTTCCCAAGGCTTTATGAAAGAAGAAAACAAATTTCAGGTTATCTTTCTGGAGGGGAACAGCAGATGCTTGCTATTGGAAGAGCATTAATGTCAAACCCGAAATTACTTATGCTTGATGAGCCTTCATTAGGATTAGCTCCTTTAATTGTTGAGCAAGTCTATAAAGTTTTATCTGAATTAAAAAAATTAGGAATATCCATTTTATTAATAGAACAAAACGCATATCAAGCTCTTACTTTTGCAGATAGAGCATATATACTTGAAAATGGGAAAATAGCAGTTGAAGGAGAATCGAAAAAACTTTTAAATGAAGATTCAGTTAGAAAGGCATATTTAGGTATCTAGGAGTAAAAAATGTTTGTAAGAATTTTGCAATCCATCATATTTGGAATATTTTCTGGAGCGCTTTATGGAATAATAGGATTAGGTCTTTCACTTATTTATAGAACAACTGGTGTTATGAATTTTGCTCATGGTAATTCCGGGATGATCGGTGTTTTTGTCGGATGGACAATACTTGCATTAACCAAAAACATAGTAATAGCAATTGTAGGAGGAGTTATTTTTGGAGCAATACTCGGGATTTTTATGGATAAGATTTTAATGAAGAAGGTAAAAGGTCTTTCTCACAGTTCAATGCTTATAATTACACTTGGATTATTGCTTGTTTTTGAAGGAATAGCATTGATAATATGGGGTACGCAACCTTTATTGTTTAAAGATATTTTTTCTATTCCACCAAGATTGCTTTATTTACCCTCTAAAATTAATGCAAGCAATTTACCCTTAATAATCCCAGGCAATGATTTTGCAAACTTTATTTTAATAACTTTTGTTTCTATTATAATAATAATTTTATCAAAAATATCTAAACCAGGGCTTGCTCTTATGGCAAGGGCAGAAGATGAGATTGGAGCAAAAGTTGTTGGAATAGATGTCAACTTTACAGATAGTCTTTCCTGGGCGTTAGGGATATCAACAGTTGTATTTGCCGGATTTCTAGTGTCCCCTAAAACAACAGTAAATCCCATAATGCTTGTTAATTTTCAGCTCTATGGTTTTACAGCAGCTGTTTTTGGTGGTTTTTCTAGTTTTGTCGGAGCATTTGTCGGAGGGTTAATTCTTGGAATTATTGAAAAACTTGTAATTTTAGGACTGGATCAATTTTTCATAAAATTTAACATTTCTTCGATCAATTCAGTTGATTTACAATTGTCTATAATACTTATTATAATTATTATAACTTTAATCATTAAACCAACAGGTTTATTTGGAGCAAAATTTAAAGGAAAGGTTTAATATGTCATCATTTAAGAAAAGTTTAATATATTTAATTTTTGGTGCAATTTTAGGAATTTTTTTTATTAAACATAGCTTTATTTTAATAATATTATCTCAAATTCTAATATTCTCCATAGCTGCAATGGGACTAAATGTATTGACTGGTTTTGCAGGGCAGGTTTCAATAGGTAATGCTGCATTTATGTCTATTGGAGCATACACAAGTGCAATTCTTTCTATGAAATTTGGAGTTCCAATATTTTTTACTATTTTTATTTCCGGATTTTTTGCTTCGGTTTTCGGTCTTATTATAGGGTTTCCATCACTTAGAATGAAAGGTTTTTATCTTGCAATAGCTACAATGGCTTTTGGAGTTGTAGTAGAACAGTTAATCTCTGTAATTCCTTATCTGGGAGCTCATGATGGAATTAGAAGTATTCCAAAAATCTCTAATTCCGAGTTTAACTCATATTTAATAATTTTATTTGTCTTTTCAATTTCACTATATTTACTTAAAAATATAATTGAGAGTCCATCTGGAATAAGGTGGAAAATGGTAAGAGATCAAGAAATTGTCGCTATTTCTTTTGGAACAAATACTTCCAGTTCTAAATTATATGCTTTTATGATCAGTGCTTTTTTTTGTGGAATAGCTGGTTCTCTTTATGCTCATTGTGTAGGTTATATTAGATCTGCTGATTTTGGCCTTTCGCGCTCACTTGATTTACTTGCCATGATTATGATTGGAGGACTTGCTTCACTTGATGGAAGTTTAGCAGGTGCAATTATAATAATTGGTCTTAGATTCTTCTTCAGCCGTGGTTTTGGTCCATGGTTGTCTGTTATAATTGGGTTACTTTTAATCTTTTTTACCTTATTTTTCCCAAGAGGCATTGCATGGGGTTTAACTAAAGCATACCATAAATATTTACAGTTGCCATTTATTGCAATTAAAAAAATCCTTACCAGGAGAAAAGTTATGGAAGGGAAATTTATAGAAGTAGATGAATTGAAAATATATTATGTAGAAAAAGGGGAAGGACAACCTATATTATATATTCATGGTAATACTGGTTCATATAAATGGTGGAAAAAGGTCATGGATATTGAAAGTCATAAAACTATAGCAGTGGATTTACCGAACTTTGGAAGATCTTCTCATATGAAAACAGCTGAAATAGATGATTATGCTGAAATTTTGAAGAAAATTATAGATAAACTTTCAATAAAGGCACCAATAATAGTTGGGCATAGTTTGGGAGGTGCTGTAGTCATTTCTTTTATTGCCAAATACCCCGATATTCCTAAAGCAGTGGTTTTGGTTGATAGTAGTTCGGTAACTGGCTTAAAAACTCCTGAAGAACATTACCCAATAATTGAGATGTACAAAACAAGTAGAGACCTTATGTATAAAGCATTATCTGCGATCGCCCCACAGCTTAAAGATTATGGATTTTTAAACGAACTTACAGATGATGCTATGCTTATGGCACCATTTGCCTATACAGCACATCCAAGATCACTTGAAAGATTTAATTATAAAGGGAAATTTAATAATTTTGAAAAACCAGTCTTAATAATGTGGGGAAATAAAGATACAATCATAACAGACCAGATGGTAGAAGAAACAAAAAACGAATTTAAAAATACAGAAATCATTAAATTCAATGATATAGGACATTCTATAATGGTTGAAAATCCACAGCTTTTTAAACAAGAATTGATTAAGTTTATTAATGAAAAGGTAAAATAACATAAAATTAAATATTTACTTAACTATTTTTTATTTTTAATTTAGAATTATCATTCTTGACTTTTATCTGTTATAACTATAAGATAATAACAATGAAAATGTATAATATTTTAATTTCAATAAGTTAATTTTTGATTTTCAAACTTCAGCAAAAAGAAAGAATATTAATTTTAATTTTTTTCTAATTTTGGTTTTTTAATATGCAAATTTTTCAATCCTTTTATAAATTAATTATGTTTTTATAATTTCAGGAGTAAACTATGTATCTTCTAATTACTTTTATACCAGAAAAAGATAGTGAAAAGGTAATAAATGCTATATTTGAAGCAGGAGCTGGCAAATATGATAAATATGAAAGAACTGGTTTTACTGTAAAAGGGATGGGAAGATTTAAACCATTAGAAGGAGCAAAACCACATATTGGGATGATTGGAAAAGATGAATTTGTCGAGGAAATAAGATTTGAAACAATTGTGGAAGATAATTTAATAGATGATGTAATAAAAATATTGAAAAAAAATCATCCTTATGAACAACCCGCTATTTATATAATAAAACTCGATGAAAAATCTTTTATGTAAGATGTTGAGTCACTTTAAAATTTAACACATAATTTAAAAAATGAAACTTTGCACTT
>CAYVTU010000025.1:0-20868 GCA_964454835.1 uncultured Brachyspira sp.
AAGTGCAAAGTTTCATTTTTTAAATTATGTGTTAAATTTTAAAGTGACTCAACAACTAAATTTGTTAATATTGAATAAATTTAATGACAATAAATTTTAATGTATCATTATTACTTAGAGATAAAAACATAAAGATAAAAAGAATCAAAATATTACGAAAATTAATTCTTTTTACTTTTTCATAATTACCCTAATATGTAATATCTCAATTTTTATAAGTTTTAGCCAGCTAATAGTTTTAGTAGATTAAAAAAAATTTATTGGAATTCAAATGAATAATAAAAAAAATTTACAAACTAGACTTGATGATTTTTCAAATATGTTAAATTCTATATCTAAAAAACATTTATATATATTACATACTATAAAAAAACAAGAAAAAAGAAGGGCTAAATTAATTGAATCCTATAAAGTTTCTATACCCAGGTTCTGCATATTTTCTATCACATGGGAATGCAACTTAAACTGTATAGGTTGTTATGCAGAAAATTATTCTCAAAAAAGACATCTTTCTGATTCTCAAATATCTTTTATCCTCAAAGAACTTGGTAAAAATGGTACTTATGTATTTATTATAGCTGGAGGAGAACCTTTTACTATACCAAATCTCATTAATTTACTTAATAAACAAAAAAATTGTCTTTTTGTTGTTTTTACAAATGGCACTCTTATCACAGTTGAAAAAATAAAACAACTAAGAAAAACAAAAAGCATTTTACCTGTTTTATCATTAGAAGGTAACAAAATTGACACCGATAAAAGAAGAGGTGAAGATGTACATGAAATAGTAATAAATACAATGGAAAAATTAAAAAGAGAAAAAATACCGTTTGGTTTTTCTGTAACTATTACTCATGAAAACATAAATACTGTTTTAACAGATAAATGGCATGAACAAATGTTGGAAAAAAAATATAGCCTGGGATTTTTCATAGATTATATTCCTTTAAGTAATGATGAAAGAGCTAGAAATCTTCTTCTTACAGATGAAGATCTTATTTATAAAAATTCAGTGATTAAAAAATGGAATGAAAAAGCACCTCCATATTTAATTAATTTTCCACCCGATGAATATATAGAAGGCAAATGCCAGTCTGCTGGTAGGAACTTAATACATGTTAATGCACAGGGTTTTGTCGAACCCTGCCCATTTAGTCATTGGGCTAAAGATTCTATTCTAGAAAAATCTTATATCGATATTTTAAAATCTGGATTTTTGACTGAAATAAGACAAAAGTGCGAAGATTTGAGTTTTGGTAAAACCTGTCTCTTATTCGAACATAAAGATATGGTAGAAGAGATAGCCATTAAATTTGAGGCAAAAAAAACTGATCTTTAACAATTTATCATATCTTCCACTCAAATCCGAACCAGAAAGCACCCTGTCCTATTATGAAAGGGCTATCTTTATCAATGAAATAAAAGTATCTATGAGTTAAAGAAGCAAAAAAATAGGTTTGATTAAATATCTTTATATATAAACTGTGAGAAAATCTTACTAATATATTAAAATCAAGGTATTTTATATTTTCAACATCTATAAAAAGCAATCCCAAGGTAACAGATATTGTAGATTGAAATAATATACATCCTTTCTTTGTCTGTGGTCTTATTCCAAATATACCGCCAAAAGATGGATATATTACTGAAAACAGGTTATATCCTCTTAAAATCCCGCTTTCATAAAAAAATTCAAAACCATATACAAAACTTTTATTTTGGAAAAGTAGATGAAGATTAATAAAATCAGTATCAATGATTAGATAAGATAGGTTTTCTTGAAGATAATATACAACATCTCCAAGTGGAACATATATTCCATATTGTTCCATACCTACCTTATTTGAACTAAATGAAGTAAATGTAATTCCAAACCATATATTGTTTTCCTGTGCAAAAACAAGATTTGATACCTGTAATAATAAAGCAAAAATTATTACAAAGAAAATTATATTAAATTTTTTAATCATTTTTGAACCTTTATTTTTAATTCTTTATCTTTAAGATAATTATTAAGTATTTTGATTTCTTTAACCTTTATAGTAAAAATATTTTTAAATAACATATTCAAAATATATGAAAAAACAGAATCTATCTTCTGGATTGAAGGCTTCTGAATATAGTAGTGTTATTTTTCTTGTATAGCCCATAAAAAGATATGTGTTCTGAAAAAGAAGTATTCCAAAGGCAAATCTTGGTTCAAGAAAAAAACTAAAATAATGAAATGTCTTTTTATAGTACTGTTCATCCTCAGGTACCTGAGGTAAATAGGTAATGTAGTGATAACCGTATCCAAAACCAGAAAATAATGAAAATTTCAAATAAAATATATTCTCGACACTTATCTTTATTAAACCAACACCATATTTTAAGTAAAAAAGCCATACAGTATCTGGTTTCCCATAATCTGCTGCATGAAAAGAGAATGGATTTGACAAATTTATTTCAATTTCAAAAAGATGATTAAATAAAGATTTACTAGAAAATCTTTTTTCATAACCAATAAACCAGGGAGTTGGCATAAAAACCGGAACAGACTCTTTTAATAAAGAGTTAAAGCAAAAGTAATATTCAGGATATAAATTTGTAAAATAATCTTCCATATGTATTTGAATATTTATAAACTGAAAATAAAAAGAATCTGCAAGACAAGAAATAGAAGAAAAAAATAGCAATATTGTTACTAACAAAAAATATATACAAAATTTATTGTTCATATTTATTTCCTTAAAATCTATTAACCAATAGAAAAATATATAACAAGGCAGATTAAACCACCATCTCTATATTCTATAGGATAATCCCTGGGAGCAAATTCCATACCTTCTGAATCATCTGGAATCCATGTAACATCTTTAATAAGATATTTGGTTGATAAATAAGTTGTTAAACCAAAAAATACTTTAATATTTTTATTTACAATAAAACCAGGTAAAATAAAAAATTGAAATACAAAATAATACCCTTTAATATATTTTTTTACAGCTATCTCATATGGTATACCATTCATTTTATAATAATTTAATTGATAATAAGAATAAAATAAATTTAAAGTAAATCTTAAAATAAATCTATTATAATTATACTCTATAGACTGTGAAGTTCCTATTTTAAAATTTATTTCCAAAGGTTTTTCAGGAGAATAATAATAATATTCATTTTCATATTCTTTATCTGTTATAATTACAGAACAAAACCTTAAATAAAATGCAATTCCAGGATAGTAGGTAAAGTAATTATTTATTTTAATTTTTTTTGAGATACTTATATCACCAAACTCGATTGAATAAAAAAAACCAACTGGATTTTCATTTTCTAAAGTATACTCTGGTGCCAAAAAAAAATAATATCCTCCTAAAAGATGACTACCTGAAAAACTTGATACAAATAAAGGCATTATACCTATTGAGTCAATACCATTGTATAAAAATATGGTCAACCAGGATATTTGAATTTCATTTTTCTGGCAAAAAGATGAAAGCCAGTCGAAATTTAAATATATTGAGTCTTGGGCATAAGAAAATTTTGAAGTAATAAAAAAAATAAAAATAAAAATTAGTATAAATAGAAAGTATTGTATAATTTTCATAACTTTTCCTTATTTTAATAATGGGGACAAGATTTTGAATCTTATCCCCAAAAAATTAATTAATGAGAATAATAACGTATATAAGCATCATTAGCATAAGATGAAGATGCATTTGGCATACCAAAATAATAAATTAAACAATTATTATTCCAAAATCTTATTTTAAATCCGTTCCTAAAAAATTTTAAATATGCTAATTCAATACATTCAGGCATATTATATATATGTCCATTATCTGTTCCTGGTGAATATCCATATCGCAAATCATCATCCCATCTATTACATCCAAAAGCTTTTTCAGCTACATAATTAGGTACTACTGTATCAATAGTTACTTTTGCTACTACCTGATCTGGAAGAGTTCCACTATCCCAGAAAAAGAAAACATCCCACTCTCTAAAATATATATCCTACTTCTATCATTATGCCAACAAATGATTTTGCTATTAATTCATTTGTTTCATAAAGAGACTGTGAGATTATCCCCGCAACTACACCTGGATCAATAAAGAAATTTTTAAATTTAATTCTATATCCTAAAAACATATTAAATAGATATCCACCAAAATCTACACTAGATATATCCCATTTTGATAATCCAAAATCAATACCAAAAAACAAACCCGAAAACTCAGCTGAATATTTTGTAAACCCAAACTCAAATAAAAACAAATCTGCTTTTGCAATACTATAACCAATATTAAACCTAACAGACCAAAAAGGTGAAATAAAATAAGAAAAACCAATTTCTATAAATGAATTAAAAATAAAAGAGGTACAATCAAAGTAAATTTGAAAATCCTGAGAGTAAATTTGTGGAGCTATTGAAAAAATCAATAATAAAAATAAAAATATTGGTATACAATTTTTCAAAGTTTTATCCTCCTTCCATATAAAATTTTATTTTAATAACCCAATTTTATATATGCATTACCGACAGAATATTGTTGAGGATTATCATGCCAATAATATATTTGCGTTTCACCAAATAAATCATCAAGAGCTTGAATAGAAAACGTAAATTCAAATTTAAATATAGCATTTCCCCAAGTATAGTTTAAAGATAAAGTTGCATCAATCTTAAATGGCCACCAATCTTCTTCCATCATCCTTAATTTATAGTACATATTTTCCGGTAAATTTGGATATGAATAAATGATATCATCAAAATTATACCATTGATTAGCTTTTTTTATTTCACTATAATTTTGTCTAATTCCATTATTCCCACCAAATAGATATAAAATATAAACTTCGGCATCTCCAAAAGGCCAAGGATCTAGTGTTGTTTTTAATTTTACTCCTATTAATTTTTCATTGTGATTTACTGAACCATCATCTAATGATGATTTGTTGATTTTTATACTTTTAGAAATATATTCTACCCTTTCATTCACTCCAAGAACAAAAGTTGTCCTATCTGGTTCCTCTCCTTTTTCAAATGTATAAAGATTTCCAGTTGTATCATAACCTGTTATAATATAATTTGGGTCCTGATCATCTACATCATATCTATTTGCACAGACAATTATATTTTCATCTATATTTTTATTTGGAGATTTTTCTTCGGGGGTAAAGACATATATATTAAAATATGGTATTTTTGAGATTAATTCATCAACACTTTCACTTTCACCTTTATTTACAAGTTTTGAAGTAAGTAAATCTTTTAATGTTTTTCCACTTTTTGTAACACTTAGATTTGCCACTTTCTCAAAAAGTACATCTGTATCACCATCAAATTTTTTATTTGCTTCTTCTTTTATTATAGATACAAATTCTGGATTATCTCTTATAACTTCGGAAAAAGCAGGCGCAAGAGTAGCTAACGCTTCTGTCGCTTCTATTGGATTATATACTTTTTCCTGTTTTATTATAGACTCACAAGATATAAATAATGATGCAAAAAATAAAAATATAGATATTACTATTATTATTTTTTTCATATTTTTTACCTCTTTTTATACAATTTTTATTTTAGTTTTTTACTTATCTTTAATCTATTCTTAATTTCACAATTTTAACATTTTTCAAACATCTATTATATTCCACTTAATACATTTAAATTTTTCAATATTTTAATAAATTTTTTATTTTATTACTTATATACTTTTTGCTCCCAGCCAATCGGGAGCTATCCAAATCCAGCTATGAAATTATATTGATATTTATAATAAAGGTATTTTTCATATTTATAGTTGATATTTAATTGTATTACACCACATTGCGATTTTAATGAAAACCAATTTCGACATCTGTGGCAGTGAGTAGTGAGTAGTGAGTAGTGATTTTATTTATATTCATTTATTAATTTATATGGTATTTTGTAAATATGTCAAGAATTATTTTTTATTATTAAATCAATCAAAATTATTGTAATAAATAATGGTGAATAAGAATCTGTATTTGTTTTTTCTATTTTTATATTATAATTGGAGTAGGAATAAATTTAAATAATTAAATATGCAAAAAAAAGAAAAGAGAAATAATCATGAATAGATATATTGATTGGTTTGAACAGGCTAAAAGAGATCTTCAAAAAGCCAGGATAGATTATGAAAATAAATTTTATGAATGGGCATGTTTTACATGTCAGCAATCTGCTGAAAAAGCAGTCAAAGCACTTGGAATGAAATTATCTTTCGATTTATGGGGTCATTCTATATTTCAGATGCTAAAAGTTATCTCTGAAAACATTTCAATAGAAGAAAAACTCTTAGATGAAGCTAAACTTTTAGATTTATTATACATACCTTCAAGATACCCAAATGGCTTTTCAATAGGAAAACCATCTGATTATTATACTGAAAAACAAGCTCTGGAGGCAATAGATGCGGCAGGTAAAATCATTGGGTTCTGTGAAAGCCATATCTTTGGATAAAAACAAGATATTTGAAACTTTTATAAATGCATCTAAAGAAGCAACAAATATTTTTCCACAAATTGTGGATATAAGATTATTTGGCTCATTATATGATAATACTTATACCGGACATTCTGATATAGATATTTTGGTTATTGTAAATTCGCAAATCGATAATCCGATTGAAAGAGCAAAACCATATTATTTCTTTTTTGCAGATAAGTTTGATATTCCAGTCGATTGTATTGTAATTGATATTCACGAAAAGGAAAACTTTGAAAATATAATATCTAAAAGTATTAGCTTTAAAGATTTATAAAAAAGGAGAAAAAATGTCAGAAAAACAATACTATCCAAAAACTACTGAGGTTGTTTATGGGATGGGTTTTATTGGTGCTGCTATTTACTTTATTTCCCAAGCTACAACATTCTGGCTTGGTATTCTGGGTTTTTTGAAAGCTCTTGTTTGGCCAGTGTTTCTCGTCTATGAAGCTCTCAAATTTTTTGCCACAAAATAATTTTTTGAAAAATTGTAAAAATGCTCTATTTTATATTTAAAACTATTTATTAAATAAACTATACCATCAAAGGATAAATAAGATGAGTTCAGGAATAATATTTGTCTTTATTGCAGTTGTTAGTATCTGGCTAATTATATTTCTTTTATGCAGAGCTGCAGCGAAAAGCGCTATAGAAGAAAAAGGAAATACCGTAATTTCCATTAGATGGGCGCCTTTTGGCTATGGATGGTTTGGTGAAAAGGATGCCATTATTTTTAAGGTTAGATATGAAGATATCGAAGGAAGGCTCCATGAAACTTAAAAATATAAAATTTTCATTTTACTTAACTATTTTTATCTTATTAACTTCTCTACTGTTTTTTTCTCTTGGAAGTTGTATTTTTGATGCAAAAGATTACAAACAACTTATGAGGGATTTTGTTCAAAATATTAGCAGCTATGCAAAAAGCTATGATAGTAATTTTATTATAATACCTCAAAATGGTGGAGAAATCCTTACAAAAGATGGAAGTGCTGATGGAGAAATTTCTATTGATTATATAAATGCAATAGATGGAGTTGCAAGAGAGGATTTATTTTATGGTTACAACGCTGATAATGAACCAACTGCTGAAAATGAAAGATTATATATGCTTTCTTTTTTAAATATCGCAAAAAATAGTGGCAAAAAAGTTCTTGTAATTGATTATTGTAGTAACACTCAATATGTTGATGACTCATATCAAAAAAATAGTGAACTTGGATTTATAAGTTTTGCTGCGGACCATCGAGAACTTGATAATATTCCCGCTTATCCATTAAATCCATATAATGTAAATTCAGATGATATAACCACATTAAATAGTGCAAAAAATTTCCTTTATATCATTAATCCTTCTGGTTTTAGCGATAAGGGGCAATTTTTAAATGTATTAAAAGAAACTAATTTTGATATAATTATCATAGATTTATTTTATTATGGCCAAATTCTTACTAAAGATGATGTGAAAAGCTTAAAAAACAAGAAAAATGGTAGCAGTCGCCTTATAATTTGCTATATGAGCATCGGTGAAGCGGAAGATTACAGGTACTACTGGCAAACAAGCTGGTATACAAATCCCCCTTCTTTTTTAGCTGCTGAAAACCCAAACTGGCCTGGAAATTATAAGGTAAAATACTGGGACCCTGCCTGGCAGGCTATTATTTTCGGTAATGACGACTCATACTTGAAAAAGATTATTGATGCAGGATTTAATGGGGTTTATTTAGATATAATAGATGCATTTGAATATTTTGAAAATTAGATATTTTCAAAAAATATTTTCAAAATCAGTTAGAAGCATAAATAACATTGAATTTTACAGATACAGAATCTCCTGATTCTCCATCTACAATTGTCAAAACATTTTCTCCTGGTTCAGGTAGATATTCAAAGTTATTTATACCAATTGTTTTTCCAAGATACAAGCCATTTAAATACCAGAAAATTGATATTTCTTTTTTCCTGCTTGCGGCAGAAAAGGCTATTTTCTGATATTTCCCATCAAAGTCTTTTGGTATAACAATTGTGATACCATTCAAAGGGTAAATTATACTTACATTGTCAGATTTTTTTATACCAGGGCAGGCTGGATTATGGGGCGGTCTTGCTTCAGATAATAATCTTCTGTCTCTTAAAAATTGCATTATTTCAGCAGGCCAATTCAGAATATATTTTTTTTCATATTTTCCAGGCTCCCAACAGGATGAACATACTTCATATCTACCATCAATTGTTGTATAGATTACAGTATGGTAAGGACAGACAGTAAGAGGTATAGCTGATACGGGAAATTCAGCCATTATTTTATCTATACAAAATGGACCTGCACTATAACCTGTTTTACTGCAAATTTCTATATTTATAAGTTTATTCTTAGGTGGAGAAAACCATATATTTTTAGCTTTATTTTTCCCTTCGCTTTCTAAGGCTCTGAAAATTTCAAGCATCAAATTTCCTGCAACTTTACTACCTGATAGAAGAACATTTGGTGTTCCATCAAAGTTTCCGCACCAGACTCCTACAATATAAGAGGGAGTAACACCAATAGCCCAGGCATCCTTATATCCATAACTTGTTCCAGTTTTCCATGCTATTGGATTCAAAGATGAAAAGTATTCCCATAACTGCTCTGAATTTGGTCTTCTGACTTCTTTCAAAACATCAAGTATAAGATAAGATGCTCCTTCTGAAATCAATCTTGAAGATTTTTCAGATGAATTTTTGCTAAAATTTTTGTTTTTCTCTTTTATTATTTTTGGTTCAACAAAAACACCATATCGTGCAAGACCTAAATATAAACTAGATATCTCATATAGTGATGCCTCTGCTCCTCCCAGAATAAGTGGAAGACCATATTCTTCTGAATTTCTAAAGAGGTTTTTAAGTCCAGCTCTTTTTAAGAATCTATAAAAATTATCTACACCAATTTTCGATAGAATTTTAACAGCAGGAACATTCAAAGAGCGAGTCAAAGCTTCCTTTGCAGTTACAAGTCCATTAAATTTTCCATCAGAGTTAGAAGGGCTGTAAGAACCAAAATTAGAAGGGATATCTGATATTAATGTCTGGGGAATCAATATACCTCTATCTATTGCCATAGCATATAAAAATGGTTTTAAAACAGAACCAGTTGATCTTGGAGCAATAACACCATTAACCTGTCCTTTATTCTCCTCATCGTAAAAATCCTGGCTTGCGACCCATGCTTTTACCTCTGTCGTTTGCCCATCTATAACAATGGCACAAGCATTATTGATTCCAATAAGACTATTTTTCTTTGCATTTGCCTTGACAATATCTTCTACAAGTTTCTGAATACCAGCATTTAATGTTGTATTTACAATACCATAATCCTTATTACTTTTCTCTGTATATCTTTTCTTTACATAATCGCAAAATTGCGGAGCAATTATCTCAAATGGGATATTTAAGTTTGCAATTTCTTCATTCAAAGACATCTCTAAGGTAATAGAATCAATTATCTTTTTACTAAATAATTTATGAAGTAAAGCATCTCTTTTTGCTTTTAAAATATTATTCGATTTTGTAGGAGAGACTAACCCTGGAGCATTAGGTAGAACTGCTAATGTTGCTGCCTCTGCCCAGGAAAGATTTTCTGGATTTTTACCAAAATATCTTAATGCTGCTGACTTATACCCATAAATATTACCACCATAGGGTGCATAATTCAGATAAAGTTTCAATATATAATTTTTAGAGTAGAGAATTTCAAGTTTAATTGCCTGTAAAATCTCATAAAATTTATAAAAAACATTTCTTTTATTTCTTCCTGCAATCCTTGCTACCTGCATGGTTATTGTACTTCCACCTGATACCACTCTTTTATATTTTATGTTTAATAGCAAGGCACGGATTAAAGCAACCGGATTAATACCAAAATGATAATAAAACCATCTGTCTTCAGAAAATATTACTGATTTTGCGATATTATCAGGTATTTCACCAAAATCAACAAGACACCAGGAATCTTCTTTGTTAAGGTACGAACGAAGCACTACTCCATTTTCATCTGTTATTATAAGACCAAATCTTTTGTACAATATTTTGTCTGGATCTGGTATTATTATTAAAATCAGTATTATAGTTAGTATTGCAAATAATAATATTAATAGGCTTTTTCTATTAAATTTCTTCTGTTTTATTAAATCTTTTATAAAATTTTCTAGTTTCATCTTAGTTTTTTGGTTTTGCAAGAGGATTTGAGCCAGTATCAACTACCTCACAATAACCCGCAGCAGTATAAGCATAAATATCATTTTTATACATTGCTTCAGCATAGGAGGATGGCATTAAAAATTTTCCTACTGTAACAGCATTGACTTTTAAGTAAAATACAGATTGATACCACCAGATATCTGTAAATATGAATGCCCTATCATCTCTTATATCAATATATTGAGGTTGAATATATCCCCAGCTTTGTTTATCAAACTCAGGTCTGTTTTTATAAGTAGAACGATATTGCTCATATTCAAGTCCTGCTGGAAGAAGATGGGCAATGGCAATATTATTATATCTATATTGATCTCCATTTGTTATAACTATTTGAACCCAATATTGTTTCCCTTTTTGAAATTTATTGTTTTGAATCAATATTCCATTTTCATCATAGTAAGATATTCCGAAGGTAATTTTATTTGAAACAGGTTTAGTAGCTCCTAAAAGAGGTATACCGGAGCTAATAACATCAACATAAGCAACAGGTATATATGTTTTTGAATCTAATTCGATAGTAAATTCTTTACCAAAATCTGAATTTATAGGTATTTTTATGCTTTTTTTCTCAGTTGAAAAGTTTACTTTTTTACCAGAAGGATATGTTATTGTACCCTGTATAACTCCTTTTTTCCCGCTAGAATCTAAAGCTGAAGCCTTTTCTGTAATATATTTACCCATAGATAATAATAGAAAAGATGTTTCCTGCGTTGAATAAAAATAATCTGTTTGGATCTCTTTTACAATCTCATTGAACAATTGGGAAGCCTCGTAATCTTTATCTAAAGCCATATATGCTAAAAGAGTCAACCCATAATCTCTTACCTGCGAACCAAAAGTTTCATCGTTATCAAAATATTCTTGAAATTTTCTTTTGAGTGCTAACGAAAATACATTTGAAGAAATTGCGCTGGAACCTGCCAGTTTATATGAAGCTGCAAGAAGTAGTTTAAAAGGTTCAGAAAGTTTTTCTTTGTAAAGGGTCCATATAATATTCATAGATGCCACATCAGGTTTACCTGAAAGAGCTAGCAAATAACAAGCATAAGTCGAGATAACTGTATTTTTTCCAATATCTTTTTTCAAAGATTTTTTTGCAAAATCCTGCCATTTTTCAATCATATCAGAAGGCACATTATAACCTTTGTTTTTAGCTTCAATCAAAAAGTGTGCTGCATAATGGGTTGACCATAGATTATAATTTGAAGAATCAGGCCAATATGAAAAAGCACCATCTGATAATTGCATTTTCCTTATCTTCTTTATCGCTTCATTTATAAAAAAATCTATTTTTTCTCTATCTTCTTTAGATAACTCTATTATTTCAGGTAGATATAGTTGTGGAAAAGCACCAGATACTGTCTGCTCAATACAACCATAAGGATAATGAATTAGGTAAGATAATCTTTTTTGAAGATTTTTTGGAAGTAATGTACTTACAATAATTTCTGCTTCATTACTTCCTTTTAACCCTACAACAGGAATTTTAAACTTCTTACTTTCACCCCTTGCAACAGTAAAATAGTCTGAACCGTACAATCTTGTAGAACCAGCCAGGCAATCAAGTTGAGTCTTCTGAGATGAAAAATAACTACCATTTGTTGCTTCGACATTAAACTCGATTAAACCTATTGCTTCATTTGCAGTAAGATTAAAATAGATTGTCTGTTCCCCTTCTTTGGTCATTACAATTTCTTGTTTATTATCTCCAGTAATTTTAGCTTCACCATTAACTGTTGCCGTAACAGTGATTTTGCCAAGATTTTTTTCCATAGCTAGAATTGTTACTGGAACTTTAATACTATCTGTTGGCCTTAAAATTCTTGGAAGAGAAGCACTAACCATCAGTTCTTCCCTTACTTTTACTGCTTTTTCAAAACTACCATATCTATTTCCATTTATGGATATAACCATAATTCTAACTGAGCCAATGTAATTTGGCATATCAAACGAAACTTTTAGGTATCCATTTTCATCTGTTTTTAGTGGTCCCTTAAAAAAGCTGACAGGTTTAAATCTTTCTGCCTGAGTATCAGCAGATTGAGCTCTGGCAAATTTAGCTGCTTCATCTGCTCCTCCTACAGAAAACCTATTTTTTACGGCACCGGTATTCAAATTTATGATATTATCATATATATCAGAAATATTTACTCCCATCTTCAGCTTTTTGTTGAACTCTTTCCAAGGGTCGGGAGTTTCAAATGCAGTTAAATCCAGTAAACCTTCATCAACGACAGCTACAGTCATTTGTGCTGGTTTATTATCGTTTGTTTGAATTTCAATGCTAAAAGTCTTATTTGGTTTTATTACATCTGCAACTTTTACATTAATTTCCTGTTTTGTTGAGACATCAACTACATTTAATGGTAATATTCCATACATTCTAATAGGTCTATCATTTGTAGTTTCGCTATGAGGTTGTATAAGCATTATTGTAATATATATATTTGGAGTCATGGTATTATCAATTGGAACATTAATATTCATCTCCATATTTTCATCTACCTTTGAATCGACCCAGTAACTTTTAATAATCTGATTTGCATGCTCAATGCTTACTAAGACTTTCCCTGTTTTGCTTGCTGGAAATGAAATTACTGCATTTTCGCCTGGTTTGTATTCCTTTTTATCACTTCGCAGGATTAAGAAATTTGCATCTTTAGAAGAGGAGTCCATTCCCCACCCATATACAAATACAAAAAAGCTACTAATATGCCCGTTTTCTTCTTCAAGTTCTATGTAATATGTCCCATAATTTTCAAATTTTAAATTTAAAGTCGTGGGTCCTTCGACTGAAGTTAAATTTCCCTTAGAATGTATAACAGTAGATTCTCTATTCTTAAAATTTAAAGCAAAATTTGAATTATAATAATAATCCCACCACCACCACCATCTACTATGATAAGCTGTCCATTTTATTTTTCTGCCTTTTGCATAACTTCCATCTGATTTTAAGTCAACTATTGAAATAGGTATTGTTGCTCCCTGTTTTGCATATGCTCCATAACTTGAGGGTAATTTATATCCTACATAATATTGATAAAATTCGACTGGGATAGCAAGTTTAAAAATAACCGGTCTTCCACTTTTTTCTATTACCCTTAAAGTAAATAAGCATATCATACTTGAAGGTTTTATTTCAAAATTAGGTAAAATATAATCGAATTTTGCCTTACCATCACTATCGATGGTTCCACTTGCATAGTATTCATCAGATTTAATATTTGTTGAAAAAGACTTATCATCAAAATTATAATCAACAAGATTACTAAATTTTTTTGGTGGATATAGATATTCAACATTCACCGAGTAAGAAAGACCAGCAGCAGGAAGCCCTACGAGATACTGAACATCTATATCTATTGTTGTCTTAGTTTTTTCAATGCTAAGTTTTGACTCAGAAGAAGTCATCCTTGCCTTTATTGTATATGGAACAATCGTTTCAATCTTTACAGGAACAGTAAATGTCTCTCCTGCTAATACAAAGTTGGCAGTCCAGTTCCCCGTAAAATCATTAAAAGATGTTTTGACCTTGAAAACATAGACTCCATCTATTCCTTCTTTGTTAATCTGCTCATATACAAGATTATTTCTTGGGTTATACATTCTTAAAATAACGGGGTGATTTTCGGCAAAAGTATTTTGCTGATTTCTTATTATTGCTGTAAAATTTATTTCATCACCGGGTCTATATATACCTCTTTCAGTATAGGCAAAAAACCTTAAATCGTTTTTCCTTACTTCAATTCCACCTACATCATAGCTTGAAGTATTCAAAGTCATATCTGAAATTTTTACAAAACTTCTCTGAGAATTTTTCTCTGCCTTAATATAAAAAACTTCACTGTTAGATTTTGGCAAGAATGCCTTACCATCTTTATCTGTCTTTCCCTTAGCAATAACCTGATTCTGATATGAAACAAGAGTAATTTCAGCATTTTCGATAGGTAAAGTGGTTATAATATCTCTTGCAAAAACTGTTGTTCCTTTTGAGTCTATAAGTGTTACTAAACCAATATCACTTATTGAAAGAGCTTTATGTATTTGTCCCCTGCTTTTATAAATCATTGAATAATATGAATTATCATCCGAATAATAATTTCTTGAATAACTATAATCATCATAATAGTAACCATCTTCATAATCTTCTTCACCATATTCTTCATCATAATCTTCATTTTCAGATTCTTCATTGTTATTGGTTTTTTCAATTATATCATCCTTTGTAAAAAACAAAGAGACAATATATATTCCAGAGTCATTTTGATTAATAATTTTAGACAAATCAATTTCATGCTGGATAACTTCATCTGTATTTGCTAAAAAATCTATTTTATCATTATAAACTTCAATACCAACTCTATTAACTGAATTAAAACATTCACTTCTATTCTTTGAATTTTCATTTATTGAATTATCCTGCAAAAATTGTGTCAAATTATTTTCAAAAACCTTTAAAATAATGAGTCTAGCAGAATTTAAATTGACAGTCTGAAACCTTAAATTTTTATTATTATCTGTTGGCAAAAATATACCTTTACTGGTATATTCTATTGAAGGTTGAAGACTTTGGGTCATTACATTCCCTGAAAAATCAGTATTTAAACTTCCAAGATTTGCTTTGGCTTTAAGCCCCTCTCTTAATATTACCTTATAGTTTGTTCCATTTTTAAAATCACCAGAAATAAAAAGTTTTGAGCCATTTGCATAGACATTGAAATCAATATCGGGATAGATATCGACAAAACCTCTGAAATCCTGAGTTTCATCTATTTCATTTGTAAAGCTTACAGTTAAATATATCTTTTTTTCCTGTAAAATTGAATCATGTTTAATTGGTTCAAATTTATTTAAGGCAAAGAGCTTGACTTTTTTATCAAAATTAAAGTACTTTTGATTGTTTTTAGAGTCAAATAAAAAAACTCCTTCATAATCTTTATTTGTCTTTTCAATAATATCAGATGATAATTTTATGGTCTGAGATTTATTGTCTTCACTTATGACCTTTAATTTTAAATTCTTCCCTTTAATTTTTAAGAAAAATGAAGAATCAAGATCTTCTGTAACTACTGGCTGAGAAAATTTGCATTTTGCCTGAAAAATTACAGAATTAGCCTTAGAATCATCTATATTTACAAATTCATATGAAAATGAATTGATTCTTATTTTTTTAACAAGGAAGGAAAATTTTAATTTTTTGGAAATTCCTTCATGAAAATTTCCTAGTTCTGTTGAACAGATATACATAGTATTTTCTTTAAATGATGAATCTGGCTTAAATATGAGAGTATCAGAAGATTGCCAGTAAATCTTACCCGAAATATTTGGTTCAAATTTTAATATTTTATTTTTTTCTATCTTGTTAATTTTATCTTCCGTTACGATAGGACTTTGGAACTTTATTACTATATTTTGTTGAGGATTAATAATTCCAGAAGTAACACTATTTACAAACCTTGCTATAGATTCATCATATTTAATAGGAGCTATTTCTTTATTTTTAGTCATAGAGCATGAATTTAATATAAATAGAACAATAAAAGCAATCATAATAATATAAATAATAGATTTCTGTTTCTTCATGGTTACCTCTTTATTTAAAAAAATTCTAATTAATAAATTACTTTAATCTGATTTTTACCACTAATTTTAACTATAATTCTAGCCATATAGCTCTGTAAAAAGTTTTCTCAATTTTTCAGATTCAGATAAAAGCGAAAGAGTAAAATTTGCATGACCTTTTGTGTAGCCATTTCCTATAATCATATCCACATCTTTTCCAACAGCTTCTGCTCCAAGCGCTGCCTTTGTAAAGGATGTTGCCATTGAGAAGAAATAGATTTTGCCTCCATCTTTAGTGCATAAAATACTCGACATCTCTGTATTTTCAACATTTACCATATTGAAAGAAACATCTGCAAGTTTACCATCGTTTTCTTCTAAAAACTGATAGTAAACTTCCAGTGGATTTTGAGCATTTGCTTTCATTAAAACATCACAGAAGTTAAGCTCTTCTAATCTTTTTAATCCTATTTGAGATAGGTCTATACCTATAACTTTGCCATTTATTCCAGCTCTTTTCTTTGCTTCATAGCAACATAATAGCCCTGATTTTCCGGTAGCACCAAATATTGCAACAGTATCACCTGGATTTACTAGTTTTGCTACCTGTGGAGCAGCACCTGCAACATCTAAAACAGCCAGTGCGACTTTTTCCGGGATATTTTCAGGAATTTTTCCCCATACCCCCGACTCAAACAATACAGCATCTGCCTCAACTTCGACTTGTTGTGTATGAAGATGAACCTTTTTTATATTATATATTTTTAGTGGAGTTAAAGATAAAGAAACAAGAGAAGCGATTTTATCTCCTTCTTTTACATCTACTTTATCTTTTAATGCTTCTCCTATCTTTTTTACGGTTCCAACAAACATGCCTCCCGAGTTTGTAACTGGATTATGTTGCTTTCCCCTTTTTTCAATTGTATCTAAAATAATTTGTGCAACCTTTTTTTCATCATTTTCAGCCTGTTGTTTTATCTGAGTAAAGGAAGCTGAATCTATATTTAATGTTGAAACACTAACTAAAATTTCATTATCCCAAATATCCATACTATTATCTATTTTCCAGGCAGTTTGAGGTAACACTCCTTTAGGTTCCAGCACTCTATGATAACCATATTTATTTCCAATACCTTTTATTCCCATAAAAACCTCTCTCTAAATATTATAAAGCTTATGAAAAATCTAATATAATATGACTAATTTTATAATAAATTTTTAAATTGTAAATATTGGTCAATATGTTTTTAGCTAATTTGGATAGTATTAATAATTCTCTGTTGAAATTTCCTCAAGTATGCTATAAAATATTAAATAAATAATAGAAGATAATTGAAGGAAAAGATATATTTATGATCATGAAAAACTTAATTCCATTTTTTATAGCTAAAAATCTTTCTCAAAGAAAATATAGCGGGCAATTTCTAGGTTATAGTATATTTCTTGACATATCCGGGTTTACTTCTATGACAGAAAGACTTATGAAAGAAGGAAAATCAGGGGCTGAGGTCATATCAAATATACTTGATGATGTTTTTTCACCAATTGTAGACTCTATTCATTCTAATAATGGCTTTGTAGCTTCCTTTATTGGAGATGCAATAAATGCCATTTTTTTTGAAAATAGTTCAGAATCGGTTGTAATCTGTCTGAATGATATTAAAAATATTATGAAATCTAAGAAAATCCAGAAAACCAATTTTGGTAATTTTCATCTTTCAGCAAAAATAGGTGTGGCTTTTGGTAATATTAGCTGGGGAATAAGCGGAACAGATAATCATAAGTCTTATTATTTTAGGGGAGAAGCCATAGATAAAAGCATAGAAAATGAAAAAAACTGTAAAAAAATGCAAATTGTAACAGATAAAAATACACTAATAAATATTTCAAAATTTATTAAAAGCCAGAAGATAAAAGAAATAAAAAAAGAAATAAGAAATGAAAAGTTTGATAAAAAAGATAAACTACATAGTATAAAAGAAATAATTAAAGAAGAATTTTATAGTATTGATGAAATAGATAAAATTAAAATAGAAAAAGAAGAAAATGAACAAGTTTTTGTTACCTCAAATATAATTAAAATCTTTTTTCCGGATGAGCTTATAAAGTATAACTATAAAGGTGAGTTTAGAGAAATAGTTTCGGTTTTCATTTCAATAAAAAACCAGGAGAACCATAATAAAATTGATAAAATAATTAAAACAATAATTTCAAAGACAGATGATTTTCAGGGATACTTTAATAAAATTGATTTTACAGATAAAGGTTTTACAGCAGTCATATTTTTTGGTTTTCCAATCACATATGAAGATAATATTAAAAGAGCTTTAAACTATATTTTATCAGTTAGAAATGAGTTAAATAATGAAATAAGAGCAGGTATAACTTTCGGAACAGCTTTTTCAGGGTTAATAGGAAATGACACAAGATGCGAATATACCTGTTTAGGCGATATAGTTAATCTTTCTGCTCGACTTATGTCAAAAGCAAGGTTTGGAGAAATCTGGGTAACTAAATTAATATCTGATAAATTAAAAAATTACTTTAAATTTGAGCAGATTGGACATAGGAAATTTAAAGGGAAAAAGGAAAAAATAGAAGTATTTAAGTTATTGGAAGAAAAAAAGGAGAACCAAGAAGAAAATAGTTTTTTTATTCCAATGATTGGAAGAGAGGAAGAATATAATAAATTAGATGAATATATTAAAAGTGTTATAGATACTACAGCTTTTAAAATCTTATACATATATGGAGAAGCTGGAATTGGTAAGTCAAGAATAATATATGAAGTCACAAAAAAATATGAAGAAAAGTTTAACTTTTTTATTCTCCAAAATGATAGTATTGTAAAAAAAAGCTTTAATCCTTTTATAAATTTTTTAAAAAAATACTTTAATCAAGACTCTTCAAAAAATGGAAAGGAAAATAAAATAAATTTTGAAAAAAATTATCAAAACTTAATAGATAAATTAAAAAGAATTATTGATAATGAAGCTGAATTATTAATTAAAGAACTTATAAGGACTAAATCTTTTATAGCAGCACTTATCGGAATTTATTATGAAAATAACCCTTACCAATATCTGGACCCAAAAGGAAGATATGAAAACACATTATACGCAATAAAGGATTTTTTCTTGGCAAATAGTCTTATAAAACCCACCATCTTGATATGCGAAGATTTGCATTGGATTGATTATGATTCAATTGAAGAATTCAAAATACTAACAAGAAATATTAAAAAACACCCTATAAGATTAGTTATTACAAGTAGGTTCAATGATGATGGAAGCAAGCCATATTTGGAGGTAGATGAAGAAATCTTAAAAGAAGAAATATATATAAATCATCTGTCTAAAACAGATTCGGAGCAACTAATAGATATTGAACTTGGAAATAAAAGTGATACGAAATTAAAAGATGTTATTATACTTAAGACATTGGGTAATCCTTTCTATATTGAACAATTCTGTCAATATCTTATAGAAAATAATTTACTTAAAATATCAAAAAATGGTTATGAACTAAATGAAAAAAATATTGAAATACCATCCAGCATAAACTCTATAATTATGGCTAGAATCGATAGGCTTTCTCTTGAGCTAAAAGAAGCTGTTCAATTAGCTTCTGTAATTGGAATGGAATTTGAATTAAAAATACTCAATAAGTTAATTGATGAATTGATGAGTGATTCTTATGAAGATAGTAATAATCAGATTATATATGAATGCGAAAAACAGAAAATCTGGATTTCTCTATCAGAAATAAAATATATTTTCAAACATGCTCTTCTTCAACAGGTAGCATACGAGATGCAGCTCCAACAAAGACTTATAATAGTTCATAACTTAATAGGGAAAATAATGGAAGAAATCTTTATTAGTATTCCTTCAAAGTATAGTGAGATTGCATATCATTATGATAAAGGTAAAAACTATAAAAAGGCTATAGAATACTTTGAAAAATCAGCAGAATTTTATAAATTCAACTATAACAATAATGAAGCTATTTTTTGTTATGATAAACTCTTAAATTTATTAGAATCAAAAGAGAAAAAAATTGAAATCTTAAACAATAAAGGCTATATTCTTGAACTTATGGGGCAATGGAATGAAGCAGAAAAATGTTATAAAGAATCTATAGATATTTTATCTATATTAAAAAATGAAAAATTAATCTGTAAAAGCAAAGAATTACTTGCTTCTCTTTTAATTTCTAAGGGTGACTATGAACAGGCAATGAACCTTCTTTCTGAAGCACAAATTATAGCAGAGAAAAATGATGATAAGAGGCAGTATTCTTTCATATTAAAAGATTATGGAAATATCTACTTAAATCAAGGTGAATATGATAAAACTTTACAGTATTTTGAAAAAATGAAAGAAATATGTATCAATATAGAGGATAAATTGGGCTATTCTATTGCAATAGAAAGCATAGGAAATGTCTTTGCAGATAAAGGACATTATGAAATAGCTATGCAATATTATGAAGAAAAGAAAGATATATGCCAGCAGATTGTGAGATGCCCCCTTTTTCTGGACAAAAAGAAGTGAATAGTAGTATAAAATATATT
>CAYVTU010000026.1:0-18889 GCA_964454835.1 uncultured Brachyspira sp.
AGTGCAAAGTTTCATTTTTTAAATTATGTGTTAAATTTTAAAGTGACTCAACATATTCTTAATTTCTATTAATTGAAAAAAAAACTAAAAATGCTATTTTGTTTCTAAATGTAAATAAAAGAGGTTTTTATGGAATATATAAAATCAGAATCAGGTTCATTGGAATCTTCTGATTGTTTTGTAAGTATTGAACCTTCAGACAAATTTGATATAGAAATAGTATCTACGGTTGATAAGCAATTTCATGATATCATATTGAAAGACATCGAATTATCTGTTGGGGAATTTAAAAAGATCAACAATATTGAATCTTTACCCTTAAAGATCAAAATAGATGATAGAGGTGCTTTATCATTTGCTATTAAGGCTAGAGTCCTAACAGCCTTAAATAGAGCAATCAAAAAATAATTTTTTTATATGAAATCTTAAAATCAATTTATTAGAGGATAATTATGAAAAAAATTGATAAAAGAAGAAGTCAGCTTTATGTTCCAGGGAACTCACCTTCAATGCTTCAAAATTGCATGGTTTTTGGTGCAGATGGAGTCCTTTTAGATCTTGAAGATTCTGTATCAATATATCAAAAAGATTCAGCTCGATTTTTAGTAGCACAAGCGCTTTCTTTTTTAAATTTTGGAAACATTGAAGTTGTTGTAAGAATAAATGCTATTGATACACCATTTTGCAAAGATGATCTTGAAGCCATAGTCCCACTAAAACCAGATGCTATAAGACTTCCAAAGACATCCTCTGCAGAAGATATTAAATTATATGAAAAATTAATATCTGAAATCGAAAAGAAAAACAATATTTCAATTGGCTCGACTAAAATAGTGCCAATGCTTGAAACAGCTATTGCCATTGAAAATGCCTATGAAATAGCTAAAAGTTCAGATAGAATTATTGCAATAACGATAGGGGGAGAAGATTTAACAGCAGATATGAAAGTGTCAAGAACCAGGGAAGGAAATGAATTATACTGGGCAAGGGCTAAAGTTGCTTTAGCTGCTTCTGCTGCCAAAGTTGCTGCTCTTGATACTGTATATTCTGATGTAAACGATGAAGAAGGGCTTAGGAAAGATACACAGACTATAAAAGAGTTGGGATTTGATGGAAAGGCTTGCATCAACCCCAGACAAATTCAGATTATTCATGAAGTTTTTAATCCTACCCCAAATGAGATTGAAAAAGCAATTGAAATTATTCGAGCTTCTAAGAAAAAAGAAGGTGGGGTTGTTAGCTTAAATGGCAGGATGATAGACTATCCAGTTGTTAAAAGAGCTGAAATCACTCTTACTAGAGCAGGAATCGATCCTTCTAGTATCATATAATATAAATTAAAAGTAAAAGGTGGTAAAAATGCAGAAAAATGCAGTTGGAAGATATATACCTGATTCAATTAAAGGTTACGGAAATCTTAAACCTTTTATGGGAAGTGATAATTTCTATCCTGAAAAAATTAGTAAAGCAAGTGGAATAATAAAAAGATATTCATATGAAATAAATAAGGTTTTGCCAAATATAGAAGAAGCAATTAAAGCAACAGGTCTAAAAGATGGTATGACTATTTCTTTTCACCATCATTTTCGAAATGGAGATATGGTTTTAGTTCCAGTTATTGAAGCGATAGCCAAACTTGGAATTAAAAATCTTACTCTTGCTCCTTCTAGTTTAACAGAGCCTCATGATGTTATAGCTCCATATGTTAAACAAGGTGTAATAACAAAAATAATCACCTCTGGATTAAGAAAAAAACTTGGAGATTTAGCTTCAAACGGAGAAATAGAGTATCCTGTCCTTTTCCATTCTCATGGAGGAAGGGCAAGAAGAATTGAGGAAGGAAGCACAAAAATTGATGTTGCATTTATTTCTGCTCCAGGCTGTGATTTCATGGGAAACTTAAATGGGACAGACTCGGTGACTCCATGTGGTTCTCTTGGATATACTCAGATAGATGCAAGATATGCAAATTATGTGGTTGCCATTACTAATGATATTAAGCAAAGTCCTTTAACTAGAATTTCCATTCCCCATTATCTTGTTGATTATATTGTAAAGTTTGAAAATATTGGTGATCCTAAAAAAATTGGTTCTGCTGCAACCAGAATTACTTCAAACCCAATGGATCTTCTCCTTGCTAAAATAAGTGCCGACATTATTGCTGCGTCTCCATATTTTAATAATGGTTTCTCTTTTCAGACTGGTTCAGGTGGAGCAGCTTTGGCAACAACAAAGTTCCTTCGTGAGCATATGTTAAAGAGAAACATAATAGCTAAATTTGCAACAGGTGGTATTACGAGCTATCAAGTAGAGCTTTTAAAAGAAGGATTGATTGAAGCTTTATTTGATGTTCAATCTTTTGATTTAAATGCATCAATATCGATGAGAGAAAATAAAAATCATGTTGAGATGGATTCATGCTTCTATGCTAACCCTTTTACAACATCCCCAATAGTTAATTACCTTGATGTAGTTATTTTATCTGCGTTAGAAGTAGATACAAAATTTAATGTAAATGTTGTTACTGGTTCAAATGGCATAATTAGAGAGGCATCAGGTGGCCATTGTGACACAGCTTATGGTGCAAAACTAACGATAGTCATAGCTCCATCTTTTAGAAGTAGAATACCAATAATTGTAGATGATGTTACTACTGTTATAACACCTGGAGAAGATGTTGATGTTATAGTCACTGAAAGAGGAATCGCAGTAAATCCTTTAAGAAATGATATAAAAGATTGGATTAAAAATGCGGGTTATCCTGTTTTCGATATTGTAGACTTGAAGAAAAATATTGAAAAAATTACAGGAAAACCAGAACCTATAAAATTTACGGATGAAATTGTTGCTCTCGTTGAATACAGAGATGGAACTATCATTGATACAATAAGAAAAGTAGCTAAGTAATAAACAATCGATATATTTTTGTTTTGAATTTTATAATAAAACCCTGGAGAAAAAGTGGGTAAATTTGTAGCAAAATTTAAAATAATTATAATAATTCTTTTTATTATACTTTCTATCTGGTCTGTAAAACAATGGTCAAAAGTAAGAGTAGTTAAAGAGCTTGCAAGTTTCCTTCCTGATAACATAGATAGTATTAAAGGTCAAAAAATATTAGCTGAAGCTTTTGGAAGTTCTGCATCTGCGATTTTGTTTTTCAAAAATATAAATGACAAGGAAACTTACTTCAATGTAATAAAATATATTAGAAACAACCCCCAGATTAAGAATGCTCTTGGTCCAGATCAAGTTGGAATTTTTACTGTTCCAGAAGGATTTTTACCAGAAATAGCAAAAGAGCTTTTCTATCAAGGGAAAGGGATTTTTGTAACAGTTGAATTTTTAAAAGATGATAATGACCCAGATACTTTAAATGCAATTGGCCAAATCCTTAGTTATGTTAAGAAATTTCCAGATGTCATTTTTACTGGTTCATCTGTCATGAACTGGGAATTTCACAAAGTATTTCGAACAAGCGCTTTTCCATGGTATTTCATGATATCTTTGGCAATAATGATAATTATGCTTATATTGACAACAAAAACACTTATACCTCCTTTTTTATTCATTATTAACCTAGGTGTTTCATATATCATAAATATGGGAACAAATGGTTTTTTACATTCTATATCTTACCTCACCAATGCTATTACCGCTGCTTTACAATTTGGTGTTTCGATGGATTATTCTTTGTTTTTGTTCCATCGATACTTCGAAGAGAAAAAATTAATTACAAATAAAAATGATGCTATGGCTTTATCCATTGATAAAACTTTTGTCTCAATATTAGGTTCTTCTCTTACTACGTTTATTGGCTTTTTGGCAATAACTATTATGACTTTAAAATTAGGATTTGACCTTGGTATTGTTGTTGCAAAAGGAGTGCTATTATCTTTAATCTGCTCTATTACACTTCTTCCATCTCTAATACTTATTTTCGATAAAATTATTGAAAAAACTTCCTTTGAATCTTTTTCTTTTTCAAGAATTAAAATTTTCAATAAATTAAAATCTAAAGCAATTAAAAATTTGAAAAATGAAAAATTAGAAATTAAATCTTTTGGAAAAACAAAAAAGATAGGTTTTTCAACATTAATTATAGTTATTGGCATAACAATCTCTGTTTTAATACCCTTCATATTTTATCAAGGATTTCATCTTCCTATTTCTTATAGATTAGATGATTCAATGCCAAGGCATTTAGAATCTTTTCAATCTTTAAACCAGATTATGAGTATTGCAAAAACTGGAGATATTATAAATATTGTTCTTCCAGTCCCCTCACTTATCAATTTTAATAGATTTAAACTTCAAAAAGCACTCAATGAAATTAGGACTTTAGATGGAGTCTCTCTTGTCTTTTCAATAAATGAATATGCACACCCTTCTATGCCAATTTCATTTATTCCTTATGATCAGATAGAAAATTTCTATAAAAATGGATATATGAAAATATATTTAAAAATCCTATTTCCTCCTGGTACAAAAGAATCTGTAAATCTACTAGAACAAATAAAAAACATTTTAAAGGCATATTATAGTGAATTTTATATCAGTGGTCAATCTGAGCTTCTTTATGATTTTATAAAGATTGCCAAAGTTGATTTTGCCAGAATAAATCTTGCTTCTTTAATCTTTATTTTCATTATACTTGTTATATTATTTACCTCTCCTATTTTTTCGCTTATTCTTTTGGTAGTTGTTGAATTTGCAGTCATGCTAAATTTGTATCTTTTTAGTATTTTCTCCCATGAAATCTCTTTTATAGCAAATATGATTATTGGTTCAATTCAATTAGGATCAACGATAGATTATGCATTATTGTTTATAACCAGATTTCAGGAAGAATATAAAAAAGATAAAGATCTTATTTCATCAATATTACGAACTATGACATCTACAACCAAAACAATATTCAGTGCTTCGATGTGTCTTTTTCTTGCAACAGTTGGATATAATATGTTTGATCCCGTAAATGTTGTATCGAATATAGCAGGATTAATAGGTAGAGGCGCAATTGTAAGTTTTTTGGTAATTGAATTATTTATGCCTTTTGTAGTATTGGTTTTTAATAAATTAATAATAAATATGGATAATAGAAGAAGAAGGATTTACTCTATCTTTAAAAAACCTAAGATTTCATAATTTATTGCAAATTATTTATTTCTTATTATCTTTTTTTTTGAAAATGCAGAAAATTTAAATATTTATTTATTTAATTAGGTTTATAGGTTTAATGTATGAAAAAAAATTTAATCATCTTTTTAACTCTTTTCATTTTTATCTTTACCTTTGTTGTTCAAGCTCAAAGTGTAAAAATAATAAAAAATGAGACAATTTATGTCACTCTTAATTTTAAAGGTCAACCAACTAAAATTAAAATTTCTTATGCTTTCAAATGGGCAGCAAATAAAATTATTTCATTTCTTAACAAATTTAATCTGATCAATTTTAAGATAGATGATGGTATTGAGAAAATAAGCCAAAATGAACAAAAAGTTGAAATATCAACCAAGGATAAACTTGTTTATTTTTTTATAGAACCAGCAGCAAATGATATTAAATTACCAATATCTTTTACAATAAACTATATTTTAAATGGTAAAGAAGTCACTCCAAATGAAATAATTAACTCAAAAGGAAATCTAGAAATTAAAATAACTGCAAATAATAATTCTTTAGTAAGAGATAAAATAGATTATCAAACATTTCCAGATAACAATCCCGTTTCAGAACAAGTAGATCTTCTTTTACCATACATTGTTCTTGTCAACACCGAGGTAAAAACAACCGATTACGATGAGGTGGATGTTCCTCTTGGAATAAAAGTTTTTAAAGGTGAAAATTATTCAATAACAATTCCTTTATTTCCTTATCCATCACAATCCAGTTCCATTTTCTTAAGCGGGACATTCACAAAACTTCCGACAATATTTATGAGCTGCCAGATAGTATCATATAAACTTCCTGAAATTCTTGGTCAAAATTACGAACAGATAAATCAAATGGTCATAGAAAATTTTAATAACTATCTTTCTATAAAAAATAGTGTAATAACCATACTTGACCTTGAAAAAGAAGTTGTTCAAAAAATTAAAGAATTTAGAGCGGGTCTATCTAAAAGTGTTCAATCAATAACTCAGGCTCAGGATCTTTTAAATCTTTACATAAGAAATCTTGAAGCTGTTATGAAAATGAATGAACTTCTTTTTTCAATCTTACAGGACATGAAGAATGTACTTGGATTTGATGAAACCAGCATGGTTTATATTAAACAATTTATTGAATTCAATAATCAATTGATAGATATGGTTCTTTCTGGAGGTCAATTTGAGCAATATAGTTTCCCTGGATTATATGGATTTCCAGATTATATAGTTCAAGCAGAAGATTTATCTAGAGTAATTGATGCGCAACTTGCCATTTTCTTAAATGGACTAGAAAGAGTAGAAACAATGATAAATACCGTAAAAAGGATACTTGAAACTTATGAAAAACAGACAATCGATTTTATCAATATAATGAGAAGGGATTATTCCAAATATACTAAGTTACTCAATATAGCACTTACTCTTTCTAAGGACTATTCTTTAATTCTTGATAAAACAAATCTTCCAAAAGATGTTCAAATTGAGCAATCATATTCATTTTTTTATGTTATAGAATATTTTCCACCAAAGGAGAAATAATGGATTATTTTGATATGGCAGAATCATTTAAAATCAAAGTAGTTGAAAATCTTAAAAGAACAGACAAAGAATATAGAAAAAGAGCAATAAAAGATGCCGGATATTCATTATTTGGATTGAAATCTGACGATGTATTTATAGATTTGCTAACAGATTCTGGAACTGGAAGCATGTCCGACAATCAATGGGCAGCCATAATGAAAGGGGATGAAAGCTATGCAGGTGCTTCTTCCTTTTTTGAGTTGAAAAACATAATAAATGAGCTACTAGGAATGCCTTATATTATCCCTACTCATCAAGGAAGAGCAGCTGAAAATGTCCTTTTTTCTGCATTATTGAAAGAAGGAGACATTGTCCCAGGAAATAAGCATTTTGATACCACCCTTGCTCATATTGAATTTAGAAAAGCTGAAGAAATTTCTTTATTGATTGACGAAGCAAAAGATACTGATTCTGATTATCCTTTCAAAGGGAATGTAGATCTTAATAAAGTTGAAACATTCTTTAAATCAACCCCAAAAGAAAAAATCCCTCTTTTCATACTTACAATTACCTGCAATTCAACTGGCGGACAACCTGTTTCAATGGAAAATATAGCTGATCTTAAAAAATTATGCGATAAATATGGCATAAAACTCTTTTTTGATGCTGCAAGATTTGCAGAAAATGCTTTTTTTATTAAGACAAGAGAAAAAGGTTTTGAAAATAAATCTATAAAAGAAATTGTGAAACAGATGTTTTCATATGCTGATGGTTGCACAATGTCATCAAAAAAAGATGGCCTTGTAAATATTGGCGGTTTCATAGCTACGAAAGATAAAACCTTATATGAAAGTTTGCAGCAATTCTGCATTCTTTTTGAAGGTTTTATTATGTATGGAGGTATGGCTGGTAGAGATATGGCTGCATTAGCTGTTGGATTAAATGAATCTACAGAATTTGATTATTTAAATGATAGAATTTCTCAGGTACAGTATCTTCATAGAAAATGCAAAGAAAACAATATTCCATTAATAAATCCTTCTGGTGGACACGCAGTTTTTATTGATGCTTCCAAAATGCTACCACATATTCCTCATGATCAATTTCCTGCTCAAGCTCTAGGAGTTGAATTATATATTGAAGCTGGTGTCAGAGGAGTTGAAATAGGAACATTACTAGCAGATAGAGATCCTAAAACAGGTCAAAACAGAAAACCCACCTTTGAACTTCTTAGATTAGCCATCCCAAGAAGAGTTTATACAAATAGACATATGGATGTTGTTGCTATGGCACTGGGAGAAATAAATAAGAGAAAAGAAAAGATTAAAGGTATGAAATTACTTTATGAGCCAAAATTATTAAGGCATTTTACTGCAAAGTTAGATTGGATAAATTAGATAAATATAAAGTAATTTTTAAGATATATTGTTGTAAGGATTAACTATTTTATGGAAATAGATGTTCTTAAATTTGGTGGTTCTTCTGTTGCTACAAAAGATAAAATACTATCTATTGCTCAGCAAATAAAAGATCTTTATTTAAAAAATAGAAAGATAGTCATCGTCGTTTCTGCTATGGGGAATTACACTAATGAATTACTAAAATTAGCTTATGATATATCACCCAAACCTTTAGAAAGAGAAGTAGATATGATTTTAACTACTGGAGAAAGAATTTCTATGGCTTTGCTTTCTATTTCTCTTAATGATATGGGTATTCCAGCTGTCTCATTTACCGGTTCTCAGGCAGGAATAATAACAAATAACTCACATATGAAAGCTAAAATAGAAGCATTAAAACCTTTAAGAATAGTCGAAGAGTTAGAAAAAGACAAAGTCGTTATAGTAGCTGGTTTTCAGGGAGTTTCAAAAGAGAAAAACATAACAACATTGGGTAGGGGTGGTTCAGATTTGACAGCTATTGCTCTAGCTGCTTCTTTAAAAGCTTCTAATTGCGAAATATGTACGGATGTCGATGGTATTTATCCTGTAAATCCAAAAATTTTCCCCAATGCAAAACCATTTGAAAAAATTGATCATAGAATAGTATATTTCATGGCAAAAACTGGTGCAAAAGTCATGCATGATAGAGCATGTTCTCTCGCTTTAAATTATAATGTCAGCTATAAGGTTCGTTCATCTTTTAATTCCCAGGGAGGAACTATGGTTTCAAATTACATTGAACAGATAACTGAAACACCCTCAATATATTCTATAAATTATATTTCAAATCTTCATGTCATAAAAACAGATTATGATAATGCACAGATAATATTAGAAGCACTTGCAATTAAAGATATTAATATCCATAACTTAATATATGATGAAAATAACTACTATATTTACATTAAAAATGAAGAATACATTAAAATTAAAGATGATTATAAATTCGAACCTTATAATGTAATTATTTTTTATGTTATATCTTCTGGTTTTAATGATTTTTCTGGTTCATTTTACAATCTTCATAAAAAACTGGATAGCTTAAAACAGAAACCTTATCATATCGAATCAAATGCATTTGTAGATTCTATTTTTTACAGACAGGAAGAAGAACCAGAAAAGTTATATAAAAATATTGTCGACCTTTTAAGTTCAAGCTATAAAATAATTAATTTTAATTAATATTTATTCAATTAAATAGCAGTAATGATAGAATTTTATATTCAATATTTGATAATTTTGTTTTTAATAAATCTGCTATTGCATTTTTAATATTTTTTTCCGTAATAATTTTGCAATCAATTTCAGAAATTCTAATATTTTCATAATAATTATGATTTATATTTGTTTTTGTTATCTTTTCAGATAAATTATAAATTATACTAGAAAAATCTGTAATATATTTATATTTATTTTCAATATTATGATCAATAATATTTTGGTAGTAATTTGAGATAAATTGATTAGTTGAATATTTAGTATAAAGAGATATCAATAGAAATTCATATACAATATTTGAGGGAATTATATACAACGAGTTTTTATTATCATCAACATATGTTGTGAAAATTATCTCATTTATATCTTTAAATTTTCTTTTTTCATAGCTATTAGCTATCTTTAATATCAAATTGTGCAATAAATTAAGAAAATTTAATGTGATATTTTGATTATCTAATTTAACCATTATATTTGTGCAATATAAATTATGAAAAAAAGAACAAATATGAATTCTTAAATCAGTAGTATCATTAAATAATTCAATTATGAATAAAAAATCAGTATTTATAAAATCAGAAAGAGAAATAATCGAATTTTTATTTATCTGTCTTATTTTTTCTATTTGAGTATCATTTAATTCTATTTTAGAAAGCCATTTAAGTCTTGATAACAAAAAATCATTTTTTAAATATACTGGAATTGTAATAGAGGAATCATATCCTAATGCAATTATTCCAAATGAATATTGGTATTCTTTAAATGAGAATGAAATTAAAAAGAAAAATAAAATAAAAATAATAAAAACAACTTTTTGTTTTTTCATTTATTTGAGTTTTTTAATGCTGATTTATTTATCTTATTAAACAAATCAGCATCAAAATTATATAGGTTTTTCTTTTTTTCTTTATAGATTTTTTCAGCTATATCTATTATCTCTGTAATTAGCTGACTGAAATTTTTACCTTTTTTTTCCCAAAGATAAAATGATATTGAACCAGGAATTGTATTTATTTCGTTAACAAATATTTTCTCATTGTTTTCGATTATAAAATCTATTCTTGCTACCCCAGAACAATCAATAGCTTTAAAACATTCCTTGGCATAATACTCTATTTGTACTCTTATATTATCAGAAATATCAGCTGGTATTCTTCTAGACAAACCACCTTTACCTTTTGAATTAGATCTAATATATTTATCTTCATAAGAAAGAATAGAATCATAAGCAATTGGTTCTTCACAAAGAGAAACTTCCAACTTATCCTCATATCCTAAGATTGAACAGTTTATTTCTCGAATTTTCTCTATAGATTTTTCGACTATTATCTTTCTATCATATTGCATAGCTATTTCTATGGAGGTTTTTAGCTGATTTCTATCATAGGCCTTGGTTATGCCAATACTTGAACCAAGGTTAGCGGGTTTAGTAATTAACGGATAACCGAGTTCTTTCTCAATTTCAATCAATATATTTTCAAAATTATTTTCAACCTGTTGCCTGTAAAACCATCTATATGGAACTATCGGAAGATTATGATATTCAAAAAGTTTTTTCATTGTGACTTTATCCATTCCATTAGTAGATGCTCCAATATTTGCCATTGCATAAGGAATATCTATAAGTTCGAAAACACCCTGAATTGTTCCATCTTCACCATATGTTCCATGAAGTGCTGGAAAAACGACATCAACATATAATGGTTTTTTCTTTTCTGTAAGAAGAGGGGATTTATCATTCGGATTAAAAGATATATATATTTTTTCAGTTTTTTTAAAATCTTTTTTGCGATATGTTTCAATATTTTTTAAAGATTCACCCGTTAACCATTGACCATCTTTTGTTATATATAAAGGAATTGGAATATATCTTTCTTTATCCATATTTTCTATGACCTGAAGCCCTGTTATTACAGAAACCTCATGTTCGACACTTTTTCCTCCAAAAATAACTAGACACTTCTTCTTCTCCATTTATTCCCCTAATAATATATAATATTGTTTCTAATAATTATCTGGTAAATCATTTTCAAATAGGATTACTGCTTTTCTATCTATAAGTTTTGGTATAAATAAAGAAGCTTCATCCAGTGTCTCCATATAAGAAAAATTAGAATTGCCATTGTTTTGAAACCCTTTAATTAAAGCTTCTTTATTTGTTTTACCGACAAAGATTGCATAATCAAAATTTTCAGCAATTTTTTTGCCAAATTCATAGTTTTTTTCATATTGCATTTTGCCCAGTTCAATAAACCCTGGAGTCACTATTATTTTTTTCCTATCTTTAAATTGATTTGTTACATTAATTGCTGCATCTGCTGAGTCCGGATTTGAGTTAAAAGCATCATCTATAATTAACATCATTTCATTTGGTTTTATCAATTGAAGTCTGTGTTCTACTGGCTCAATTAAAGATATTGCTTGAAAAATTTCTTCGTATTGAACATTAAAAAGATAACCTAATGTAATAGCAACAGTAAGATTCTCTATGGAATGCTTACCTAAAAGTCTTGTTTCAAAATTATGTGCAAATTTATTTTCTATCTCGATATCAAATTCAGTTTTTTCATCTTTAAAATTTATATTTTTTATTAATACAAATGGATTTCTTTCTCTTTTACTTCCATATGTTAAAATTACTCTTTTTTCGTTATTTAACAATATATATAAATCTTTCAAATCTTCTTCTTTTTCTACTACTTTAAATTCATTATTCCTTAATTTTTCAGTAAATTTATTATAAATATAGTCATTATCTACATTAATTATACCAATTTTAGAATTTTCTATAATTTTCCATTTTTCTTCAACAATATTTTCGATTGATTTAAAGGTTTCAATATGAACTGGACCAATTGCTATTAATACTCCTATATCTGGTCTACATAAATCAACAAGCTGAGAAATATCATTTTTATATCTTGCCCCCATTTCTGATATATATACTTTATTTTCAAAAGTTAATTCATCATTAATTGTCTTAGAAAGTCCCATTGGAGTATTATAGCTTTGTTTTGAGCAAAGAGTATTTATTTTTTTTTCAAGAACAGATTTAATATAGAATTTTGTTGAAGTTTTTCCATAGCTTCCTGTAATACCTATAACTATTAATCCTTTATCTTTTAATTCTTTAATCTTTTTTTGAGCCAATAAAAAATACTTGCTATTTATTTTATTTTCTAGAGGAAAAATAATTAACTGACAAAATAACATTAAAAAAGGAGTAAAAGCAAATATAATAAAACTAAAAAGAGAAATTGAAAAAAGGAAGAGAAATACCATAAATATATTTTTTGTATTAGAAATATCTATTTTTGCAAAATAATTTATTTTATTTTGAAATACTAAAAATAACAAAACTAATAAAGTCAGAAAAACAATATAATATAAGAATTTTAATCTAATTGCCCTTTTAGTATAGACAAGAGGCTTTTTCATCTTAGCTTTTTTCTTAATTGATTTTAAAAAAATGGTTAAATTAACAAGAATAAATACTAGATAAAAAATAATAAAAATTAATTTTACTTTAATAACTGGAACCACTAATTCTGATGATAAAACACTTAAATTACTATTGATATTAGTAACTATAAATAGTAAGGAGATATTTACAAAAATATAAATTAGAAATCCAACCAGCTTATCTATAATTATCTTAAATTTATCAATCTTGCTTAGCCAGTTCCAGTATTCAAAATAACGATAATTTGATAGTTGTGCCATATGAAGAAGATAATCTTTTTGCAATAACTCTGCCAATATAGTAATTATTAAGGCTGAAATAATACAGATATAAACAAAAACAATCATATTAACCTACATATATTTTTTTTTACATAAAAATAAAAAGAATGCTAAGTGATGTTCAAAAAATAATTCAAAACAGTGATAAATTTATTAAATTGATCGAGGTAACTATAATGTCCTGCATTTTCAAGTAAAACAAGTCCTGAATCTTTTATCATTTTATTCATCTTTTTTCCAATATACAAAGGAGTCGTTTTATCTTTATCTCCCCATATTAATAAAGTTGATTTTTTTATCTTTTTAATTTCTTTTGATAAATCCTGATTTACTACTCTGACAAAAATTGGTCTTAATACCCCTGCATTTTCATAATCAGAACTACCTTTGATTTTAAGTTTTAGCTTAACATTTGATAATATGTTATCGAAATTTTTTTTAAGTAAATGACAATATAATTTTATTATTGCTTTAAGTATTTTATATGAATAGACTTTATAATAATAATGTGGATTTCTTCTTGGTTTTAAGCCCGCTGAATCGACTAAAATAAGTTTATCTACTTCCTTTTCATACTTTGAACCAATTATAATTGCAACTCTTCCTCCAAAAGAATGACCCAGTATTGAGCAAGGGAAAAAATTCTGCTCAATTATAAATTGATATGTTAAATCAGAATAATCATATATATCCCAACTCTCGGGTGGATTTGGCGAATTTCCAAATCCAGGAAAATCAAGAGCAAGAACATCAAAATTTTTTGATAAATTTTCTATAACAGGTTCGAAATTTTTAATATTTGATTGCCATCCATGTAATAGTAATACTTTTTTACCCTGCCCTTTTCTTATGAAATGAATATTATTTAAATCATATTTTTCTTTCATTACAAACTCTTATTCCTATTTAACAAAATAAGGTAAAATATGGAACTTGACAAAATTAGTCTCAATAAGATAATACCACATTGGTAAAGTTATTAAAGATAATAGAGTTGATAAAGTTAATGTTGAAGCAAGTAACTCTTTATCCATATCTATAAAATCGGAAAAAAAAGCAGTCATAGTTGCAGTTGGCATAACTGTTTCAAGCAAAATTACCTTAAAAGTAAGCTCGTCTATATTAAATATCCTGCTGATAATAAAGACTGCAAAGATTCCAAATAACATTCCAAATATTAGTCTTATGAAACTCGATAAAAAGGATAATTTAAATCTTCTATTATCCAATTTGAAATTAAAATCCAAACCAATTGTAAACAGAATCATTGGAATTGTAAAAGATCCAAAAGTAAATATAAAATCCTTTATTACAGGATGAAATTTGATTTTTAAAATATTAAAAGCTAAACCAAAAATGGCTGAAAAAACAGGTATTGTAGCATTTTTAAGTAATGCCGAATAAAACTCTTTTTTCGAAAATTTATTTTTCGTCTCAAAAAATATCATTAAAAAGCCAAGCACTAGAAAAATTGGCCAGAAAAACATAGAAAAAAATACGGCTCTTGTAAACCCTCCATCACCATAAAAATAGAACATTATTCCCCAACCAAGATAGCCATAATTGCCAAACTGGGTTGCAATAGAAAATGCCCTGGATTCTTTTATATTATCAGAAATAAAATTACTAAAATATTTTGAAAAAATAGTGAAAATTATTGATATAATAACAAAACCAAGGAAATTTGGTAAAATTTGTGAAAATACAGAAACATCAGCTGTATATAGATTTTTAAATATTATAAATGGGACAGATGCTTTTACTACAAACTTTCTCAAAGTTACAGCATCATCTGAACTAATTACTTTTATAATTTTCAGAAAATAACCAAAAAATATGGGTAAAAGAACGGAAATTATAATTTCAACAATATTCATTTTGGTAAATGCAAATAATTATTTTATTAAAAATATTAAATTAAATAATCAAAGGCAATATTCGATTTTTCAAAAGAAAAAATAAAGAAAATATTTATCCTGTCAATTTAATTATATAAGTTTAAGTAATGTTGGAAGATTCTCATCTAGAAAAATATATTGTCCAATTGGGTTTTTATGTTCATTCAAATTCTTTTTATAAATTATTTCATCAAGATAATTTGATCTTGTGGAGGGCAAAATATTCAATCTATATAAAATTGACATCAAGGCAAATTCCGCTGCCTGGATAGAACCATCGGAAATTTTCAATGAAATACCAATCGAATGTTTTGTTATAAAATCATTAATTCCAAGACAATATATTCCAGCTGCTCCAACCTTAGCTATACAATTTCCCCCATATAGAGATATTAACAAACTACATAATCCATTCGTTCCAGCTACCATTTGAGGATTTGCAAGCATAGAATTTTTAACTATTTTCAAAGCAGATTCAATTTTATCAACAGAGTAATTAAATTTTTTTGCTATTTCTTTTTGTTTATTGTTCAATTTCGCTGTAATTAAAGTAAGATATGATTGAGCCATAGATTCTAAAGGGACAGCGAAAACAGGAGCTGAACATCCATCTATTCCTATTTCTATTTCTTCATATGAATATATAATTTTAATTATTTTCGCTATCTCTTGCTGAAGAGGATGATCAGGATTAACATAATCATCTATGGGGTAATTCATCATTTTACAGGCTGAAAGCATTCCTGCATGTTTTCCACTGCAATCACTAAATATTTTTGAAGGTTTATATCCTTTCAAAAGTTGAGTTTCTTTTACTTCTTGCAATCTAGAATAAGTCAAAGGTGTTAGTAAATCTTTTTCTGATAATCCGATTTTTTTCAAAATTGATAAAACCTGCTCAATATGTTGATCTTCTGCAAAATGCGAAGAGCAAATTATAGCTAGTTCCTTTTCTGTTAATTTAAACTTTTCAAAAGCACCACTAAGAACTACTAAAAGTGCCTGAAAAGGTTTTGCAGTTGATCGTGAAAATACTAAATTTGAACTATTCCCATATGAATAGAGAATTTCACCCGACTCTCCTGTAATACAATATGCTCCGAAATGTATATTTTCAGTAATAGTTCCTCTAGTAACAGCAATTATTTCTTTATATAATTTTCTATTATCTTTCATCTATCATCCTTTTTTAATAACTTTAAAATAGATTCTATAATCTGATTTATTTGAAAGGGTTTTTCTATTATTTCATCAATTTTAATATAATGTTCTTTTAATCTCGGATCATCTTTATAACCTGTACAAATAATTGACTTCCCTTTATAACCTTTCGAAATAAAAAATTCGAGTAGTTCTAATCCACTTAACTTAGGCATTACAAGATCTAATATACATAAAGAAATATCCTTTTCATTTTCAAAAAATAATTTTTTCGCTTCATCAACATCATCGGTGGCTAAGACATTAAATCCTTTTTTTTCAAGATTCCTCTTCGTTACCATCAAAACACTATTATCATCATCTACTAATAATATCTTAATATTATTCGAATCATGATAAACAGGTTCTTCATTAACTTCTAAAACTGTATTTTGGCTTAATGGTAATAAAATAGTAAAAATAGTATAGCTATTTTTAAAGGATTTAAATTTTATTTCTCCTCCATGTTCATCAATTATCTTTCTTGCGATAGTTAAACCAATTCCTGCACCTTTTCCCTGCCCTTTTGTCGTGAAAAATGGATCAAAAATTTTATCTGTGATTGAATCATCTATACCTACTCCATTATCTTCAACATTTATGATATACATTTTATCAATTATATTAAACCTGACATTTATATAGCTTTTTTCAAATTGATCTTTTTTCTCTATTGCTTCAAATGAGTTTATTAAAATATTTAATATTGCCTGCATTATCTGATTTTCATTACCAAATATATATGCTTCATTAATTTCTGTACTCAAATTAATGGTAACCTTTTTCTTAAATTTTAAATTAGAAATCTCAATAGAATTATCAAGAGTTTTTCTTAAATTAAATAAAGATTTTTGACCAACATTATCTTTTGAAAAATTTAATAAAGAAGAAACAATTGATGTTCCTTTTAATGCTGATTTCTCAAGTATCTGAGAATATTCTTTTAAATTTTCAATGGATATGTCATTTTCTTCAATCATCATATTTATAAGTGATGAAATACTTAATGTCGAATGCAAAATATTATTTACATCATGAGCAAGTCCAGAGGATAAAGTACCTATTACTTCTAATTTCTGTTTTTCAAATATGTTTTTTTCAATATTTTTTTTCTCAGTTATATCTCGAGCTAAAAAAAGGTATAGATCGTTTTTTGAGTTAATGATTCTTATATCGAAACATAAATTTTTATCTTCTATATTGATTTCATATTGAGTTGCTGCATAGCTTGAGATACTTTTATTTTCAGAAGAAAAAAATTCATTTTTTAATCTTGTCAAAAAATGTTTTTTTAATATTTCCTTATTTGAATCGTATTCTTTAGGGAAATAAGATGTTTTCTCATTCAATAAGTTATCGAAAGTCAAAACTATATCAGGGAAAATCTTGAATAAATTTTCAAGAAAGTTTTTTTCTTTTTCAATTTCTAAATTTGCAGTCTCAAGTTCTTTTGTCCTTGTTTTCACCATCTTAGTTAGCAATATTGAATTACCTATAAAGAAAATAATGATTATAATTATAATTGATAAAGCTAATACAAGAGTTTTAAATGGAATTTGGTTTTTTAATTGAACACCGAACCATTTATTATGTAATTGCTTATACACTGCTTTTGGTATTGAATCAAATCCTTTTTCAACATACTCAAGTATTGGTTCATTTCCTTTTCTTACTGCCCTATGAAATTGACCGGTATATAGATTAAAACCATGCTTAAAATTTTCGAAAATACCATATTTATTTAAATAATAAATTGCACATGGTTCATCTATTGTAAAAATTTTTATTTTATCTTCTTTTGCTGCAATGGCAATATCTTTATAATCTTTAAATAAAACTAGATTTGTAATCCCATTTTTTAAAAGGTAATCAATAGCAGCATCTCCCTCTTTCACTGCTATCATAAAACCTTTTAAAGAATCATAGTCTGCTAGACCTGAAATTGATTTTGAATAAAAGATAGGGACATTTATATTTACATATGGAGGGGAGAATGTAAGTATTTTTGCTCTCTCTTCTGTAAAAAATATAGTATCTATTATATCTGCTTTCCCTTCCTGGATAGCCTTTAATGCTTGTGCCCATTCAACAGCATATAAAACAACTTTTACTTCTGTTACTTTTTCCCACTCTTGCCATAGATCAACAAGATATCCTTTTAATACACCATCTTCCCCCCTGAAAATATATGGTGGATAGTTATGATCAATTGCAACAATTATTTTATCTAATAATTTTTTTGCCTGGTTTTGTGAATAGACATTTGATAAAAAAAAGAAAAAAAATAGAACAATAATTACCGTGTATTTAAGATATTCAAATTTTGTCTTTTTCATATAATTCTATCATAGAAATGCATTTAGCTGACAAAAAGATTATAAAACAAAAAAATAATAAATTCAAGAATTAGATTATATCTTATAATATAAAACTGATTGAATTTTAATGATCAAAATCTTAGATTATTAAAACCAAGAATTTCTTGGGCCCATCAGGACTTGAACCTGAAACCCATTGATTATGAGTCAATTGCTCTAACCGATTGAGCTATGGGCCCTTTAATCTGATTGATTTATCAAAAGAAACGGGAGTGACGGGGCTCGAACCCGCGATCTCAGGTGTGACAGACCTGCGCGATAACCAGCTTCGCTACACCCCCAGTGCTTTTTTTAAATATATTATTTTTTTCTTTTGTCAAGTATTTTGAATTATT
>CAYVTU010000027.1:0-16323 GCA_964454835.1 uncultured Brachyspira sp.
GTTAAGTTTCAATTTTTGTTTTAGGTGCAAAGTTTCATTTTTTGCTACGCAATTTTATGAATTTATTTGACTTAATAAAAAAATATGTTACAAACTTATAAAGAAAGTATAAAATTTTCAAAGGTTGCAGTTTATGAGCAGATATGTAATCTTAAAAGGTAGAACAAGATCAGAAAATATGAACTTTTATGCTGTATTCATCGTAATAATCGATTCGGAACTAAAAATAATGGAAAAATGCGATGTCATTGTTTCTAGGATTCCTACTTTCTATAATTCATCTATAAGTCGCTCATGGCAAGAAATATTTAAAGAAATTTTACAACTTTCTTTTGAAGGCAAAAATATTACAACATATTCAAAATCATTAGTAGCTGGAATAGAAAAACTTTTTCTTAATGAAGATATCAGTTATTTAATACAACTCATAAACGATGATTTTGAAAAATTTCAAACATTATTACTAGAAAGTATCAATCGAACATTTGGAAATGGTGATTGTAAAGCTGAGATAATAAAATATTTCGAAGAAAATCTTGATATGCAGACTCAAACTACTGTGACTTTTAATACCGAAGCTCTTCTTCAAACAGCTGATGAATCTTTAGACTTTGATCTTCCCCCTGGTGTAAATCTCATCCCACTTAAACCTGCTTTAGCTCCAGTTTCTGGAAAACCTATTTATGAAATAACCCCAAATGACCTTATTTATGTTTATATTGATCCTTCATTTGATCGTTATAAAGATTATATCAAATATTTCAATGCATTAGTCGATGATAAAATTCTCCCAATCAAAGGAGAAGTAATAGAAGTAAGAATAGATTTAAATAACAATTATATCTTACTTGTAAAACTCGATGAAAATACTTATGGGAAACTAATCGAAGAAGAAAAAGTTAAGATTAAAATGTTTACTGAACAGGTAGTGAGTTTTGACGCTGCAAAAATTCAATCAAAATCTGAATCAACAAAAAGACAAAAGAAAATAACTAAGGCTCAATCCTCTCTCATATATATTCTTCTTGGAATAGTAGGATTTTTATTAATTGTATTTATTCTGTCGCTATTTTTATAAAAAAAATAATAAAAAAGGAACTGATTATTTTCAGTTCCTTTTTTGTTTTATACATTATTAAAAAAGATTAAATGTCATAGTAGTCTTCTTTAATTTCCTTTTTTATCTCTTCTTTCTCAACTTTCTTTTTATTTCCTGTTTTTTTGCTGATAGCATTGAATGGACAAACTTCAAAACAAGTACCACATTTAATACAATTTTCCTGAACAATTTCAAATGGAGTCTTTCTTATTTCACCATTAATGCAATTTGAAGGACATTTTTTTGAACAAAGCCCACATTTTTTACATATTTCTGGATCAATCTCATAAAAAATAAGATCTTTACATACCTTTGCTTCACATATTCCATGTAAAATATGATCTTCATATTCTTTTCTAAAATGTTTCATAGTCGATAAAACTGGATTAGGAGCAGTTTGTCCCAAACCACAGAGTGCTGTTCTTCTTATATCTTCTCCCAATTTTTGTAAAGTATCCAAATCTTCTAATGTGCCCTGTCCTTTTGTTATTTTATCGAGTATGTTATACATTTGTTTGGTTCCTACTCTACATGGAACACATTTACCACACGATTCAAAGGATGTAAATTCAAGGAAAAACTTGGCAGTATTTACCATACAATTATCTTCATCCATGACAATACATCCACCAGAACCCATCATTGCACCTAATGATGTAAGGGATTCATAATCGATTGGTGTATCAAGATAATCAGCTTTAATACAGCCACCTGATGGTCCACCAAATTGAACTGCTTTAAATTTTTTATTATTTGGAATTCCTCCACCAATATCATAAACAAGTTCTCTAATAGTTGTTCCCATTGGAACTTCTGCAAGACCAGAGTTTCTTATTTTACCAGATAAAGCGAAGACTTTTGTACCTTTTGATTTTTCTGTTCCAATACTGGAAAACCATTTTGGACCATTTAATATAATATGTCTGACATTAGCAAATGTTTCAACATTATTGATTACTGTAGGTTTCCCCCAGAGACCTTTTTGAGAAGGGAATGGAGGTTTAGGAACCGGAGTACCTCTAAATCCTTCTATTGAGCGTAACAAAGCTGTTTCTTCTCCGCATACAAAAGCACCTGCACCCATTCTAATCTCAAGATCGAATGAAAAATCTGTTCCAAAGATATTTTCACCAAGCAATCCTTCTTTTCTTGCTTGATTTATAGCAAAATCAAGTCTTTTAATTGCAAGAGGATATTCTGCTCTAACATATACATAACCTTTTCTAGCACCAATAGCATAAGCACATATTGCCATGCCTTCTATTAAGCTATGAGGATCGCCTTCGAGGACAGATCTATCCATAAAAGCACCTGGATCACCTTCATCTGCATTACAAACGACATATTTAACTGGTTCCTTTTCAGCAGCGGTAAGTTTCCATTTAAACCCTGTTGAAAATCCACCACCACCTCTTCCTCTAAGCCCTGAATCAAGAATTTCATTTATTACCTGCTCAGGTTTCATCTCAGTTAAAACTTTTCCAAGAGCTTGATAACCATCTGTCGCAATATATTCCTCTAAAGATTCTGGATTAATTACACCACAATTTTTTAAAACTATTTTTTGTTGTTTCTGGAAAAATTCAACTTCTTTATGTGTTTCCAGTATTTTCTTTGTATCTGATGTTTCGTATAAAAGTCTTTTTACTACTCTTCCCTTTAAAAAATGCTCCTGAACTATTTCTGCAACATCTTCTTTTGTAACTTTCTTGTAGAAAGTTCCTTCTGGGTATACAAGAATTATAGGTCCCATTTCACAAGGTCCCATACATCCAGTTTCTATTATTTTGATTTCATTTTCAAGATTATGAATTTTTAATTGATTTACCATCTCATCTTTAACTTCTTTTGAATGAGCGGATAGACAGGCAGCACCTGAACAAACCAAAACATTCATTCTAGTTGTAATCATATATCCTACCTTAATAATAATTTACAATAATAACCTTAATAGCTATTACTTTGTAATAGTATATTGAACTAAAACTTTACCACCAATTATATGTTCTTTTACAATTTGTTTTGCAATATCTATAGTAACATTTCCATATATAACTTTTTCTTTACCTTCTTCAGCTACTTCAACTATTGGCTCAGCAGATGAAAAACCTTTTTCTCCTGTTTGAGTAACGATTACATCTGAAAGATTGTTTTTAGTAATTTCTTCAACAAATGTTTTAAGTATTTCTCTTGCACCTGCTGCTATACCAGATGTTCCCATCCCAACAATTACTTTGATTTTTGCATTCTTATTTCTTAAAGCGAGATCTTGTTGAGCTTTTTCTCTGATTTTTTTCAATTCTTCTAGTGATTTCATGTTTCCTCCATTTTAATAATATAATCTATGCAGATTTATCAATAAACTTTCTTGGGATTTAACCCAATTTCAGATATTCCATCTTCGATTTCGTGTGAAATAAATTCATAAACATCAGGGTATGTAAATGGAATATCTCCGATTACCTCTCTTATTTTTTCAGTTGAAAAAATATAAACTTTTTCATTCTTCTGTATTGTTATATCAAAATCAACACTTTGGTGAGCAACAATAATACTTATTATTGTGCTATGTATATCTCCTAATGGTGGTCTATCTATATTATCTAATTGAAAACTAGCAAATATCTCTGTAAACTTACCTTTTTCTGAATCAATCTTAAAAGAACCTCCACTTTGTAAAGCTGAAAATTTAAAAAGAGGAATTCCAAGTCCAACTTTTACTTTTCTCTCTTTTTTTGAAGTATAAAAAGGAGATTCTATCTGCTCTATAAGTTCTTTATCAATACCTTTGCCATTGTCTTTAATTCTTATAGATAAAATATTCTCTCTATCGTTAAGTAATATTTCAATTTTTACTTTGTCAGCATTTGCAGCGACCGAATTTTCGACAATGTCAAGAATATGTAAAGAAAGTTCTTCCAACTAGCCCCCAAACTTTTTGATTATCTGTTCAATCTTCTTTTTATCAACATTTCCAAATACTTCTTCATTTACCATGACAGCAGGAGCCAATCCACATGCTCCAAAACATCTTGCTGAGGTCAACGTAAATTGTTTATCTTCAGTTGTTTCTCCCATTTTAATATGAAGTGCATCTTCAAAATCATTTACGACTCTTTCTGCTCCTTTAACATAGCATGCTGTTCCAAGACAGACATTTATGACATTTTTACCTTTTGGTTTCATTGAGAAAAAATTATAAAAGGTAACTACACCATATACTTGAGAAAAAGGTAAATTTAGATGATATGCAATAAACTTTTGGACCTCAACTGGAAGATAACCAAAGATTTCTTGAGCCTTATGAAGAACTCCTATTAAAACTCCTTGATTACCTTTGACTTTTTCGATATATTCCTTTAGTTCATCATAACTTTTATGGTTTTCTTCTAGATTCATCTTATTTTCTCCTAATAGTAAAAATGCTTTTTCAAGTAATTAGTAACTATTTAACTATTTTTGTCAAACAATTATTTAAAATTTTAATAAAATAATCCCATCTTTCATCAGAATAATCAAGAAAATCATGATAAAAATTATTTAAACAATAAAATTCACCATTAAAATTGCTCATAAACTTCTTTGTAGTTTCAGAATCTACTATTAAATCTTTTTCTGGTAAAAATGAGTAAAAGTTTATATTATTTTTCTTATTTGTATTTAATAAGATTAATTGAGCTTTATAAATTTCAGATAATCTTTTTTTAGATATAACCCTGAATATTCTTGTATCTTTTTTTCTTATTCTTAAAAATTTTTCGTTATCTGTAAGATTCTTATTAAGTCTTATATAACTTTCATCATCCATAGTAAATATATCTTCTTGAATATCATAATTGATTAAATTATTTGAATTAAAAAAACGATTGAATATAAGTAAATAATATTTCATAATATTATTAAGGATTCTATTATGAGTCATAAACCATGGAGAAAATAGAATAACATTATTTATTTCCTCTGATTCACAATTTAAAGCAAAATCTGTTGCAATAAGACCTCCAAATGAAAAACCCATTATTATCCATTTGTTTTGAATATTATTTTTACTCAGATTTTTATTTTTAATCCTATCGTTTGAATTATTTTTATGTTTTTGTATTTCAATATTATTGAAAAACGAGAATATCTGTTTAGCAATATCAATATAGTCTGAATATATTTTAATCGAACCTCTTAAACCTGATGAGCTTCCATGACCAATATTATCAAATGTAAAAATGTTATACCCATTGAGAAGTAAATGATAAAAAAATTTTGGATGAGTAGTCGAATTCTCTGCATTTCCATGGAAAAAAAGAATAGAAGGGAATGAACTATTCACAAGCCAGTATTGATAGAATATATCATATTTTCTTTTTTTATCTTTTGAATAACATTTTTTTATACCATAAAAGTGCATGGAATTTAATCCATTATCAAAAAACTCAAGTCCATTTTCACTTGATACTTTAAATTTAATAATATTATTGTCATATTCAAAACTATCAATATATGAAACAGGACTAAGCAATTTTTGTAATATTTTTCTTTTGATATTTTTTTTGATTAATAATCTCCTGATATTTTATATTATAAAATTAGAATAAATATTAGTATAAGTTAATTAAACAAAATAAAGACGAATTCAGCATGTTTAACTTGTTTTTAATAAATTTCACAGAGAGAATCTTCAGATTGGATTACATCCCCTTTTGTCACCAATATTTTAACCTTACCATCGATAGGAGCTTTTATTTCAAATTCGACCTTCATTGCTTCGAGCGTGAGGATAACATCATGCGCTTTAACTTCATCACCATTGTTTTTTAGTATTTTTAGCACAGTTCCAGTGACAGGAGAAATGATAGTTTCTTTTGGTTTTTCTTTTGTATTTGATTCAATATTGGCTTTTTGTTCAGGTTCTACTTTTTTCTGTCCCATTTCTGTATTTTGTTCTTCTGTTTTTAACGATGGTTCAGAATTCTTTATTGGTTGCTGGCTCATAATCTTGCTAATAGCCATACCTATTGAAGAAACAGATATTTGTTCAGGGTCAACTTCTTTTACAAGAAGTTTGAATTCATGACCTTCAAAATTAACTATGTAACCCTTTAACTGATCTTTTATTTTTTCTTTTTCCTCGACTTTAGCTTTTTCTTTTTCCACAGGTTGAGCTGGAGGATTATTTCGTGTTTCAAAAAAAGCAGGAGCTATATGCGGAAATAAAGCATAAGTTAAAACATCTTCAAGGGTAACTTTAGTCTTTTTTTGAACTTCTTTTGTTTTTTCTATCATTAAATCAAGTTCCGGTTTAATTAAATCAGCTGGCCTCATAGTAACTGGTTTTTCCAGTCCCAGCTCTTTTAATGATCTTTTAACTAATTCTGCATCTGGCTCAGCTGGAGGTTTTCCATAATTTCCAATTAAAAGGTTTTTTGATTCATTTGTCAATGTTTTATATCTTTCTCCAGCAATAACATTTATTACTGCCTGAGTTCCAACAATCTGAGAAGTAGGAGTAACTAATGGTGGATATCCAAAATCCTTTCTAACATGTGGAATTTCATGTAGAACATCTTCAAATTTATCGTAGGCGTTCTGTTGCTTTAACTGACTTTCAAGATTTGAAAGCATACCACCTGGAACCTGATACAAAAATATCTTTGTATCAACTATTGTGTTTGTTTCATGTTCATGGTATTTATCTCTTATTTTTGTGAAGTATTTAGCTATATCATTTAATGTTTCTAAATCTAAGCCAGTATCATAAGGAGTATTTTTAAGACATGCGACCATTGCTTCGGTAGGAGAATGCGAAGTCTGCATAGACATAGAAGAAATAGCAGTATCTATGATATCTGCTCCTGCTTCTATCCCTTTTAATAAAGTAGCAACACTAACTCCTGATGTTGCATGAGAATGAAGGACTAATGGAAGATCAACTACTTCTTTTATAGCTTTAACAAGATCATAAGTCTGCTCTGGGAGAAGTAACCCCGCCATATCTTTTATGCAAATTGAATCTACTCCCATATTTTTTAAGTCTTTTGCATTTTGAACAAAGGTATCGATGGTATGAACGGGAGAAATTGTGTATGAAATAGTACCCTGTGCATGTTTTCCAACTTTTTTAACTGTTTCTATTGCTTTTTCAAGATTTCTTAAATCATTTAATGCATCAAAAATTCTAAATATATCTATTCCATATTCGGCGGCTTTAAAAATAAAATTTTCTACTATATCATCAGCATAATGCCTGTATCCAACAAGATTTTGTCCTCTTAAAAGCATTTGAAGGGGGGTATTTGGTAAAACTGCTTTTAATTGTCTAAGTCTTTGCCATGGATCTTCATTTAAAAATCGAATTGCGGTATCAAATGTAGCTCCTCCCCATACTTCCATCGAGAAAAAGCCAACAGAATTCATGACTGGAGCAATAGGAATCATATCTTCTGTCTTTAATCTTGTAGCAATAAGAGATTGATGGGCATCTCTTAGTGTGACATCTGTTATCAATATTTTTTTCATAAATATTTCCTTGGTAATAAATATTTTCTTAATAATACGATTAGAAACATATTAAAATTAACTTACCAAACTAACTAATATATTAAAGAAATATTATGAAAAATCAAATAAAATTAAAATACCCATCTTTTTCTATTGCGCATCTGCCATCTCTTTTTCAAAAAGCTCTTTATATTCTTCAGATTTTTCTAATAGCATATTATGTTTTCCCCTTGCTATTATACTTCCATTTTTAAAAACAAGAATCTCGTCTGTAAAAACTATTGAACGGATTCTTTGAGTAATAATAATAATAATAGCATCTTTATTATTCTGTCTTATAGCATTTAATACTCTTTGTTCAGTTTCATAATCAAGAGATCTTGTCGAATCATCAAAAATAAAAAGAGAAGGATTTTTATAGACTGCCCTGGCTATGGTAATTCTTTCTCTTTGCCCTCCAGATAATGTATAACCTCTTGGTCCTACCTCTGTATCTATCCCTTTTGCGAATGATTTAATATCATCATTAAGGCAGGCAATATCAGTTGAATGCTCAAAAAGATCAGTGTTATAATCAAATTTTAGGTCAATCTTCTCATTAACTGGTTTTAAAGGTATATAAGTTTTGATAAATTTTCTGGCTTGATATTTTGAAAACACTTTGCTGGAATAATTTTCTTGAGGCAAGACTATATTTTCTTTTACTGTTACCGAAAAAAGTTGCGGTTCCTGGAAAACGAATCCAACCTGATTTTGATAGGAATCCATGTCCAGATTTTCTAAAGGAATATTATTAATATAAATTTTCCCTTCTGTTGGATTTTCAAGTCCTGCCAAAATATGCATACAAATAGATTTACCTGAACCAATTTCTCCTGTAATACCAATTATCTGACCTTTATTTAATGAAAAAGAAATAGAATCAAGAATCTTTCTATCCTTAATTGCCAAGCTAATTTTTTCTAATCTAATATTATTAATTTCATCGACCTTAATCTTTTCTTTTTCATCTTTCTCATCATATGAAATATTTTTATCAAAAAAAGGTTTTAAATTAAACTTTCCTTCTTTTTCAAATTCCTTATTTTTAAAGAAAAATATTTCGCTATGCCTTCCAATTGATACCAAAGTTCGTTTCATTTCTACAAAAAAGTAGGCAAATGAATAGAGATAATCAAACATTAGATAGAAGTATTGCAAAAAGGCAATAAAAGTTCCAAGGGTAAGTTTATTCTCTATTACCTGCTTTCCACCAAGTATAAGTATTAAAAGCAATGCAGTATAATTTAAAATAAGGTCAAGAGAATGCCATAGGCCATGGAAAAAAGAGAGTTTCATTTCAGATGATTGTCTTGTTTTCATTATTTCTTTAAATTCTTTCTTTGCAAAATTCTCCATCTTATTGCTTTTAATTACTTTTATTGATGCAAAAGTTTTTTCAATAGTATTATTTACAGTTGAAATCTTTTCTTGAAGTGTCTCAAAAAGTTTTTCCCATGTTTCATCAAATAAAACCATTATGAACATTATTAACGCAATTGGTAAAATAACATATAAAGTCAATTTCCATGAGAAACCAAACATGAAAAATAGTGAGAAAGATATTATAGATATAGCATCAAAAAACCTAAAAATCCCTGAACATAACTGCCATGATACCTTTTCTACATCATCGGAAAGCCTTGTTAAAAGCTCTCCATGGGAAAAGCTGTGAAAAAACTCTCTTTTTTGCCTTAATATCCAATTAAAAAGTGAAAGAGTTATTTTCCAGGTAAAAGACATATTTGTATAAACTCTATTCATCTGAAGCATTGAGTAAAATATTGCTGCAATAAAAGAAGAAGCAATTATGACTGATATGGCTTGAAAAATGGAGTTAACAGATCCTGCTTTTCCTAAATTATCTATGACATACCTAAGTAATAGTGGATATATCGTACTAGCAGTAGTATTAATCAAAGATAAAATAATTAGCAATACTACTCTATTTTTATGCTCGCTCCATAATGCCCCAATATATTTTAGTTTTTGTCCAAGACTAAATTTTTTATTTAAATTTTTAGTTAATTCCATAGTAATTCCTTTAATTCTAAGCTGAAACCATAGTTTTATCTATACCATCTCTATAACTTTTATAAAGATTGGCAAAATATCCTTGATTGTCTAGAAGTTGCTGCTTTGTCCCTGCCTCAACCAGTCTACCTTCATGAAAACATAAAATTCTGTCGCAAAATTCAATAGTTGAAAGCCTATGTGCAATAATAATTGCTGTCCTATTTTGAAGGATTTTTTCAAGTGCTTCATATATAAGATTTTCAGTTCTATTATCTATTGAAGAAGTAGCTTCATCTAGAAGAAATATCTGAGGATTCTTTAAATATATCCTGAGAAGAGCAATGAGTTGCTTTTCTCCTGAAGAAATATTTGTACCATCTTCTTTAATAATAGTATTTAAACCTTCAGGGAAATTATTAAAAATATCATTTATACCCAATTCCTCTATTGCTTTATCAACTATTTCTTTTGTAATGTTTGTATCAAGAATGATATTGTTGAAAATAGTATCTGGGAAAAGAAAAGTATCCTGGAATACAGCTCCAATAATTGTTCTGATGCTTTCATAATCTATATTTTCAAGTTCATCATCATCTATTTTAATGCTTCCAAGATAACCATCGTAAAACTTCAATAGAAGTGAGGCAATTGTCGTCTTTCCACAACCTGTTCTACCTACTATTCCTATCTTTTCCCCTTTCTTAATGGTAAAACTTATATCATTAAGGGCATTGACAAGCTTCTCTTCTTGCTTGTTTTTTTCTTTTTTATCTTGTATATTTTGTTGTTCTGTTTGCTGTTCTGTTTCATTTTCAACCTCTTCTGATTGAGTTTTGCTGAATTCAACTTGCTTTTCATCTATTTTAATTGTTGAATATGCAAAACTTACATTTTTAAAGCTAATTTTTTCTTTAAAATCTGTTTTTTTTATTTTCTTGGGTATTTCTGTTTCCATATCAAATACATCATTTATTCTTTTTACTGAAGCTATGGCTTTTTGGAAAATCTGAAATTGAGAGGAAAGATTTCTTATTGGTCCAAAAAATTGTTTCATATATGTAACAAAAAGAATTATTGTCCCAATAGTTATCTTATTGCTAAGTGCCTTTACTCCTCCATACCATAGTATTAATGATATACTAACCGCTTCAAAGATTTGAAGTGAATTAAAGTATATGGAATCAAAAAAACCACCTCTAACTTCATTCTTATATTTTCTTTCAAGGCTTTCATTTATCTTATGAAATGCCCATGGTTTCTTATGAAATAACCTTAAGATTGCATTACCTTTTATAAAGTCAGAAAAAAATCCAAAAAGCTGTGAATTGATCTTTCTAAGATTTACCCAGAAAGGAGCGACAGATTTCTGATACCAGAATGAAAATATGAATATAATTGCAATTATAGGTAATATAAGCAAGGTTAAAGTATAAGAAAATTTAAGTAATACCAATATCATACCCAAACAGAGGAGAATATCAGATAAAATAGAGATTACACTATGAGTAAAAAATTCTCGTAAACTCTCTCCATCTGATTCAATTCTGGAAATCAACCTTCCAACTGGATGATTATCGAATACCTTTATTTTGCCATGTAAAATATGAGCAAAAAGCCTCTGTTTAAGATCAAATAAAAACTTTTGACCAAAAAGTTCAGTAATGAAAGTACTAAAAAAAGTCAAAATTGACAATGAAATCAAGGAAACCAAAAATATAATAGCATCATTTTTAAGTCCCGATATATTCTTAGTCATAATATTTTCATCTATTGCATGCTTTACAATTACTGGAAGGTAAATGCCTATTGCTGTCGTGGAAATCATAATGACCATCGAAATAAATAAGACTAATCCATGTTTTTTAATAATTTCTAAAATAGTTTTTTGTGCTTTTGTTATTTTCATAATTTTCCCTTTTTTGCTAAAAAAAACGCCTGGTTAGATCCCAGGCGTTTCTATTATTTTTATGTTTAATTTAAAATAATAATGAAACAGGATCTAACCATCAAAGTTTTAACCCTGCTTCATCTAATATTCTTATATATTTTTACCTTGTTAATAACTTTACAATAAGTGCATTTTTCTAAGATGCACCTAATAAAACCGAAGAATATTAAGGAGAAACAGGATTATGTCATTGTAAGTCCTGAAATAAGATTGCGATAATTTCTCTTCATGATATTCATATTGTTCTCCCTTGAAATTTCTCTTCATTAACTTGAAAAATTTATAAAAATTAAAATATCTGTCAAGTTTTTTTTATATTTTTTAATAAGCTCTTTTATTTAATATGCATAAATTTAATATTAATTTTGCTAAAGATTTGTAATAAAAAATAACAAGATCAATTTAATATAATTTCTATTTATGACATAAAATATAATTATTCTAATAAGGTTATCTATCTAATTTACACTTCTAATAAATCAGAATAAAAAAATTAATGAAAATTTTAATATTTTTTAAAAAAAATATTAAATATATCTTGTAAAATATTTTCAGTTATTTAATATATAAATAGTTATCGTTTTATTAAAACCTTAAGGAGGTTTTATGAACTTCAAAAAAGTTCTAATTGTTTTAGCTTTGTTTTTGTTTATCTTTGGTTTTATTTTTACAGGTTGCCAGAAAAAAACTACAGACGTTGGAATTGTTCTGCCAACAAAAGACGAACCAAGATGGATTCAAGATCAGACAAGGTTTTTAGACGCACTTAAAAATGCTGGATTCTCTGCAAAAGTTCTTTTCAGCCAGGGAGATTCTGCAAAAGAAAAAGCTAATGTCGAAGCTCTCATAGCTGAAGGAATTAAAGTACTTATAATTTGCCCACATGATGGAACAGCAGCTGCAGCAGCAGCAGAACTTGCACACAAAGCCGGTGTTAAAGTCATTTCATACGACAGATTGATTAGGGATACAGAAGCTGTTGACTACTATGTCACATTCGATAGTTTTCAGGTAGGTGCAGCATGGGGAGAATATCTTGTTTCACAGGTACCTGCTGGAACAAAAGGCAATAATCTTTACTTATATGCAGGTGCTGCAAGTGATAACAACTCTTTTATCTTCTTTGAAGGAGCATGGAGTGTTCTTCAACCTAAGATTGCTGATGGTACATTTACAGTCAGAAACTCTGATAAGGCAATTGCATTAAAAAATAAGGCGAACCTTACAAGAGATGAGATGTCTCAAATCATAGGGCAGGTAACAACTAACTGGAATTTTAACGATGCAAAAAGCAAAGCAGAAGCCAACCTTACTGCTGTAGATGCTAAATCAAAAGGAACTGTATATATATGTGCTCCAAATGATGGTACAGCAAGAGCTATTGCTGATGCTTTTGCAGCAGACAAAGATATAAAAAAATATTATATAACTGGTCAGGATGCAGAAATTGCATCTATACAGTATATAATCGATGGAAAACAGTCAATGACAGTTCTAAAAGATGTTAGAATTCTTGTTAAAGATGCTATAGATGCTGCAATCGCATATTTGAAAGGTTCAGAACCACCAGTTACCAAGAAATACAATAATGGTAAAAAAGATGTTCCTGCTAAACCAACTCCTATAATTATAGTCACAAAAGAAAATGTAAAGAAAGAGATTATTGATTCTGGATATTGGCCTGCTGATAAGTTTACCGGGCTATAGTCTTCATTAAACAACTAATTTTAAATTTCTGGTGCCAGGATATCAGCCCTGGCACCATATATTCATTATCTCAAGGAGAATTAATGAATAATTATATTCTGGAAATGAAAAATATTACAAAAAAATTTCCCGGAGTTGTTGCATTAAATAATGTCAATTTTTCTGTAAAAAATGGTGAAATACATTGCCTTGTAGGTGAAAATGGAGCGGGAAAGTCCACACTCATGAAAGTTTTAAGTGGTGTATTTTCTCATAACCAATTTGAAGGCTCAATTTATTTCAATGGTCAATGCGTAAAATTCAATTCTACCAAAGATAGTGAAATGGCTGGAATTGGAATTATCTACCAAGAATTAGCATTAGTACCTGAAATGATGGTATATGAAAACATAATGCTGGGTCACGAAAAAACTAAAGGTATTTCAATCGATGTTCACGAAATGATTAAAACAACTGCATCTTTACTTGAATTAGTTCATTTGAATATAAATCCTACTGAAAAAGTAAAAGAGCTTGGTATTGGACAACAACAATTAGTTGAAATTGCAAAAGCTCTGTATAGAAAAGCAAAGCTATTAATTCTTGATGAACCTACCGCTGCTTTAAATGAAGAAGATTGTAAAAATTTATTAAATATAATAAGACAACTTAAAAATCAAGGCGTAACCTGCATTTTAATCTCTCATAAATTAAAAGAAGTCTTGGAAATAGCTGAAACAGTCACCGTTTTAAGAGATGGAAAGACTATCTGTACTCTTCAAAAAAATATAGATGAAATTAATGAGCAGATTTTAATAAAACATATGGTTGGAAGATCAATCGAAAATATATATCCAGAAAGAAAAAGTATTAAGTCAGAAAAGACAATATTTAAAATTGAGAACTGGAGTGCAATTGATTTAAAGAAAAATAGAAAAATTTTAAATAATATAAATATTGAAATCAAGAAAGGCGAAATAGTTGGTATGGCAGGACTAGTTGGCTCTGGAAGAACAGAGTTTGCCAGAAGTATATTTGGTAATCCTGATGGTTATATAATAAGTGGAAAAATCATATTTAATGATAGACAAATAAATTTTCATCATCCATCTGCTGCCATAAAAGCTGGTCTAGCTTATGCTTCTGAAGATAGAAAAAAAAATGGTTTAATCTTAATTCAAAATGTTAAAAATAATATTGTTCTTGCCAATCAAAAAAAAGTAGCTACTAAGATTGGTGTAGTTATTGATGAAGAAGAAATAATAGCAGCAGATGAATATGTTAAATCTTTGAGAATAAAGACTCCTTCTATTTTACAGCTAGTAAACTATCTTTCTGGTGGAAATCAACAGAAAGTCTCTATCGCAAAATGGCTTTTTGCATCCCCCTCCCTCTTGATTCTGGATGAACCTACTAGAGGAATAGATGTGGGATCTAAATATGAAATATACAACATAATGAATGAACTTGTCAGTCAGGGTATGAGCATTATTATGATTTCATCTGAATTACCAGAAATACTTGGAATGTCAGATAGAATTTATGTAATATCCAACGGAAAACTAGCGGGTCAATTAAAAAAGGAAGAAGCAACTCAAGAAAAAGTTATAGAATTGGCAACAATGTATTAAAAATATTTATAATAAATAACCGAGGTGGAATATGTTTTTAAACGACTTAAAGGTAATAATTAAAAAAAACATTAGAAATTATTCAATGTATATAGCTCTGGTATTTATAATGATAATATTTACAATTCTATCAAATGGAACATTTATTTCATCAAGAAATATTGCCAATCTGATAAATCAAACTGGGTACATCGCTGTTCTTGCAACTGGTATGACTTTAATAATAATTATTCGCCATATAGATTTATCTGTCGGTTTTTTATCGGGGTTTTTAGGTGCGCTAGCTGCTATACTGTTAACAAGATTTCATCTTCCAGTTTGGTTTTCAATTATTATTGTCCTTATTTCTGGAGCACTAGCTGGTTTTCTAACAGGGCTTCCAGTAGCAAGTCTAGGTATTCCTGCTTTTGTTTCTTCTCTTGCTGGATGGCTTATATATCGTGGAGCATTGATGCTAATAACAGCATCTACTGGGACAATAATTATTCCAAATGAGTCATTTAATGCTATTGGAACTGGTTATATTCCGGATTTTTTTTCAAGATTGAAAATACTACCCGGTCTTCATAAAACAACTTTTTTAATTGGAATATTGACAACTATAGTTATGATTGTTTCACAGATATTTAGTAGAAAAAGAAGGCAAAGTTATAATTTTGAAGTTTTACCATTTTCGATTTTTCTTATTCAATTAATATTACTATCTTCTATTATGTTATATATAACATGGATTTTATCTGGATATAATGGACTTTCCTGGACATTTGTTGTCATGATGACAGTAGTTCTCATATATGATTTTTTGACTAGAAAAACTGTTTTAGGAAGACATATTTATGCTGTCGGAGGTAATCCGGAAGCAGCAGAATTATCAGGTATAAATGTAAAAAAAATCACATTATTTGTATTTATTTCTATGGGAGTCTTATCTGGCCTTTCAGGAATCCTTTTCACAGCAAGATTAAAATCGGCAACCCCTCAAGCTGGAACTCTTTTTGAGCTGGATGCAATAGCAGCATGTTATATTGGTGGAGTTTCAGCAGCAGGTGGTATAGGTTCAATAACAGGCTCTTTAATAGGTGCCCTTGTTTATATGTCATTAATGAATGGAATGAATCTTCTAGGAACAGATATTTCTTTACAATATGTAATTCGAGGTTTAGTACTTGTAGGAGCTGTTATATTTGATGTTGTTTCTAGAAAGAGAAAATAAGCAAAATAATGTATATTTATACCCCAAAACTTCCCGAAACTAAGTGAATAAATTACAAAGAAAAATGGGGAGAATAAGATAAAAGATTATTTAGACAATTAAGAATATATTACTTATAATTATCTAAAAACTTTTCAAGTTCTTTGTACTGCTCCCCAAAAACTGGACAAAAAGAAGTGAATAAGTTACAAATAAAATT
>CAYVTU010000028.1:0-12672 GCA_964454835.1 uncultured Brachyspira sp.
GAATTATTTTCTTTTTTTGCCATTTACCTTTTCTATAATAAACATAAGCCAGTATTGCTCCAAAAAACCATGCGATTGGTATACCCCACCAGATTCCTGTTGTTCCGAATTTTTTAGAAAGCAAATATGATGTTGGAACTCTTAAAACCCATAATGAAAGAAGAGTATTAAACATTGGAATAATAGTGTCTCCTGCCCCTCTTAATGCTCCATTGAATGTAAACATCATAGAAAAAAAGATATAAAAACTTGCAACTATATTAATATATTCTTTCCCAATTTTCTGAACTGCTAAATCATTTGTGAAAATAGTCAGCAATTGATTACTAAAAAGTATAATTAATATTCCAAAAAAAAGAGAAACAAATAAAGAATATATAAAAGTTTTTGTAACTCCTTCTTTAACTCTGTCTATTTTATTAGCTCCAATATTTTGTGCGACAAAAGTCGTAATTGACATACCAAAACTCATAATAGGCATACTTGCAAAGGTATCAATTCTACCTGCTGCTGTAAAAGCAGCTATGGCATCTGTACCAAAACCATTTACTATTCTTGTTAAAGCCATAAATCCCAGAGAAACAAGAACCTGCTGAACACCAGTTGGAATGCCAAGTTCTATGCTTTTCGAAAATATTTGAAAACTAAAAGTAATTCCTTTTATCCTTGGTGCTATTGGTAGTCTTTTTTTTATTGAAATAATTAAACCTATTATAAATGATATACCCTGTGAAATTACGGTTGCAATAGCAACTCCTTTTACTCCCATATTTAATTTCAAGACAAAGAATAGATCTAAAATTATATTAATAACTGTTGCTATTACTAAAAGTATCGTTGGGGTTCTACTATCGCCTATGCCTCTCATTAAAGCAGAAATCCCATTGTAACCAAACATAAAAATCATACCAATAAAGATTATTTTTAAATATATTAGGGCAGAAGGATAAACATCATAAGGAATTTTTACTAACATTAAAATATATTTACCAAAAAGAAGTCCTAGTATAGTTATGATTATTGACGTTACAAATAAAACAATATAAGCGGTATCAACAGCTTTTCTAACATTTTCTTCCTGTTTTGCTCCAAAGAACTGTGAAATTATTATGGATATACCTAGTGCTAATCCCATGATAAGTGCGACCATAAGAAAAATAATTGGGAAATTAGCACCTACAGCAGCTAGAGCCTCTTTGCCTATAAATCTACCTACAACTATTGAATCTACAACATTATAAGCCTGCTGAAAAAAATTGCCAAAAAGAAGGGGAAGAGTAAAACTTATTATTTTGGAGCCAACTTTTCCTTCTGTTAAATCTGTTCTTAAATTTTTTTTCATCTTGATTTTTCTATCTATTAAATATATTCTTATCTTTTTATATTAAAAACATCTTCCAATAATTTTTCATCTTTTCCACCCATTAAAATAAATACTGCTGGCATTCCAATTGGTGCATCTATTTCAATATATCTTTTGCCCTCATAAATTTTCTTTGAAAACACATGCATCCATTTACCTTCTGGAAGATATAATCTTATCTTTTTAGCCTTTTCTTTGATGACAGGAGCTACTAAAAGACCATCGCCTACCATAAATTGATATTTTATCTTATAGGTTTCTTTATCATCGGGATAATTTAAAAATAAGGCTCTAATAACCGGAATACCAGTCTTTGAAGCCAATTCTATATAAGGTTTAAAGTAAGTGGCAAGACTGAAATGAATTTTCGAATAAATTGTGTAGTAATCGGTTGTTTCATCATTAGATTTGAAACTTGATTTTTCATCGCTATACTGATATACTTGCCAGTTATTCAAAGGTTGATTCCCTTCATGAGTTCTGAAAATTGGAGTAAATGCTTCAAATTCCATCCACCTTAGTAATAACTCTTTACTCCTATGATAAGTCATTATTGGGTTAGTAATTGTTGTATATCCACCGACATCACTATGAACAAAAGGGATACCACTTATTGATGCAGTTATTGTACCTAAGATAGCAGAAGCAAGACCATCGTTTAAACCAAAACTTACCATCTGATCACCTAACCAGAACAAAGTTGAATATTTAGCACTTTTGCTAAAACCCGCTCTTGTAAAAAAGAGAATTTGCCCTTCTTTATTTGCTTCAATTATAGCTTCTCTGTTAATTTGAGCCCAGATAGTAGGATATTTATTATGAAAAGTCTCTGCTGATTCACCGGAAAATAAAACAGCATCCATAGGCATCCATTCACCAAAATCTGCCATCCAACCTGAAAGGCCATTATCAATCATGTTAGTTTTAATTATTTTTTTTATCCACTCTATTGTCTTTGGGTTGGTCAAATCCAGAAGATAAGCTGGAAACCCCACAGTTTGAATCAGATAAGGCTTATTAGATTTATCTTTAACCAGTAAATCTTGTTTAATAGCTTCTTCCAGCAGAGGATTGGAAAAATCATCATCTGGCTTTTTAGGATCTTTATCTGCTAGAAATGGATTAATATAGCCTAATACTTTTACACCTTTTGATTCCATTATTTTTACAAAATTCTTGAAATCGGGGTATAAATTTTCATCAGGATACCATCTCCATTTTAATTGATCACCAAAAGATGTGACTCTTCTGCCACACCAATCCTGTATCCATATGGCTTTTATAGGGTTTCCCGCTTCGATTAATGAATCTACTACTTTAATTACTTTCTGACTACCACCTTGAATACCTAAAATTGTTCCATAAGACCAATCTGGTAGTTCTGGCATTTTCCCATTATCCTTGGCAAATGCTGAAATTAATGATAAATATGAATCTTCTTTATAAAAAGAACAATTAATTTTACTAGATTCGCTTGAAGTCAAGAATTCCACATCAATAATATCTGAATTGGAAAAGTCAAATACTCCATATCCCGAATTTTCAAAATAAAAAGACCTTAATTTAGAAGTTAAAAAAAATGGAACTGGACAATAGGTAGTAAAATTATCTCCACCCGCTTTTTGAGTTAAATTTGCACCAAAAGTAATTGGTTGATCTCCTCTTCCTACACCCTGTTCTGAGGTAAGTATTGGAACTTTTTTACCTTTCAAATTAAGGAATGAATATTGAATTCCCCCACCAAAGATATATTCATCTTTATAAGAAATATATTTTAATTTAATTGAATTTACTCTATTATTATCTACTATAATTTCTATATCAATTTTATTTGTATTTTCAGCAGTTATTTTCATTCTATAAGGTATTTTTTCACTGCTAGAATTATTTTCAAAAAGAAATCCTGAAATCAATAAAATTCCATCACTATTCTTTATGCTTGAAATTTGCTGATTGGTATAAGATTTTTTAACTTTTTCTTTTATATTGATAGATGCCATATGATATTCATATGATATCTCTTTTTCAAAAGCATTTATAAAAGAATTATTTAGTGGAAAAACAACAAAATCTTTTCCTTGAGAAAAAATTTCAATATTTGATTCATTAATTTTAGCAATTACACCTTCGCTTAGTTCAAATGTTTCTTTGTTAAGTTTTATTGAAGTTCTAGTGCATGAAGTAAAAACAGAATAAATCATAATAAAAACAATAAGGCTAAATAAAATAATTTTGTTTTTTTTCATATTGATACCCTTTCTCTCTGATAATAACGAAAAAACAAGAATATGTAAAATATTAAATTATAAAATTTCCCCTTCAAGAATTCTTATAGAAGGAGTTGGAGTAGAAATATATTTGATAAAAATCAAATCTATTATTTCTTCTAACGATTGTATTGTAAAACCTTTAGTATCAAAAAGAATTAAATTTGCTTCAAAATCATTTTTTATAAACCCTATCTTTCTTTCAGTTATATCATATATAAACTGAGGAAGAATTAGAAGTTGATTCTTCAACAATTTCAATGTTCTAATATCCTTAGTAAAATTTACAATTTTATAAATAGAGTTAAAAAGGCTAAAACTATTGAATCCATTTGCTAGAATAAGATGAGCATCTATTTTTGAATCTAATATGGAAAAAATATTTGAACTAAAATCTTTATTTATAAAGTAATCATCCTCAATAATGTAATATAGATTGGGCTTTCTAATCATACTATCAAAATATCTTTCAAAATTATCATATTTAACTATAAATGTTTTTTCCATATCATCTAGATTTTCTATATCTTTAATAGATAAATTATTATCTGCTGGAAATCTTACATATATTATTTTACCATCTTCGATAGGATGTTTCTTATTATAATAATAACCATAGTGATGAAATAGATATGGGTCTTTAATATTATTGACATAATCATGATAAGATGAATTTTCTTTATCTGATACCATCTTCTGCTCTGGAAAAACATCGTTAAAAAGATAAGATAAAGAAGATTTAATGCCAATGTTTTTTAGTTTCATTGCAATGGTTATCAAAGAGCTTTTTACCATATGATAGCAAAGATGATTTAAAAATAAGAAATATGAACCATTTTGAATCATTTTTTCCGAGGCAATATCTACCCATATATCAAGATAGTTATATGGGAGTTTATCGAATATTGGACCATTAAGTATAAAATCGGTAGAAAATGAGTTAGTATATTTATATGAAAAAAGATCGAAAATTGTTTCTTTAATCATTGGTAAAGAAGGAAGAGCGACATAAGATGAACAATCAATAATTTTCATATTCTCTTCTTCTGGGATGTTGTCTGAAATATTGATTGTTTTTCTTCTTATAATTATGTTTTTATTATAAATTATCTCTTCACCATCGAAAAAAGTAATATTTTTAAGCGCAATACTTTTCATCGCTCCTCCATAATTGGTAAAATCCTAAACTAAAGATTTTAATAATTTTTCTTCAACCTTTTTATAGCTAAGTAATCCTTCAATAAATATCATAAGAGCTTCTTTTAGCCTTTCTTCTTTGAGAACATAAGCTATTCTAACCTCATCATGTCCCGCAGTCGCTGTTTTATAGAAACCAGAAGCAGGTGCTACCATCGTTGTCTTCTTATTTTTTTCAAAATCTGAAAGCATCCATTGAGCAAAAAGATCAGAGTTTTTTATTGGTAACTTAACTACTAAATAAAAGGCTCCTTCTGGTTTTCTAAGTACTACTTCATCTACCTGAGATAGAAGATTATAACATATATCTCTTCTTTTTTGATATTCATCAACTATAGATTGATAGTAAGAAAAAGGTAATTTATAAGCTGCTTCTGCTGCAATCTGCTCAATTGTTGGTGGACATAATCTAGCCATGGCAAATTTATTGACAACTGACATTACTTCCTGGTTTTTTGTTATCAAGGTTCCAATTCTTGCTCCACAAGCTGAAAATCTTTTTGAAACAGAGTCTATAACTATTACTCTTTCTGGATCATTTAATTCCAAAACTGAAAAATGAGGATATTCTGTAAAGTTAAACTCTTTGTATACTTCATCTGAAATAATATAAAGATCGAATTTTTTAGCTATTTCGTGAATTTTTCTTACTTCTTCTTCTTTCAATATAGTACCTGTAGGGTTATTTGGAGAACCAATCAAAATAGCTTTTGTTCTTGGTGAAATCTTCTGTTCAATTAAACTAAAATCTTTAATATGAAACCCATCTTCTGCTTTCAAGGTAATGGGAACAAGTTTAACATTAGCACTTAAAGCATAACCATCATAGTTGGCATAAAAAGGCTCGAAAACAATTATTTCATCTTCAGGGTCGCAGATTGCATCTATAGCAAACATTATTGCTTCAGAACCTCCAATAGTTATACATATTTCATTTGGATTAAGTTTAATCTTATAATTGGTAAAATAATCACATACAGCCTGTCTTAGAGTTAAGAACCCTTGTGAAGGTCCATATTCTAATACTGGTTTATCGAAATTTTTTATTGTTTCCCACATTATTTTAGGGGTTTCTATATCGGGTTGTCCAATATTCAAGTGGAATACTTCTATCCCTTTTGCTTTTGCAGCATCTGCATAAGGAGTAAGTTTTCTTATAGGCGAAGAAGGCATTAATTGCCCTCGTTTTGATGTTTTCATTTTTCTCCCTTTTACAAAATTTTTTGAAATATAATTTTTACTATTTCTTTGTCAAGAACTAATCAAATTTTGCGTAGCAAAAAATGAAACTTTGCACATAAAACAAAAATTGAAAGTTAACAGTAATGATTTAAAAGGTTTAATTATAATATAAAATGAATTTTCTGATAAAAAGAAGAAAACATGATTGATGATTTTTTATATTAGTTGAACCTAAATTCTTAATAAATAAATTCAAATTATATAGTTACAATTTTTCTTTTATTGATAAAGGTTAGATTTAATAAAAATATTATTCTTTATTATTCCAAATGTTTTTTAGTAAAAACCATCATTATTCAATTAAACTTATACAATATAATTTTACCTGTTCATAAAATTTATTAAAACTAATATTAAATAGAAACTCAGTTATATCATTCAATGATGAATATCTATTATTATAGATAAATGAAATTAGTTCATAGAATTTATTCAAGCCATATTTTTTTAATATATAATCGAAAAAAGCCACATCAAAAAAACTAATTACAGATAAAAAATCTTCCTCATTTATCTCAGTTATAGTACCTTTTATCAATGTATCCAATTTATTAAACATGATCTTTGAACTGTTCTTAAAATTACTTTTATTCTGATATAAATATCTTAGTGTTTGCTTTATCGCATATGTTTCACCAAATTGAATAAACGAATCCATTAATAGATTTCCTGGGTTAGGATATACATTTAACAATAAAAAACCTAAATAATTTGTTATCCCTTCATCAAATATTAAACTAAAAATTATATTTTCATTCGAAGATAAGCTAAAATATGAATTATTCTTTACAATTAAAAAATGATTATATTCTGCTATTAAAAATATGTATTTTAAATAGCTATTTGAGTATTTTAAGAAAATTAGTGGACCAGAACCATCTTCATTTCTTTTAAATAATGCAATTGCTTTATTAGCTTTAAAACTTAATTCATTATTTGGAAATGAATTATCTATACTTTTTATTATCTGATTTAAATAATCGGGTTTATTTTTTAAGGTTTTGTTTAATAGAAAATGTATGTTTTTTAAATTATTATTTATTTCTAAAAAAGATTCTTTGCAAAGAATAAAAGTAAGATTTTCCTCTAATATATTTTTTTCAGTCAATTTATTTTTATTATAAAAATTATATATAATAGATGAATAATTTTCTATGAATGTATTTATCTCTTTCTTATATATATTTTTGTTATATAATATTAAAGTTGAATTATTTTTTTGTATTAAGAAAATCTTATTATTTTCACATGAAATGCAAAAGGATATAATTAAAATGAATACTAAAATAATAGATATTTGTTTTTTCATTTAACTTGCCCTTTTTATATTTTCATTATTTAATATTTTAATTATTTTATAAATGTAAGAGACCAATATAATAAATATAATTGATCTCTTACATAATTTTAATTGATTTTGTTAAAACATAAATTTAGGAAGAATCCATGGATTAGGCATTCCTCCAACCAATAAACCAAGAACCATAGCCGCAGCTTCCATACTATCAAAACCAGAATTTGAAGAATTACGACTTGAAGCGCTATTTGTTATTGAACTGTTTGTAGAACTCGAAGATGAAGTACTTGTTGTATTTGTTGGCTTTGGTACAGTGGCTCCCACATCTTCATTACCAGTTATTGTCGACGACTGTGTTTCACTCAACTGGCTCAACTCTCCTAAAAATAATTCATCTTCACTAGCTATTATGTCATCCTATTAATCAAGTGGAGAATTATATAATCAAAATTAATATAAAATATCTAATATATTTAAAAATAATAACAGATTTTTTATACAGTTCTATTTAATATTTTATAAACAAAATAATGTAAAAATTCAACTTCATTTTTGTTTTTTATAAACTTATTATTTTTATCTTTTTTAAAAATAATTAATCTTATAGAATCAATAATTATAATTATCAATAATGATAGATAGATAAATAAACCTATTAATAACTTTATATTATCACTTGAAATACTGTTTAATTTAGAATATAAAATAAATAAAATACCATAAATTAAAGACACTATATCAATTTGGTTTTTATAAATTAGTGATATTATACCTGATATAAATATTATAATTCCAATGTATAATAATTTATTTTCAATATTCCGAAAAAAAAGTATTAATAAAACAATAGGAACTATTATATAAGGAATTAAAAACTTGAATAACAAAACGAAAAATGATATTATTTTTTTCTTTTCAGCATTCATAATTAATCCTTATAATATATTTTAACTAACTTATAAACATATATACCGTTCTGTAATATATCATATAATGATACTGAAATCAATATTACTCCACCTCCAATTAATACGACCTTAATAATTTCTGTTGTTACAGTTATACTTGCAATAGTTCTAATAATACCTAAAGAATCTAGTATTTTTGCTAAATCTGAAGAAGATAAAGCTCCTATTAAGCAGGTCATCCCAGCATAAATCAACAATGCTTGATTTACTATCCTAAATTCTTTTTCTATTTTATACCTTTCTCCAGTATTTGAATTAATTATATGACCAGTATATGAATTATATACCATATGACCTGAACCATCAATTTCATCCATCATCCCAATAATTAGTATTAACTCCTCTTCACTCAACTGACTCATTTCCCCTAAAAACAATTCATCTTCACTAGCCAATGGTGCATTCTCCTGCTCAGGTGTTGAAGCCAGCACTGGCATTGCAAATAAAACAATCAATGCTAATAAAATATTAAAATATCTTTTAACAAAATCAAATAATGGATAAAGATAAACTTACTTTTTTGATTATCTTTATTCAAAGTTTTTTCGTTACCAAAGTTCGTTTCATTTTATATACCTCTTTAGAATTTGCTTTTTAAAATTCTATTATTGCAAGTTAGACTTCATTTTTTTATATATTTAAATAATTTAGAGCGAGAAAAAAATTAAAAATAAAAAACATTTGATTTGAAAATAGATTAAAATAAATTACAAACTTTTCTCGACAGTACCAAAAATTATATTTATAATTTTAAGGTAAATTATTTAATAAAATTTTTAGAAATATACTTTTTAATAATAAAATTATAAATAAAAATTATTGAAATTTCAATAAGTAGCCAGATCCAAAAATTATATTTCCATAATAAATTCAAAATTTTTAGTATATTATTATTTAATTCAATTGGATTATAATGATAAATAATTAAACCGTTAATAAATAAAAGAACATTTTGTGTAAAATGAATTATAATTACTAATAATAAATTTTTTGTTTGGGAATATATATATGTAAAATATATTAATGATATAAAAAACAATTCTAAATAATTTAAAAAGTAATTTTGCTTATTTATTATAAATTTAATGAAATGTGAGATTGAAAATACTAACGCATTTATAATTAAATTTATTATTGACTTAAAATTCTTAAATATTTTAAAATATAAATATCTATAAATATACTCTTCAATAAAAGAACTGACAAAAAAAATTAATAATACTAACAATAAGTATACAATAAATATATAGGATGAATAAATTGAATTAAATATTTTATTTTTAACTAAAATTTCAAATTGAATATTAATAATATCTTTTGGATTATATATAGAATTATAAAATAATATAAACTCAATCAATGAGTTAATTAAATTAATAATTATTATTAATAGTAAATAATTACTTTTTATAATTTCATGTAAATCTAATTTTATATGCTTTATATTATATTTAAGATAATTATCTTTGTTATTTATTTTTAATATGAAGTAAAATATTATTATTAAAATTATAAGAAATAAAAAGATATTAAAAAAAACTAAATATATTAGTAATTTATTAGAAGTATAAGCATTTATAAATTCATAATTTGTTTCATTATTAATTGATTTTTTTAGTGCAAAATCAATTATTTTAATTTTTCCTGAAATATTTAGAAAAATCAATATCAAAAATATTATTAAAATAATAAAAATGTAAACTAAAAAATGATACATAAATATAGATAAAATAAATAATTTTTTTCTTTTTATAAACATATTTTCTATTTGGTAAGTGTTGTGAACTTTTTTGCTAGTTCACAACACCTAATTTTCATTCTAATGAGTTGGTTTTAAAATGATATCAACATCCAATGTAATAGAACCTTCCCATCCACCAATACTTATTGATATTGTAACAGTACCATCACTATTTAATTCAGCAGAAATGACAAATGCTCCAATACCAAATCTCCAAACTTTGCTTAATTTTGCTTGTGTAGCAATTTTTACTAAAGTCTCATAATCTAGTTTTGGTAAACCACATACTAAATCTTCCATTCCAGGACAATTTCCATCCATATCAGGATGCATATTCCCAATAATATTTATCAACTCTTCTTCACTCAACTGACTCATCTCCCCTAAAAACAACTCATCTTCACTTGCTAATGGTGTATCCTCTTGCTCAGGTGTTGAAGCCAACACTGGCATTGCACATAAAACAATTAAAGCTACTAAAATAATAATACTTCTTTTCATAAAATCAAACCTCCTTTTTTAATGTTTTTTAACTCTTTCATATTAACTTATATGCTTTTGAATGCATTTGTCCTATCCTATAATCCCCTCATATAAACCACCCCCTTTACTTTTTTTTATCCTCTTATTGTAACATAAACCTCATAACTCGGAAGAAGATATCCAGATAGTATACTTTCCATAGATAACCCAAGACTCATATTTTCACTTAACCTTATTCCAATATTGACTTCACCACTAAAACTCATCTTGTATAACTCATATGATGTCCATCCTTCAAATTCTGTTATCTCGGGTATTATAAAGTTTGGGGTTAAAGAAAGTGAAGTAGATATTATAGAATTAAATACAATTGTTAGATTTATCTTACAAGAAAGTACATATTGTTGTGACCATTTATCTTTGCTATCTATCAATAATGGAATTGTATAATATCCTGTAATTTGTGGTGTTATGGAAAAAAGAAGGGGATCATATATAAATGTTACCCTATATCCAATACTGAATCTTATCTGTGGTTCTATTAAATATAAATTATTAACTTTTTTAATAAAATAAAGAAAATATGCAAATATGAATAAAATAACTAATTTGATATTTTTAATTTTTTATCAATTTCTTTAAAAAATTCTAAAGCAGATTTATTAAATATATTATAAAATATTTCATCTATATTATTATAACAACTATTGTATAAAAATCTAATCAATTTTATTAATTTTGTCTGACCATAATAATAATTTATGTAAGTAAATAATAACAAATTATAATTTAAATTATAATTAATGTTATAATTATAAGAAATTTCATCATTTTCATATAAATTTTGAAATGAAATATCTAACATTTTTCTTTCTTTATAATATTTTAATAAATAAATATATATATTTTTTGCATTGGTTTCATCAAAAACAATTTGTTTTTCATATATAAAATTGCCAAAATTGTTATTTGAAAAATTTTTTAAATAATAATACAAATAATATGTTAGACCTTCATCTAAAATATAAGTAAGAATTTTATATGAGGTACTGTCTTTTAAAACATTTATTTTATTATTAGTATTGTTAGATATTAAATAATGATTATACTCAGATATTGTTATTATAAATTTGTCTCTTTTATCAAAACCAATTTTTAGTATTATTGATGGGTAATAATTTGAATTTATAAAAATAGATTTAGATTTATCATCATATATTGCTAAAGACTTGGAAAAAATATCTAATTTTTTATCTTTAATTTTTAATTTATTTTCTAAATTTTTTTTAAATGTTTTAGCATTATCCCATTCAGAAAAACTATCTTTACAAATAATAATAATTAATTTCTGCTCAGAAATTTTTTTATCTGTTAGATTATTTGATAAATAAATTTGATCTGTTTTATCTATATAATATTTAATATATTCATCGATTTCATTTTTAGATATAGATTTATTATAGCAAATTATATTTTTATTTATGTGTAAATATTTAAATTCTAGGATATCATTTTTACATGAGAAAAATATTAAAACATAAAATAACATTAATATTATAATGCTTATAAATTTTATTTTTTTCATAATTTCCCTTATTAATAATTTGGGGGTAAAAATACCCCCTAAATATTTATTCCATTAACATTTTAGCAATATAAATTCCAATTAAAGATCCTGCTTCTCCTAAAGCTACTGTTGATGTGCTTGGAGAGCTCGCTTCTTCAGGAATTGCAATTGGTAATTGTAAAGGAGGAAAATTAGTATTATTTGAACTTGAACCACCTGAATCTCCTCCTGCATCATTTCTATTTCCTTGAATTAAATTAAGTTCCTCTTCACTCAACTGACTCATTTCCCCTAAAAACATTTCATCTTCATTAGCCAAAGGTGCATTCTCCTGCTCTGGTGTTGAAGCCAACACTGGCATTGCACATAAAACAATCAAAGCTATAAGAATAATAATACTTCTTTTCATAAAATCAAACCTCCAATTTTTACTGTTTTTTAATTCTTTCATATTAACTTAAATGCTTTTGAACTAATTTATCCTATCCTATAATCCCCTCATATAAACCACCTCCTTTACTTTTTTATTATCCTCTTATTGTAACAT
>CAYVTU010000029.1:0-12586 GCA_964454835.1 uncultured Brachyspira sp.
TATACTATTAGAGATTTGACTAATTTTTTTAATATAGAAAATATTTATAAAATATTTTTTGAAAATGCAAATGATGCAATTTTTATTATGGAAAATGATACTTTCATAGATTGTAATAAAAAAACATTAGAAATATTTGGTTTAAAAAATAAAGATCAAATAATCGGAAAACCACCTTATCTTTTTTCACCACCAACTCAACCTGATGGAAAAAATTCAAAAGTAAAGGCTTTAGAAAAGATTGATAAAGCTCTAAAAGGAGAACCACAATTTTTTGAATGGGTTCATAGCAAATTAGATGGAACATCCTTTTACACAGAAGTTAGTCTAAATGCTTTTGAATATAACGATAAAAAATATGTTCAGGCAATTGTAAGAGATATAACTGAAAAAAAATTAGATGAACAAAAAATCAAAGAATATAATCAAAAATTGCAAAATATTATTGAAGCAACAAACGCAGGGACATGGGAATGGAATGTTCAAACTGGTGAAGTTACTTTTAATGAAATCTGGGCTAATATTCTTGGTTATAGATTGGAAGAATTATTGCCTACCTCAATTAAAACATGGGAATCTTTAACTCATCCTGAAGATTTAAAAAAAACTTATGAAATCCTTGAAAAACATTTTAAAGGTAAGTCTTCTTTTTATGAGTATGAATTTAGAATGAGACATAAAAATGGAAATTGGGTATGGATTCTTGATAAAGGTAAAGTAATATCATGGACTGAAGATGGCAAACCTCATATGATGTATGGAATTCATATAAACATTTCAAGATTAAAAGAAGCTGAACTTGCTCTTTTACAATCAAGAGAATTTATTAATAATGTTTTAAATACTATACCAGTTAGAGTATTCTGGAAAGACAAAAATTTAAAGTATCTTGGATGTAATAAACCCTTTGCAAAAGATGCGGGATATAATGATCCTGAAGATATAATTGGAAAAACAGATTTTGAAATGGGATGGCATGAACAAGCTGAGCTTTATAGAAAAGATGATAAAGAAGTAATAGAAAAATCCAATTCTAAAATAGGATTTGAAGAGTCACAGACTACACCAACAGGTAGTACCATATGGCTCAGAACTAGTAAAACTCCATTAAAAGATGAGAAAGGTGAAATAATAGGGATACTCGGGACATATGAAGATATTACAAAACAAAAGGAAGTGGAAAAAAATCTCATTGAAAGTGAAGAGAAGTTCCGAACTTTAGCAGAATCAAGTCCCACTTCAATAATAGTCTATCAAGATTATAAGTTTGTCTATGTTAATAATGAAACACTAAAAATAACTGGATATAGTCGTGAAGAAATGTCAAATTTGAATTGCTGGGATATAGTTTATCCAGATGATAAATTGAAGATAAAAGAAAAAATGCAAAAAAGACAAAAAGGAATTATTGGTAAAGAAAATTATGAAATAAGATTAGTAACAAAAAATAAAGAAACCAAATGGGTTTATGTTGTAAGTGAAACTATTCAATATAAAGGAAGACCAGCTGGCCTTGTTTCTCTTCTTGATATTACAGAAAAAATAAATCTACTTGAACAAACACAAAAAATTCAGCGTTTTGAATCACTTGGATTTCTTGCAGCAGGTATTGCCCATGATTTTAATAATATTTTGGAAGGAGTATATGGCTTTATAGATCTTGCAAGAGAATCATCTGATTTAAGTACAATAAAAAATTATTTAAAAGATGCAGTTATGTCTATTGAAAGAGCAAAAGGGCTTACAAATCAGCTTTTAACTTTTTCAAAAGGAGGAGCACCAAGAACAAAATTACAATCTATCGAAAAATTGATAAAAGATATTGTAGAATTTACAGTTAGTGGCAAGAAGGTAAAGGTAGAATATAATTTTGGAAAAGATCTACTTTTTGTTGAAATAGATGAAAATCAAATATCTCAGGTAATACAAAATATTGTATTAAATTCATTACAGGCTATGCAAGATGGTGGTAAAATATATATTGATGTTTCAAATATTTATTTTAATGAATTAGATAATTCAAAATTAAAAGGAGATTACATTAAAATTTCCATTACTGATGAAGGAGTCGGAATACCTCCAGAAATTTTAAGTAAAATTTTTGATCCATTTTTTACAACAAAATCAACAGGAAATGGTTTAGGTTTATCAGTTTGCCAGTCAATAATAAATAAACATAATGGTTTTATTGACGCTAAATCTTCAGTTGGCAAAGGTTCAACATTTACTATTTATCTTCCAGGCAAAAAAGAAAAACCAATGGAAAATAGACAAAATAAATTTAAATCAGATTTTTTCAGTAAAAAAGTCCTTATTTTAGATGACGAAGAGGTTATGCTTAAAGTCATGAAAAGGATGTTAGAAAAGTTTGGATTTGAAGTTGAATCCGCAACAAATGGTATTGAAGCGATTGAAAAATATTTTGATGAAAAAGAAAATAAAAAACCTTTTGATTTGTTGATATTTGATATGACCATTAAAAATGGCATGAGTGGGAAAGAAGCGATCTTAAAAATTAAAGAAAAAGACAAGGATATTTTGGCTTTTGTGATGACGGGATATAGTGATGATGATGTAATTAAAAATCCTAAAGAATTTGGTTTTGATGATTCAATAACAAAACCTTTTACAACAGAGGATTTAATAAAATTATTATCTCGTTATTTTTAGTTAGTTTTTTTTATTTTTCATCTTTATTCTGAATGTGATTTAAATTATTTAATTTTATCTTATTATATTTTGCTTTTTTACGTAAAATCCAAATGTTAAATGGAGATTAAGGATGAATAAGCTTAAAAAATATTTAAAAATTTTCGAATTATTCTTATTTCTTATTTTGCTTTATCTTTCTTTGTCTGGTTGTTTTTTATTTTTAGTACAACAAAACAAACCTAATCCAGATCAAACCAATAATAATCAGAGCGGTTCTACAAGTTCAACCCAAAATTCATCTCTAAATACTGATAACTCTTTTCAAACAATAGATATTAATCAATTAAAACAGATAGATGAATATTCAAGAAATGTACCATCTAATTATGAAAAGGATATTGAGACTTTAACTAAATATTTGATAAAACCAGCTAAAACTGATCTGGAGAAGGTAAGAGCGATATGGATATGGATAACCAACAATATTTCGTATGATGTAGGAGGATATTTTTCAGGAAATATTTCTACTTATGATGCAGTAAGTGCTTTTCAAAAAAGAATAGGAGTATGTAGTGGTTATGCCTCACTTTTCAAGCAAATGTGCGATATAGCAAACTTAAAATGTGAAGTAATAAGAGGTTATGCAAAAGGATATAGCTATAACCCTTCGATGACAAGCGTTCCTCAGAGTAATCATGCCTGGAATGCCATTTATATCAATAATCGCTGGTATTTACTTGATTCGACATGGGGATCTGGTTATGTAGATTACAATAGAAAATTTATAAAAGATTACGAGGAATTCTATTTTTGTCCAAATCCATCATTTTTAATATACACGCATTACCCTGAAGACCCTAAATGGCAACTGCTTCAAAAGCAGTATGATTCTGTCACTTTTTTAAATCTTCTTTATGTATGGCCATTATTTTTTAAACTTGGCTTACAACCAATATCCTACCCTTATGTAAAAATCGAAACAACCAGTTCAAATATAAATATAATTTTTTCAACTCCTTTTGAAAATGTCCAATTACTAGCTGTTTCATATTTTAAAAATAATGGAAAAGAAGCGGTAAAACCCAGTTTAAATGTGGTAAAAGAATCAAATTCCTTTAAATGGAACTTTACCTTTAATTTTAATTCAAAAGGTGAATACTTTATCTATATATTTGCAGGAAACAAAGGCGATACTCGTTTCAGAGCAGCTGCCCAATATTATGTTGTTGTAAAATAATTTTTTTTGTTAAAATTATTTTGTCAATTAGAAAAGCAAAAAATATCAAGTAAAATCATTAAAAAATATAAAAAAAAGCAAAATCTATCAAACATTATTTATATATTTTGTTATCCTCTAATCCAGGAGGTTGTTGATGGAGAAATCTAACACAATAGTAAAAGCCATTAATTTTATGGAGCAAAACTTAAAGGAAGAAATAGATCTTAAAGATATTGCTAGTCATTGCTGTTACTCTACATTTCACTTTTCAAGACTTTTTCAAATAGTTACAAATGAATCTCCAATTTCATATCTTCGCAAAAGGCGCCTATGCGAAGCTGCAAAAGAGGTTCTTGAAAATAAAAAAAGGATATTGGATATAGCAATAGATTACCAATTTGGTTCTCAAGAAAGTTTTAGCCGTGCTTATAAAGATTTTTTTGGTTTAGCTCCATCAGAAAGCAAGAAACATATAAGATCAATTATAGATAAGATTTCTTCAGAAAACTTACTCCTTAATAAGGCATTGTTTGAATTTAAGGAGGTAACAATGAAACCAAGAATTGAGGAAAAATCTGAAATTTTTTCCATTGGCTATCCATTTTATGGCAAGCCAGAAGACGGCAAAATACCACATCTTTGGAATCTTTTTAATAATAGAGTATGCGAATTTGATTTTGTAAAACCTGGTTCAAGATGTATTGGAATTGAATTTTATACTAAAGATTATGAGAAAACTGGGAATTTTTTTTATATGTGCTCCGTAATTGTTGATAATTTGAATAATATTCCTATTGATATGGTCGCAAAAAAACTACCAGCAAGTAAGTATGCGGTTTTTACTTATAAAGGAACTGTTGAAAAACTTAAAGATACCTATACTTATATTTATGGGACATGGTTGCCAAATTCGGGTTATAAGATGACTAAATATTTCGATTTTGAACTTTACATACCCGAAAAGTTTAAAGGAATAGATAATCCTGATACCGAGTTTGAAATCTGGATACCTATAGATTAAGACTTAAAACTTAATAATTTGCATTTTATCTATCTGGGGTTATCCTGTAAATTATGGATAGCCCCTTTTTTATTTGCTAAAACTTAATGATATTTTATTATTTTTCTAAGAGGTTCAATATGATAGCAATTAATATTCCAGGTTATGGCAATCTTAAATTGAAATACTTAGTCAGTGATTTCACCGGGACTTTGTCTATTGATGGAAAACTCCTACCTCAATTAAAAGAAAAATTAATAGAAATATCTAAAATGCTTGAAATACATATATTAACAGCAGATACCTTTTCAAAGGCAAATGAGCAGCTTAAAGATTTACCGGTGAAATTAGTAATATTAAAAGGAGATAGGATAGATAAGCAAAAGCAAATATACATAAAAAAACTTGGTTATGAAAATGTTTTCGCTTTGGGAAATGGTATAAACGATAGATTTATGCTGAAAAAAGCTAAAATTGGGGTTGCAGTTTGTCTTGAAGAAGGTGCAGCCATAAATACTATAAAAAATGCCGACATTTTCTGTAAAAGTCCCGTTGATGCCATTGATTTGCTTATTAATACAAAAAGATTGATAGCGACATTAAGGTTTTAGTATTTTAATAATTTAAATATTTGTCTATTTAAGATAAAATCAAATTTGTCGAAAGTTTTATTTGTTTATTTTTATATATAATTCAAAATCTCCTGTGCATGCCCTTCGGGAGTTACCTTATCAAATATTTTTTTTATTTTTCCTTCTTTATCTATTATAAAAGTTCTTCGTAAAGTTCCTTCTACCTTTTTGCCATACATATTTTTTGTACCCCAGCAGTTATATAGCTTTATAACCTCTGCCTTTTCATCTGCTAAAAGGATAAAAGGAAGATTATATTTTATCTTAAATTTTTCATGAGACTTTGGGCTATCTTTTGAAACACCAATAACTATGGCTCCTTTTTCTGTAATCTGAGAAAAATTATCGCGAAAACCACACGCTTCTTTTGTACAGCCAGGAGTATCATCTTTTGGGTAAAAATAAAGAACAACTACCTTGCCTTTAAATTCGCTTAAACTGTGCATCTGTCCCATTTCATCAGGAAGTGTAAAATCAGGTGCAGTATCATTTTCTTTTAATACTTTTTCCATACCTTTCTCCTTCTTTATTATTTTTCTTTCTCAAAAGATATGGAAAATAAAAGCAATTGGCAAGAATTTTATAAAATTTATATTTTAAATATTCTTGTTTTTTTTATATCCAATAAATAATTGTAATACCCCTATTAAACATATACCAAATACTACAAACCATACATATTTTACCTCAAAATACTTTTGGAAAAAACCGCTGAAAACAGGACCTAAAACAAAACCAATACCACTTAATATTTGAAATGTACCATTGACCTGACCCCTTAAATTTATTGGACTTCTATTGGCAATAAAGACATTTTGATGGGTGACCTGAATTATTTCACCCGTACTCCAGATGATGGTTGTTAAAATAAATAATGGGAAAAAGTTAAAAATACTATATAAACCAAAACCAAAGGCATAAAAGACACCTGCCAATGCGACCATTAAAAAAGCAGATTTGCCTTTTGTCAAAAATGATACCAAAGGGGTAAAAAATATAACAGTAAGGGCATTTATAGATTGAAGTATTCCATAAAATTTTGCACCATTTGAATTAAATATTTTAGTTAAAAAAATTGGCAGGGTAAAACCAGCTTGAGAATAGGCAAAAGAAAAGAATATTGTGGATAGAATAAATATTAAAAAAATCCTATCGCTAAAGATAAACTTTAAAACAGATATTTCTTCTTTATTATTTTTATAAGAGTTATCAGTTAAATTCAAGTTTATTATATCCTTATCATCACTCGAACCATCGTTAAAATTAGTTTCTTTATTATCTTTATTAATAAGGCTATTCAAATCTGTGGGCTTTGTTTCTCTTATACCTGACAAAATCAAAAATCCTATTAGACTTGCTATGCCATTTCCTAAAAAAATAAAAGAAGTATAATTCTCAAATAAAAACCCTGCAATTAATGGCCCAAAAGCAAAACCTGCATTTGCAGCAAGATATACAAAAGAAAAAGATTCATTCCTATTTGACGGGTTTGTGACATCTGTTATTATTGCTGCAATTGGAACCTGAGTCATTGAAAGAAAAAGATTTGCAATAATAAGTAAAACAGCAATGATAACATTTTGTAATATATTGAAATGGTAAAGAAAAAAAATTGTAAAAATTAAAGTAATATAGATGACAAAAGATGATAATAGTATAAATCTTCGCCCAATCTTATCTGCGATTCTACCCGAAAAAATACTTGCGGGAACAAACATAAGCCCTGAAGATATTACAAAGATTGAAGTAATATGCGGGGCAATTTCCAGCTTTTTTACCAAAAATAAGGTCATAAATGGATAGATAAAATTTCCCATCGAAAGGACAAATCTAACAATGGCAAGTCTATAAACCTCAGAAGATAAGTTTTTATATGAAGTAAATATATTTGGCATGAAATAAGTTTAGCAAAAAAATAGGATTAATAAACTAAATTAATTTTCCATCTACTTGGTTCTACTTTAAAAATTACCCCTTTCATCATTTGTATTTTAATTTTATCCAATCAATAGCTTAATATCATCATCAACATTCGAAATTGTGCCAAGGCCAAATTTTTCTATTATAAATTTTGCAACTTCAGGAGCTAAAAATCCTGGTAATGTTGGTCCTACATGAATATTTTTGAAACCCAATGAAAGAAGTGCTAAAAGAACAAGTACTGCTTTTTGTTCGTACCATGCGATATTGAAGACTACTGGTAAGTCATTCACATCAGCAAGATTAAATATTTCTTTAAGTTTTAAAGCTATTAATGCAAGTGAATAAGAGTTATTACATTGCCCTGCATCCAAAACTCTTGGTATTCCATCTATATCTCCAAGATTTAGCTTATTATATCTATATTTTGCACAACCAGCAGTCAAGATAATAGTATCTTTTGGTAATGCCTTTGCAAAATCTTCATAATATTTCCTGCTTGGCATCCTGCCATCACAACCGGCCATTACTACAAATTTTCTTATTTTTCCACTTTTAATAGCTTGTACAACCTTATCTGCTAGCTTTTCAATGACTATGTGACTAAATCCTCCAATAATTGTTCCATTTTCAATAGGTGTCGGAGGTGGGCATTTTTTTGCAAGTTCAATAATCTTACTAAAATCTTTGTATCCTTTTTCATCTACATCTATATGCTGTACTCCATCAAATCCGACGATACCCGTCGTAAAAAGCCTATCTTTATATGTAGCAAGTGGAGGCACAAGGCAATTTGTCGTTAAAAGAATAGGACCATTAAATTTTTCGAACTCTTCTTTTTGTTTCCACCAGGCATTTCCATAGTTACCAGCAAAGTGAGGATATTTTTTAAAATATGGATAATAGTGCGCGGGTAGCATCTCACTATGAGTATAAATATCAATACCTGTATCTTTTGATTGTTCAAGTAGCATTTCTAAATCTTTTAAATCATGTCCAGAAATCAAAATACCAGGTTTGTTTCTGACACCAATATCAACATTTGTTATCTCAATCTGCCCATATTTTGAAGTATTTGCTTTATCAAGTAAAGCCATTGTTTTGACGCCATATTCACCAACTTTCATAATAAGATTTATTAAATCTTCATTTTTTAATTCATTATTTAAAGTCGAAGCCAGAGTATGATGCATAAACTCTAATATTGAATTATCTTTTTGACCTAAAACAAAAGCATGGTCAGCATAAGCAGCCATACCCTTAAGTCCATAAATTATTGTCGCAATTAAAGATCTTCTTGTTTCATCTTCGATAGATAAAAATCCAACTTCTTTTGCTTTGGCAAGATATTTGCTTTCATCATCTTTCCATTTAACTGCATCTAAAGCATAAATTTGGGGGTGCAAAAAATTTTCTTTTTCAGATATTTTTATCTTTAAACTATCTCTTAATTCAATTGCCTTTGTAATTCTTTTGATAAACCAGTTCTCATCGAAATTTGCATTTGTTATAGTTGAAAATAAAGATTGAAGCAAAAATTCATCTTCTTTTTCAGTCGTCATTCCAGCTTTTTTGGCCTCGATAGCTAAAGCTGAAATTCCTTTTAAAATATGGATAAGCAAATCCTGCAAATCAGCAGTATTTTCTGTTTTTCCACATACTCCCTGTTTCATGTTACACCCAGTATTTCTCATAGTTTCCTGACACTGATAACAAAACATAAAAACCTCCTTTTTTATATTTTTTTCATAGTAATAGTTTTTTCTGATAAAATTTTTCCATCAATCGATAATATTATAACTTTGAAATCTATTATCTTCAAAGATTTTGAAATCGCTGTTTGGACTAGTGATACAAGTCCCATGCAACACGGAACCTGCATTATTAATACAGTTATACTATTTATATCCATATTTGAAAAAATAGATGTTAATTTATCAATATAAATATCTTTCCCGCTATCCAGTTTTGGACATGCGATAATAAGTTTTTTCCCTTTTAAAAATTCATTGTGAAAATTACCAAAAGAAAAAGCGGTGCAATCTGCTGCAATCAGCAAATCTGCATTTTTAAAATATGGTGCATTTGGATTTACAAGATGAAGTTGAACCGGCCAGTTAGAAAGCATTGAAGGGAATTCAAGATTATCTAAATTTTCTTTATCTTTTTCATCTTTTTCTCGAGATATTGTCATTTCTGCAGCATGAGAACAACAAAATTCATTTTTTTTCTTTTCAACTTCATTTTCAAAATCAATATTTATTCCATTTTTTTTAACATATTCTTTTGCTTGATTGTACCAGGTAGTCTGCCCATGATCAAATAGATGTTTTAAGTGCGCTATAATGACCTTTTCTCCTTTTTGCACCATGTTTTGCATAACTTTAATCTCATCATAAGGTTCTGCTTCTTTTTCAACTATTTTTATAGCGCCAACAGGACACTGTCCGATACAAGCACCAAGGCCATCACATAAAAATTCTCCTACAACCTGAGCTTTGCCTTCTACCATTTGTATAGCACCTTCGGGACAGGAAGATGCACATTGGCTGCAACCATTACATTTTTGCTGATCAATTTCAATTATTTTTCTTTTCATTTTTCATCACTTTTTACATTATATTTAGTATTTTGGCATTAATTTACCATTAATATAATAAAAAAAAATTCCCTGTACTTACAAAACACTTTTTTCAGCAATTTGTTTTATATTTTTTGCTTCTAATAATTTTATTATATTTTCAGAATACTCTTTTATTTCTGGCCCTAAAATACAATTATCTAATGGGCAATTTTTAAAAAATGGACAAAAATTTGTCTCGATCGGACCCTCGATAAGTTCTATTATATTTTTTAATGTTATTTCTTTAGGGTTAGTAGTAAGGATAAATCCTCCAGCTGGTCCTTTCACAGAATCGACATATCTATTTTTTACCAGTATCTGCATTATTTTTGCTAGATGATTTTCACTTGCTCCTAAAATTTTAGCCATTTCTTTTGTTGTAAGAAATGAATTTTCATTTTTTAATTTGCTTTTAGTAAGCAAAGTAAGGGCATGAATAGCAAGCATAGTTGCATCAGAAAAATGAATTATACTATTTTTCTTCATATAAGTAATATAATACCAAAATACCTAATTGTCAAGATTATTTTACAAAATATATTTAATTATTAAACTTTCTATCGATATTTACTATTTAAAAAATCAGCTGCCCAATTCATATTTTCTGCTGATTCATTGGAAAGTATTATTCTAAATCTTCCCCCAAAGTTATTTCCATCTTGAAATGTGCCTACTAATTTTTTTTCAACCCCATCATCATAAACATAAAAACTTATTCCATTTATACTTCTTTGCTTATTATATGGAAGACTTTTACATGATTTTATCCATTTATTTTCTTTATAAACCTTATTAACAAAATCCATAAAACCTGTTGGATAATGATCATCTCTGAAAGATGGCTTTTCCCTTAGATTATCTTCTAATTCAACCAGATTGACAGCTTTTGGGTATCTAAGCCTAAATGATTCTAGATATAGATAGCCAACTGGGTTTAAGGCAATATAATTTTGACCATCTTCGTCTATTTTCTCGAAGAATAATTGCAATTTTTCCATTGTTTCTTCATCTAAAAAATCAATATCATCTTTTATGATATCATTTTTTTCAAAATCATTAAATATATATGAGTATTTTCCAAGTAAATCATAATCTAAGGTTATAGGTAGAGGAACAAAATCTATTATTTCAGAAAATCTTTCATGTTTATAGTAAACAGGTATATCCAAAGCCTGACCAATAATAACAGCAATAGCTATCTGTGCCTTATAACCACCTGTTGCATCTATTGCTATATTATCTTTTCCAAAATTCCTTACAATTTTCCCAATTTCTCGAACAAGGTTTCTAAGCCCATTTAATTTAAATTTCTTTGGATCTTTATCCTGCAAATCTTCGATAACTATATATTCAATATCTCTATCTTTAAGATTCAAATCCTTTCTTTTCAGGTAATATTTTTTTAAGAATATTCCAGTATTTTTACCGTCTTCAGTGTCAGAAACAAGGAAAAATAATCTTTGTAAATCGAACCATTTTTTGGATAAAGACTCTTCTATGGTATTAATTTCCGCTCCACATATTCTATCTTTGGGATCTTTGTTTTGCATCAATTCAGCTAGTTCATCCCACCTTTTATTTTCAAAGGCATTTTTAATATTTAATAAAATACTTTTTTCATTTTCAACTTTTTCAATATTTATCCTTTCATCTAATCTTTTTAAGTTTGATTCAAATAGTGATGTTCCAACGGTACAAATTAAAATAGTTCTCATATAAATTCTCCTAAAATATCTTTGATTTTTATAATTTATTAATTTCAAATATTTTTTTAAAAAAAACAAAATCAGTACTCTCGTTTTCCTTCTTCTTTCCTTCGTTGACAAATCTTTCAAGAATTTTCCCAGCAATATTCTCTTTTCTTTCAATCCAAAAGTTATCTACCTTATTATATTTGGAAAGATGTTCACAAATTCTTGAAAAGCATTTTGATATTACTTCATCAAGTGGTGGGGCAATCCATTTCTTATACTGTCTTGGTAGAACTTGAAGATCTGTAAATACTAATAAAGAAATCTTATGTTTACTTATTTTCTTAGACTTTATTAGTTTTTCAATTTGAAAAAGCGTTTTTTCTATACCAAAATATTCAGTTGTTGTAGAATCAGGTGTTTTACCAAGATTAATAATTTTATCTTCTTTGACAAATTCATTATTTAATAAACCTTCTAAATAGTAACAACAATAGGATTGTTTATCTTTAGGTTGAAAAGTCGAATCAACATAAACTCTTAAACATAAATTTCCTTTTTTCATAAACACTTCCCATTTTATATATTTTAGTATCAAAAAACATTTTTTTCAACATTTTATCATAGACCATATGATTAATAAGAAATTATTTTAATGGCTACGACTTATAGATTTTGTTTTATTTAAAAACTTACAATCAAATTATGGATTTTAAGGTTTTATTTAATTTGATTTGTTTAAAAAAAGCTTTTTCAATATTTGCTGATTCACTAATGTGTTTGAAAACATGATCATTCTCCAATCTTGAATTTTTTTAATTGAAGCAAAATTAAGTGTAAAAAAGGCGA
>CAYVTU010000030.1:0-12475 GCA_964454835.1 uncultured Brachyspira sp.
AATATATTTTATACTACTATTCACTTCTTTTTGTCCAGAAAAAGGGGGCATCTCATTTATTATCTGCCTTATATCTTCTTGAATTGGATTATCTTTATCAAATTTGTTTTGAAGTTGCTCTGCATAACCTAAAATAATACCAAGCATATTGTTGTAATCGTGAGCAATACCACCCGCAAGCATTCCAATTGATTCCATTTTTTGTATTTGAATAAGTTGTTCTTGTAATTTTTGTTTATCTTCTTCAATTTTTATCCTTTCTGTTATGTCTCTAGCTATGCCTTCAATAGCTATTAAATTTCCTGTTTCATCATAAATTGGTACATTTCTATGCTCAATGTAAACAATATTTCCTTTTTTGCTTATCCATCTAATATTCACCACTTTATATTCATCAATTTTTGATTTAAACATATCTTCAAGAATATATTTATCTTCGGGATGAACAATTTTTAATCCAAGATAAGGATCTGCATAATGCTCCTTTGGAGTATAACCCACAATGCGAGTTGCTGCATCATTAACATATGTGTAATGTGGTTGTGGTAAAAAATCATATCTATATATTATATCCTGAGCATTATTATAAAGCCTTCTAAATCTTTCTTCACTTTGATGAAGTTGTTTTAATAGTTCAATCTGTTTTAGATTCATTTCTTCTAATTTCTGAATATGATTTTGATTCTCATTATGAGTATTAATATCTTCAAGTTTTAATGAGGCAAATTTTGCCATTACATGAAAAAGCTCGATTTGTTTTTCAGTAAATTTAATAAATTCACCTTGAGACCCAATTATTAAAACCCCGTAATTTTTATTCTGATAAAATAATGGAAAATATATTATTGATTTTAAATTCCTTTGTTTTACTGCTTCTTTTTCTTTTTCAGTCAATTTTTCTTTTGAAGTATCATTAATAAAAACATAATTTCTATTATCTATTGCTTTTTTAATATGATAATGATCTTGAAATTTGGCATATCTTAACTCTTCTGGAAAATTTTCAGAGAGTTGTGGCCATGTTGATTTAAGATCAAGCACATCCCCATTCAAAGTATATATTGCTATAGACATATTTGGTATTAATTTTGCAGCACCTAATGAAAGATTTTCAAATATTTTTTGTAAATTTTCTGACTGAACAAACGTTGAAATTATATCTAAAAGAGTTGATAAACTTTTATTATGTTGTTTTAATTCTTCTTCTGTTTTGTAAAGTTTTGTTATATCAATACCAATAGATAAAACCATATAAAACTTATCTTCTTCAGTTAAAACAATGTTATTCCAATAAATTAAAAGTTTATCTTTATTTTTTGTTAAAATAAAGTTTTGATGAGTTTCATTTATAAGTTTATTCTTAACAACTTTATTCCACTCCTCCCATAAACTTGTCTTATCTTTTTCTTCTATAAATATATCTATCCATTTCTTACCTATAACCTCTTGTGCACTATATCCTGTAATCTTCTCGGCATAGTGATTGAAAATAGCAATTCTTGATTCTTCTTTAAGACCTATTATAATTACAGGAGCATTATTTATAATATTTTTAGACCAATTCTTTTCTAATTTTAATTCATTTATTAAATTTCTTCTCGATAATTCCTTAAAAACAATATTCATGAAAAGTTTTAAATTATTTACATCGCTTTCAACATAATCGTTTTCTTTATTTGCAACCCCTACTACTGCAACAATTTTATCTTTATTAAAAATTGGTATGGTAAGAAATCTTTCAAGTTCGATATGCCCTTCTGGGTACCCTTTTTTTAGTGGATTTATTTCTTGAAAATTATTTACTATTATTTCTTTTCTTTGTCTTACTGCTTCTCCCCATAAACCAGTTTTTTCAAGTTTATAGACTGTCTGCGGACTTAAAACTTTACAATCGTACATTACATCTTTTGACCATGTATTCAATATAAATTCTTTTTTTTCCTCATCATATAAATAAATATATCCATATTTGCTTTCTGTTATCTCTAATGCTTGAGATAGAGAAAAATCTAAAAATTTTTTATCATTTTCACAATTATAATTAATTATATTTAGCATATTTGAAAAGTAATTTTTATCTTTTCGCATCTAGTTTTGCCTTTAATATATTATTTTATAAATTTTTTTTGATTAAAAAGATAATTTTTGCATCTAAAAAAGCAAATCTTAATAATTTTAGTTAAATATATAATAAATAATATTACTTCGTTTGTCAATATTTAATATTGATTTGAAATAATTAGATTTGTCTAAAATTTAGCTATTTATAAAAAAATAGATTGTTTTGGTAAAGACTAAATATTTTACTGGATTAATAATTTGATTAAAATGATAATGATATTATATGGATTTATCTTACAATTTTTTATGTTTTCTGTTTTTTAATTGTTTTCAGAGTTTTGACTTTATTTCTTAACTCATTTCTTATTTTATTTTTCTTCCCTTCCATTCTTGTAAGGAAAACAGCCGTAATCCAGCCAATAATAATCATTATAACAAAAAACAAGCCAAAAGATATATGCCATGGCAACCCTTTTGTTATAGAAGTCCATTCAGACATTCCGAAAATCCCTGCAATAAGATTTAAAGGTAAAAATATAATATTAATAATAGTTAAGTTCTTAATCAATATATTCATATTATTATTTACTATTGAACCTCTTGCATCCATAAGACCAGCAAAAATCTGAGAGTAAATCTCAGCCTGTCTTGAAGCTTGTTCATTTTCAACTACAATATCATCAAAAAAAGCATGATTCACCCCAATTTCCTCATTTTTCAAGTAATAATGAAATTTTTTTAGTACTATATGATTTGTTTCTATTGCATCAAGATAGTATATCAATGTTTCACTTAAATCAAACATACTAAGCAAATATTGGTTATCCATAGACTGATTAAGTTTACCTTGAATTTCTCGTGCAAGAAGTTTTATTATTTTCAAATGTTCAATAAAATGCCTTATAGAAGTAAATAATATAGAAACTAATATATCAATATTAAAAGAAGTTTGAATGGGATATTTTTCTTTTAAATACGGCAAATATTCATTAGAAAGTATGATCAAATTATCTTTTACAATAAAAAAGCCCATGGATACTATTTTAAATGTGGACTGTCCTCCAAGTTGTAATGCAGTAGGAACTTTCCATATTAAGGCTATTTTATTATCAACAGTTTCAAGTCTTGATACTTCTTCTGGGTCTAAAGAAGAATTAATTGTATGTATATCTATGTTAAATTTATCCTGTATTTCTTTCTTTTCAAATTCATTTAAATTATAATAGTAAAAAATTGAGCCATTCTCATCCTGAGTAAATTCATTATTAATCAATTTGAATCTATTTAACATAATTTGAACCTATTATTTTTATTCATAAAAACATATTATATTTTTTTGGCAAAATAATAATATCATAAAAATTAATCTTATCTTAATAAGTTAAAATAAATATATTTGACTATCATTTAATAAATTATTTACTTTAAATCAAAATTATAAAGTCAAATAATAAAAGATCTGAAATCAGAAATCTAATATTAAAATGTTATTTTCTTTATTTTTAATTTTAAGTTTTATTTTTTTATGGTTGAATAATTTTTATTATGCAGACATCATATCCGCTCGCATTAGTCTTATCATCAAAAGAACTTTTAGTCGAACCAGCAAAATAGACAGATTCATTTCTGATAGCTATTCCATAACTACCATCTGAATCATTTCCTCCCTTAAAAAGTGTCCATTGATGAGTAGTGGCTGAAGAGTATTTACTAACAAAAATATCGTAATCACCTTTATTTGCCTGATTATTAAATGAACTTTTTGAATGACCTACTATATAAATATTGTCATTACTATCTATAAATAGTCTTTGCCCATATTCATCTTCTACTCCACCAATTACTGTTCCCAATTGATAATTTAAATATAAATTAAAACATAATAAAAATGCATCTTTTGTACCATGATTTGTCTTGCTATAAAAAGTTGAATTATCTGCATAACCAACAATATAAACCAAGCCAAGTGAATTGTTTACCTTAATATCGAAACCGGTTTGATCTGAAGAAGAAAGACAATTACCTCTGGATGATGTATCTTCTACTTTATTACCATTTTTATCATATTTCAATAATACTACCACCGTTCTGTTGTTTATAGAATCTGAAAAATAACCTGTAACATATATATTGGATTCAAAATCTAAAGATATCGCATTCCATTGATTTGGCATATCTGGTCAAAAAATTCTTGTCCATTGCCAATTTCCATTTGTATCATATTTCATTATCAAAATATCATCTTCCCCTTGCATTGAATTACAATCGAAAGAACTTGTTGTATAACCTGTTACATAAACATTTCCGTTGCTATCAACAACTATACCATTTCCACATTCAACTCCACTTCCACCTTTTAATCTTACCCATAAAGGAGTTCCTAAATAGCAGTATTTAGCTATGAAAATATCACTCTCTCCCATGTTGCTTTAACCATAACTAGTAAGAGAATTTTTCGTTGCTCCTACTATATAAATATTTCCATCATTATCGATAGCCATGTCTTTTACGGTATCATCTTCAATACCACCTAAAAATCTTGTCCAAGGATATTTATTTGTAAAATTATCATAATTAATAGTATAAGTTGCTTCTGCAATATCGGAGTTTTCATAACCTTCTTTTACTGCCATCGCCTTTAATGTTCCTCCAAGCATAAAAACACCTATTGAATCATCGTATTTAGCACTTGTTGTTGTAGGATTACTTCCATCAGTTGTAAAATAAATACTTGCCCCACTTGTTGAACATGAGATTCTAACAGATTGAATAGATGCATATGTTCCGCCTTCTGGTTCAAAGGTAGGTGTAGCAACTTTTTCTTTTACAGACGGACAACCAATGAAAAAAAAGTAAAATACCGATATTGTGATAATAAAAATTATTTTTGCTTTCATTTACCCTCCAGCATATTAAAAAATAATTAATTGAAGAATAATTTTAAAAAGTAGTTGAGATTAGTTCAAATATAAACATATTTGTTTATACAATTATTTATATAGTAAATTTTATAAATTTTTCAACCAGATTTCAATATATTTTATATTGACAAAGAATTTTTAAAGTCTAATTTTTAAACAGGTTTTTACATATATTCGTTCTTGTGATTTTTTTAATTATCATAAGTTAATATTTTTGATATATAATTTAAGGTGATGAAGCCCACCTAAAATGCTTTAAAATGGCTAATGGCCTCTGCAAATTTATTTTGCAGGGGCTTTTTTTATATTTAGAGATTATTATGAATCCAAGTATTTTATTTAAAAATCAAAACAGACAAAAATCATTGATTTCTGATGAGGCATATGAGGATATTCATACAATAAATATTATTGATATCATACTAAAAAATAAAGAAAGATATAATATAAGAGACTATTTTTTAAATCCTATTTCAGATAATGATACAATATTATATAGGCAGTCAATTTTCCAGGATCTTGAAATCGAAGATTTTATTGCTGAAATAAAAAATTTTTCTGAAAAAATGATTATTATACATAGATATTATGAATTTTCTAAAAAACTAAGCTATACATTATTAAAAAAAAGCTGGTTTTTAGAATCCATTTTATTGTATTGCAATACTATTGAAAATTTAGTTAAAACATTTAATAAATATCAAATAAAATCTGAAGGTTTTCTCTCTTTTAATAGATATATTAACGATTATATAACCAAAGAAGAATTTACTCGAATGCATGAACTTGTAGAAAACACCAAATTAGAATTTATGAAAATTAAGTATTGTCTGATTATTGAGACAGGTAAAATTAGTGTAAAAACCTATGAAGATGAAGAAGATTATTCAAAATATATTCAAAACACATTTTCAAGGTTTTACAATGAAGATATAGATGAACAATATAAATTAGATTTTACTATCCCTACTGGAACCACTCATATAGATGCTAAGATTCTCGAGTTTTTGGAAAAAATTTTCCTAAAACCTTTTTCAATGCTTGATGAACTTTATCAAAAATATAAACATTTCATGGATAATGGAATTTTAAACTTTGAAAATGAAATTCAATTTTATTTATCATATATTGAATTCATGAAAAGTATTGAATCTAAAGGATTAAATTTTTGTTATCCTGTTGTTAGCGCCAATGAAAAGCAAGAAGAAGTAGTTGAAGGATATGACCTTTTTCTTGCTTCCACATCTGAAGATAAAGTAATTACGAATAATTATATAATAAACAATAACGAAAGAGTAATTGTTGTTACTGGTCCTAATCAGGGTGGAAAAACTTCTTTTGCGAGGATGTTTGGCCAAATTCATTATCTAGCAATCCTGGGTTTGAAAGTACCTGCAAAATCTGCAAAAATCTTCATTACCAATAAAATATTTACTCATTTCGATAAAATTGAAGATGTAAAAAATTTAAAAAGTAAACTAGAAGATGATTTGATTAGAGCTCATAAAATTGTAGAAAACTTAGATAATAGAAGTCTGGTTATTTTTAATGAAATTTTTTCTTCAACTTCTTTATCAGATGCGCTAGAAATTAGTAAGAAAATTATGAGTGCAATATTAGAAAAGGACTGTATGGCTGTATGGGTTACATTTATAGATGATTTAAGTCGGCTAGATAACAGAATAATAAGTATGGTTGCTGAAGTATTTCCCGAAGACCCTTCAATAAGAACTTTCAAAGTATTAATGAAAAAAGCCGATGGGAAAGCCTATGCAATGGCTATAGCTGAAAAATATAACCTTACAAATAAAAAAATTAATGAGAGAATTAAAAAATGAGAGTATTCTTATTATTTTCTGATAAGGATTTCGATTCAAATATTTCTTTACCATCTAATACAGAGGATTTAACGAAAGACCTGGGCCTTGATGTTTTATTTGACACTATGAGCCAGGATGATGATTTTATTCTTGATATCATTAAAAAAGTTATAATGAATAGTTGTATCGATATTAAAACGCTGTATTATAGACAGGATATTTTAAAAGATTGCTTAGAGAATAAGGAGATAGTAAGAGAAATATATGAAATTCCAATAAGAATGAAAGAAAACAAGAGAAGATATTGGTGGGGGATTTTTGGTTCTAAGTCACCTGACAATCTTGTCAATGAAGGAAGATACACTCTGGAAGCAACTTTAGAATCACTTAAAGAACTAAAATCAATTTCATTACAATATTCAGAGAAATTCAAATCTGATGGTTTCAAGAGATTTTTTTCGATGATTGAAAAAGAACTTGATGATGCGTATATAAAAGAAGTAGAATGGCATTTAGAAAATTTAAAGTTCGAAAAAGGTATACTACTAAGTGTTACTGCTGGTGAAGGAAATCAAGCTCAAGATTATATACTATGCAAAACAAAAAATAAAAGTTTCTTTGAAAAAATATTTAATAAAAAGAGAGTTTTTTCATTCAAATTACATCCAAGAGATGAAGCAGGAGCAAAAGTGCTTGAAAATATTAGAAACATGGGTTTATCTTCAATTGCAAACATTGTAGCTTCATCTGCAAATCATGTTGAAAAATTCTTTAATAAGTTACAACAAGAATTGGCTTTTTATATTGGTTGTTTAAATCTAGCTGAAACTCTTGTTAAATTTAACATAAATCTATGTTTTCCTAAGTTTTTCCCTTTTGAACAAAAAAGAATATATTTTGATAACCTAAAAGATATATCTTTATCACTTTTGAAAAATGGAAATGTAATTGGAAATAAACTTTTGGGTGAGAATAAATTATTATTCATAATAATGGGTATAAATAAAGGTGGAAAAACTACATTCTTAAGAAGTATTGGACAGTCAATACTAATGGCTCAAGCCGGAATGTTTGTTGTCGCTGATTCATTTGAAACCAATGTTTTTAATTCTGTTTTTACACATTTCAGAAGAGAAGAAGATAAATCATTAAAACATGGAAAATTTGAAGAAGAATTGGTAAGAATAAATAATATAGTCAATCAGATAAGGGAAAATTCTGTAATTCTTTTTAATGAGTCCTTTTCTTCAACAAATGAGTACGAAGGTTCAGAAATAGCATATCAAATAGTAAAAACATTCCTGGATAATAATATAGATGTTTTCTTTGTAACACATATGTATGAACTTGCTAGATATTTTATGGAAAACCAGAAAACAAAGTTTCTAGAAGCAAAAAAAGATGAACAGGGGAAACTAAATTTTAAAATATATGAAGGTAAACCATCAAAAACAAGTCTTGCGATGGACTTATATTTAAAAATATTTAATAAATAATTAATCTAATAATTGTTGATTCTGTTTTTCATTCGCCTCCAAATTACCAGAATCTGTCTTAAATTTATTAACAAGATTTTCAACATTTGTTATATTCATTTTATTATCTTCCGTTATTTTTCCAACATGAACTACTGCAGTATTTATTTCAGAAAGACCAACATTCATTTCTGAAATAGATGAATTTACCTGCTCTGTTAGCTCATCTAGCTTAAATATATCCTGATTAATCGATTTGTTTAAATTCAACATAGAAGAAGAGAATGTTTTTACCTGAGATGTAATTCCACTGATCTGTTTTATAGCTTCAAGAATCTGATTAGAACCTGTATTTTGTTCCATAATAGCATTTTTCACAATATCTTCCTGTTGATTGACAATCTTTGCAATCTCATAAACTTTGTCAAACAATGTCACATTTATTTTAGCTGAGTTAGATACATTATCTATACCATTTTTTATAGATAAGAGTTTTTGAGAAATATCTTTCCCTTGAATCATAGAATTTTCGGCTAACTTTCTGATTTCGCTTGCTACAACCGCAAATCCTTTACCGGAATCTCCTGCATGCGCAGCTTCAATAGCTGCATTCATAGCCAGTAAATTGATCTGATCAGCAATTTTTTGTATAGATTCAGATGCTTCAAATAAATCTTGTGAGCCTTTTAATATTTCATCTACGATAAGATTAAGATTATCCATCCCTTTTTTACCTTTTTCAGAGACTTTCACAAGTTCGTTTACTGAAATTGAGTTTTGTTCTAATATAGTTGAAATAGATTGTATATTTCTTACCATTTCTTCAATAGAAGAAGAAGATTCAATTAAAGCTGCAGATTGGCTTTCTATCAACGAATTTAGTTGTTCAATATTATTTATCATCGTATTAATTGATTCAGTAGCTTTTTTGAAAAAATCTGTCTGATTATCTACAAGTTTTTTTATGCTATTTGTATTTGCCGTTATCTGATTAATAGCTGTAGCTGTTTCAGTCATATTTGATGCCAAATTATTGCCAATTACCTTTAAATTTTCAATCGCTTCTTTAATTGAAAAAACAATGCTATTAAGTTTTATTATAAATAAGTTAAAATTTTTAGATAACGACCCAACTTCATCTTTTAGTTTTATTTCTATTCTATGTGTTAAATCCCCTTCTCCTTTTGAAAGCTGAATAAAAAATTTGTCTATCTTTTTTATTCCTCTTGTTATCAAATTTCCTAATAAAGTAGATATCAAAAAAACTATTATAAGAGATGCAACTACAATTATTAAAAGAAGATGAGTAATATCATAAATTGGTTGATTAAGTTCTTTTTCTTCTATAGCTGTTCCAATACCCCAACCTTTTGTATATTTTATTTTTGAATAAATAAATACTTCTCTCGAACCATCTGGTCTTTTTATTATATAAGAACCATTTGGATTACTAGAAAAATATTCATAAAATTTATTAAGACCGACAAATCCTTCTTTATCCAATTCAAAAATTTTTTTTTGCATTATATAATCTTTGTTAGGATGAGCTACAATTGTGCCATCAGAACCAATTGCCCAGCTATAACCTGTTTTTCCAATTTTTATATTGCTTACTATTTCTGTAAATTTTTCAAGGGTAACATTTGCAGCGACTAAACCGATAGTATTACCTTGAAAATCCGTGACTTTATGAGCTATTACAAAAACCTGTTTACCAGTAGATTTTGAAATTAGAGGGTCACTTATAAAATATTCTTTTCCATTATTAATTATTTCTTTAAAATACTCTCTATCTTTAATATTACCACCGCCTTTTAAACTTGTATAGTAGGAACCATCTGGTTTTGCAAAAAAAATCATTTGAAAATTTGGATTTAATTTATCTGCTAAATAGTCTATCATTTGATTGGCTTTAGTTATATCGCCTGATTTAAACTCCGAAATATTAGAAATAGTCTTTAATTCCGATAAAAACCCAAAAATGAGATTTTCAATAGAATTAGAACCTTTTAAGGTAATTTCACTGCTAAGTTCATTAATATATGAATTGATATTCTTATTAAAGTAATTAATTATAAAAAATGACAAAGCCAATAAAACCAAAACAGCGATTATTGAAAAGGAAAAAACAATTTTACTTTTTATTGAGTTAAACATCTTCTTCTCCTAGTGTTTTTAATTTTTATGAATTATAATTTCGTAATCACCCTTATCTTTTATATTAAAAGAAAGTATCTGATTTTCATTATCATATTTTGCTTCAAATAAATCCTCGTTCAATCTTATATTATTATAAAATATATCTATATTAAAACCATCTGGAAAAAATTTATCGGGAATAAAAATTTTTGTAGAATTATTATTATTAAAAGTATCAATACTTTCGATATTTATCCATTTAAAAACAATTTTTCTTTTTTTTCTATCAAAATTAAAATAAATTGGTATACCTTTAATCATTAAAGGATATGGTCGAAGAAAACCAGGTGTTGCTCTTTTTGTTTCAGAGTCATCTTTACAATATATTGAAAAATCCTCCTTATTCCAGTTATCTCCCCATCTATGATTATTAGCGACACAATAGGTCCAGATTGTCGATGAGATCAAAAGTTTATCTAAAACATCATAAAACATTGAAAGTGCTGTATTTGGTAAGTAGAAGTTTTTAATTTTATAAGATAAACCTTTGAAAATATCAAAAGGAAGTCCAAATTCTCCAAGTAAGCAAGGCATGTTACCCATATTTTTTTCTGTATTTTCTTTCATATTTTTAACCTGCTCATAGTAACTTTTAATAATGTTTTTTTTACCAAAAACAGGTTTTCTATTATCTGCTCTAATTGAAAAAAAAGGAAAAAAAACTTTCAATACCATGGGTAACCCATCATACCAATGAAAGCCATGAATCATTTTTTCAGTTTGGCTTTTTTCAAATTCTGGTGCCTTTCCATGAGGAATTCCTTCTATAATTGTAAACCAATTATCATTGATTGAATTAATCTCCTTTTGAAACCTTAATATAAAAGGTTTTAAGTAATCATTTCCAAAATTTACCTTTCTATCACCTACTCTTGAAAAATAATCTGGTTTAAGAAGAATAGGTTCATTATTTTTAATATCCCATACTCCTTCTTTTAGCCACGGACAATAAAATCCATTTTTAAATACAGATATTTTCTCTTTATTAAATATTTTCTTCCCAACTGGTTTATAACCAAAGAACCCTTCATTATAAATATTTACTTTTACTGGATAACCAGATGCAAGTTTCATAGATTCAAATCCAGTGGGAATAGCCCCTTTTGCATAGGAGCAGTTTTGCAATTTGTTTAAATCTGTATAACCAATATAACCTGGATGTGGTTCGTTCATGGAGCCAAATCCAACTATGTTTTTATTATCCTTAATTTTTTGAGCCAAGGCTTTTATTGCGTTTATATATTTTATCTGTAAATAATCCTGAATATTTTGCCCATCGATAACAAGATGAGCAGCAAAGTCATTACCACCAAAAAAAAGAGTAAACATAGTAGCAGCAGCGTATCTATTGTAATTGGTAGGCCATATCATAGACGGATAATTTTTAGGGCAATCCTTATGCAAAAATGCACTGAAAGTTTTTCCTATTTTTTCAACATCTATACCGACCTTATCAAAAGTCCACCATGGAGCTCCATCTCCTCCACTAAATCTACTATATATATCTTGATGAGGGTCAATATATATGTAAAAGCCATGATTAGCTGCTTTTTCTAAAATAGATTTAACATAATCAAGATATTCTGTGTCATAAACTCCTGGTTTTTCTGGCTCAATGGCTTCCCAGGTAATTAAAAATCTTAAAAAATTAAAACCCCATCTTTTCATTCTTTCAAAATGCTCATCTGCTTCATTTAAAGGACATGGTCTTCCTGTAAAAGATATTCTGCCTCTATCTAGACTAAAACTATTATGTGTAGCCCCATCTGGGAAACTCGGTATTTTGGAATCAGCAGAAAAATTACAACCTTTAAATATCAATATTCTTTCTTCTTCATCAATAAAGTAACCATTTCTCGATTTAATCATTTTCCCACCTTAAAAAATAAATTTAGTATTATTATTCCCTATAAGTTTTTTTAAAATTACTTGCTATTAATATTATTATGTTGAGTCACTTTAAAATTTAACACATAATTTAAAAAATGAAACTTTGCAC
>CAYVTU010000031.1:0-12274 GCA_964454835.1 uncultured Brachyspira sp.
TATTATCTATTATCTATTATCTATTATCTATTATCTATTATCTATTATCTATTATGGCCTTTTGTCGTTAATTTCAAGTTGTGTTAAAACGTCAACAACTGTTAAAATATATTCATTTTCTTTATTACTAATTCTTTGTTTTTCTATTATATTCATTTCTTTTAATAATTCTTTTATCTTTGAAAATGTATTAAAAGATGAAGTCCTATCTAAAATAATATCTTTTGAATCACTTCATTTTACCAATTGTTATAAACAGGGACTTGATACAAGCTGTGGTATTGCAACAACTGCTACATTTTTAAGATTCTTTTATAATATAAGCCTTGATGAAAAAAAATTGATAGAGCAGTTCTTTGAATATACCTGCTTTTAGAATATAAGGTATATGTTACAATGAGAGGATAATAAAAAGTAAAGGAGGTATTTTTTATGTGGCTTTAAGAAAATAATTAACTTTTTATATTAAATTTTATTAAATAATAAGGAAAAAAAATGAAAAAAAATTATTGTAAAAAGAAAAACTATGAAAAACCAACTATTGAAAAAATTCCTTTAGATCAGTTCATTTCTGTAATTACTGCTTGTGGAAGTGGTTTGTTAACAACTAGATGGACTAAAAGTGGTGGAGACTGCGAGACAGGTTATTTACTAAAATAATATTATTATTGCATGAAGCCATACTAAAAAGTATGGCTTCATAACTGAAATTAAAAAAGAGGGTTAAAATGAATACCTATCAAATATTAAAAAATGATACCCTTATTAAAAAAAAATCTTATGTATTAAGAAATATGGATGATAAAATTATTTTAGTGCCTACCAATGATTACAATGTAGATTTATGTAATATATTTGCATTAAATAATACAGGGAAACAAATTTTAGACTTGTTTAATGAAAAAATATTGTATGGCGAATTAATGAAAAAAATAATAGAAAAATTTAAAAGAGAAAAAACTGAAATAATAAAAAAAGATGCTGATGATTTTATAAAAAAATGTTTAGAAAATTCTATTTTAGAAATTATAAAATAAAAATTTATATATTATAATATCATAGTATATTCAATAATTTAAACATTATGAAAAAGAATATAAATTCTAGATATATACCATTTCATCTTTTAGTGGAAGCGACAGATAATTGTAATTTTTATTGTTTGCATTGTTATATATCTTTTAATAATAAAACTAATAAAGTAACAGATTACAACCAAAAAAGTAATAACTTAGTTAACTTAGTAAAAAAAGTATATAATGAATGTAAACAATTAAAATTTATAAGTTTAACTGGTGGTGAACCATTATTAAAATATGATTTTGATTACCTTTGGAAATCATTATGGAAATTAAAAAATACTAAATTAAGTCTTTTTTCTAATCTTAGTTTATTAAATGATAATTTAATAAATTTATTTTTGAGTTATCCTCCTTTTTCAGTTGTTACTTCACTTTATTCTTACAATTCTAGAACATTTGAAAATATATCTAATTTAAGTGATTTTGATTATTCAAATATTTATAAAAATATTATAAAATTAAAATCATATAATATTTCTACTACAGCAAGAATCCCAATTTTAAAGCAAAATTATTATGAACTTGATGATATTGAAAACTTTTGTATAAAAAATAAAATAAATTATGGATGGGTATGGATATATATTCCACCTATAAATCAAAAATATCATATAGAAGATATATTGATAGAAAAGGAAAAAATGTTTAATATTTTAATTAGAAAAGTTTATAATAAAAATAATATAAACTTGAATGAAATTAAAAACGAAATAATAAAAAAGAATACAATTATTAATTATAAAAAAAATTGCGCAATTAATTATCAAATAATAATTGACTCATATGAAAACATAAAAAATTGTTTGATTAATAATAACAAAATAAAAGTTGATGAAACAAATATTAATAATATATTAAAAATATTAGAGAAACAAGCAAGAAATTTTAATAAAATCCTAGATGAATCTTGTAAAAATTGTAAAGCTCTTTATATATGTAAGATATGTAAGGTTAAAATAAAATTATATAAAGAAAATAATTTTAATTATCGTGATTACTATTGCTGGATTTATAGAAAATTATTTGAGTATTTATTCGGAGGTTTTTTTGCTAAAAAAGAAGATAAGATATGCTAGATTTGCTATTACACCATATTGCAATTTTAAATGCAAACACTGTTATATTAGTAATTCATATTATAATATATTAAATAAACCTTTATTATCAATAGATGAGATAATAAATATAATTTCTCAGTTAGAGGAACTTGGTGTTATTATTATACTACTTACTGGTGGTGAACCATTATTACATAAAAATTTCAATGAAATATGGGAGTATATTTATAAAAAAGGAATAAGAACAATTTTATTTACCAATGGTTCTCTTATTGATGATGATATTATTAAAATACTGTTGAAATACCCTCCTCTAGAAATTGATTTTTCATTATATGGTTTTTATGAAAATACATATAATAAATTTGTAGGAATAGAAGGAGCATGTAATAAAGTCTATAATTCCTTAAAGTTATTATCTAAATTCAAAATTCCTGTTTTAGTAAAATATATTACAACTAAGATTAATAAGGAAGATATTGATGATGCTTATGTTTTTATTAAAAAATTACAAAATATTGAATTTAGAGCTATTGTATCAATTGATCCTTGTATTAATTCTTTAAAAAAAATTGATAATAACTTAAAACTTTCCATTAATGATTCTATTGATATTTTGTGGAAATATCACAAAAATCTTCTAAAAGAAGATTTTAAATTTAGAAATGAACATCGTTCTAATTATTTTTATCATTGCAAAGCATGTTATGGATCTCTAGTTATAGATCCCTTTGGAGCTTTTAGTTTTTGTGACTACACATTTGAAGAATTTTGCTTAGATATTCGTAAGAATACCTTAAAAGAAGGATTTAATAAAATTATCCCAAGATGGGTTAGATCCCAGAACATAAAATACAAAATTCCTAAACAATGTATAAATTGTGAATCAAGAATTTTTTGCAATAATTGCCCACAAACAGCAAGGTTAGAAACAGGAGATAAAGAAGGAATTAATTTATATTATCATTTTTTAGCAAAAGGTATTTTTGACAAATGTAAAGCTTTTCTTAGTAAAAAATATAAAAATTAATAAATTACTAGGGATAAAACTTAAACTAAATTTAAGGTAAATAATAATAGAAATTTTAGATAAGGAATAACAATAGTAAAAATATTTGAAAAAATATAGTTATCTAATAAAAAATTAATAAAAATGCAAATTTTATTAAAGTCGAAGAGATTATATATGAAAATTTATATTTTAATAAATGGAAGTATATCTTATGAAAAAAATTTTATTAATTTTTTTTTATTTAAAGATTTAAATATTTATATAGAGCAAGATAATAAAATATATAAAATTAGTATTATGGAATATAATAATAAATACTATTATTATTGTTCCAAATTTATTAAAAATAAAATTTTAATATTTAAAAATAAAATTATAATATCATGTATGATTTCAAGATCAAAAAAAATTATAATAAAAAATAATGGGTGGGGTTATTTATGCTCAAAAAATGAATTCCAAAACAATTTATATTTAGAAGATAAAGATCAAAAATTACATTGTAAAATGAGTAGAGGAAGATTTAGAGATAATGAAGAAATTGGTTTTTTGCCATGCTTTTATTTAAAAACATTAAATTTAAATGAAAAAGTTAATATTTTATATTCCAAATCAGTGATGAAAGAAAATCTTTTTTTTTCATTTAGAAAGATATCAGATCAGTGGTATATATCAAAAGAGAATGATAAATTTTTTATATGTATAGATAAATATATTTTTCCAAATCTTATCGATAGAATATTAATTAAGAAAGTTAATAATTTCTGCAAGAATTTTATATACTTTATAAAATATGAATATATTGATTTCATAAAAATCGAATTTTTTAAAAGCAATTTTTATAATTCTGAAGTATTAATTCTCAATATTCCTAAAAATAATAAACTAGAATCAAGCAAAGCTTATGTGTTTTTTTCTAACAATTCTATTATTGAAATGTTTTGTAACAAAATAAAAAATTTTGTTATAGAAAGATGTTTTGCTACTTATGATTTTTGGAAAAAATTCCTTTTTAAGAAAAATTTATTAACTATTTTTGGAAGAAAAGGGGAGATCATTATAGTTATTGATCCTAAAATTTTATTTTAATAAAAATAATAAGTTGTGATATATAATTGTAAATTATTTATAGGATAATGATATGGTAAGATTTAATTATTATGAAAAAAATTTAACGGAATATGTAAAAAACATTTATTTTTTTTTAAAAAACAATTTTACTGTTAAAATTAAAGTTTTTGGTACTAGTATGAAACCAATTATTAAAAATGGAGACATATTGTTGTTAGAGCCATTCAATTATCAAAAATTAAAAATAAATGATATTATATTTGTTGTAATTAATAATTTTGAAATTTATTTTATACATAGAATAATTAATATTAATAAAAAATATATTATTACAAAAGGAGATAATTCGAAATTTGAAGATTATCCCATTTATAAATCTGATATAATAGGAATTTTACATAAAATAATTTGAAATAAAACTAATTAAAAAACAAAAGGAATAAAAGAAAATGTATATTTTTAAATTTGTTAATCATACCAAATCTTTTTATTATTGGCTAAAATATTTAAATAAAAGAGAAATTTATTATTTAATTCATATTGATAAACATTCAGATTTATTAAGTCCTTTGGGGTTAAATAATGTTAATTGTGGTAATTTTTTATTTTATACATTATTAATTAATAAGAATATAACTAAATTTTATTGGATATATCCTTCATATTTTAATCAAATTTTAAAATATAAATTGCTATTAAAAGAAGAAATAAAAGAAATATATAATAATATATCTATTTATTTTGAAAATGCTAAAATTTTTTATTACCAAAATTTTATATTAATTAAAACAAAGACAGTAAATTTTTACTTTATGACTTTTGATAAATTAAAAGTAGAAGAAAAAGTTTCATATTTATTAGATATAGATTGTGATTTTTTTTGTTATTTAGATAATAAAGATAATATTCATTTAAATTTAAATGAAATGAATAGTATTATAGATTTTATTGAAAGAAACACAAAAAATTTAAAAATATGTACTATTTGTTCTTCTATTGATGGAGGATATTTACCAAGTCAATTAATTTTTATTGCTGATTATTTAGAATTATTTTTAAAATCATTTTCAAATTCAATAAAAATAATAAAAACTGAATTTTGGAATTTTTATAAGTTTATGTTAAATTTATTTGAGATTGACAATCCAGAAAAAAAATATTTGTATATGAACTCTAAATATAAAAATTACAATCATTTTTTGTTATTTAGAATGAATTACTATGAAGTTTTAATTTTTAATAATAAAATAGAAAAAGCAAAACAATTATTTAATAAAGAAAAAAAATTAATTCCTATTAAATTCCTTCGAGTTAATGGTTTTGGATTCTTTTATGGGACTGAAGGTAAAATTGAAAAATCAATTGAATATTTAAAATATACATTAAGATATGATAATAATAATATTTATATTTTATGGAGATTATTGTTGGTAAACTGGTATTTAAAAAAAGAAGATGAATTAATAAATTTTTATCTTATATTATTGAAATTGTTAAGGATTAATGATTTTTCTGAAAAAATAAAAATATTAGAAGATAAATTATTTTTAAAAAAGTTCTTAAGTATTATAAGTTTACTGAATGAAAAAAATTATGATGATAATTTAATAGTTAATTTTATAAGGGAAGCAAAAATTTTTAAATTTAATAAAATATTTTTTATATAAAAATTAATATTAGGAGAAAATAAAAATGAAACTGTCTCAAATTTATTCTAATTTTTATAAAAATTGGTTTTATAATCATCTTTTTGCTTTTTTTTTATTATTATTTCATTGTTCTCTTTATTTATTAATTCCCAACTTAATAGATAAGATTTTTAATTATGCATTTATTAATCGAAATATTATCTTATTTTTCCAAAATATTATTTATACTTTTATAATATATTTATTCATCTTTACCATAGAAGTAATATTTGAAAGAATTATGATAACTTTTTTTATTTATAAGCCCCTTAACGATATAAGGGGAAAGCTTGTTAAAAAATATTTTTATTTACCAATAAACTTTTACTATAATAATGCTTCTGGCAGTATAAGTAATAATATTTTAACAAATTTAAACCAAGCCACTATGACCTTTTATAATTTTGCCAAAAATATGTCATTAATAATAAAAATAATAGTTCTAATTATAATTATTTTTAAGATGAATTATATTTATATTATTCCTTATTTCTTATGTAATGGAATATTATTATCTTTAATTATTTTTTTCAGAAAAAAGGAAATAAAAATAATAAAAAATCAATATATTGTATTAGGTGATTTATGTGATGAAATCACAGACATACTTGAAGGAGAGTTTGATATATATTCAAATAATTTATATAAGTTTTTTTTTAATAAAAGTAAGAAGAATATTAATAATGGGATCGATAATTTTCTCGAGAAAAGGCAAATCTATTCTTATGTAGAATCGAACTTGGTTTTTTTAATCCAAAAAATTTTACCAATTTTAATTATTGTTTTGATATACTATACAAATGTAAACAAGATATTTTCTATAAGTAATTTTCTTTCTTTTTATCTTATCTATCTAGCTATGCCTGATCTTAAAAATTTATCAATATTAAAGCAAAATATTGAAAAAACAAAAACAAGTTGGAAACCAATTATAAATATACTTGAAGAAAAGGAAGAAAAAATAAAAGACAAAATACCTTCTAATTTTGAATATTCCTTAGTTAATCTTTCAATAATAGTTAGAAATAATAAAATTATAGATGGTGTTAATTTAAATATAAAGAAAGGAGAAAAATTAGTTATTACAGGCGAAAGTGGAGAAGGGAAATCAGTTTTACTAAATTCTTTAATTGGAAATTTTTACGAAAAAAGTGGAAATATCCTAATTGGAAATATCAATATTGATGAAATAAATCTTTTTGAATATCGCAAAAGTATTGGATACTTAGATGAAGAACCAATTATTTTTGAAGATTCAATTTATAATAATATAATTTTAAATTTAAAAATAGAAAAATCAAAAATTAAATATATTATAGATAAGCTTAAGCTTACAGACTTTTTTAGTAGATTTTTAGATATTGATCAAAAAATTTCAGATTCCTCAATTTCGGCTGGAGAAAAGGAAGTAATAGGATTTTTAAGAATTTTTATTCGTGAACCAAAAGTAATATTTTTAGATGAAGCTACTTCTTCTCTTGATCCTAAGTTAGAACATAAAATTTTATCAATAATAAAAATGCTGAGTTCAACTGTTATTGCAATTTCGCATAGATTCTCTGCATTAAATTATTTTGATAGAATTGTTTATCTTAGTAAGGGTAAAATTATTGAAGATATCTCTTCATTAAACATAGAAAAATCAAATTATATTAAGAATTTATTTAAGGACCAAATAGCAGCTTATACAAAATTATTAGCTACTGATGAAAAACAAGATAAAACTAAATAATAAGGTGATAAAAGATGAAAAATAAAGAAAAAAGTAATTTTATTATTAAGATTTTTTTATATTTTTATAAAGATAAATTATTATATTATATAATATATTTGATATTAAGTATTATTTTTTTCTTTATAATGCTAGCTATGTATAAATTTTCTAAATTATTTTTATCCCAAAATAAGATAGATATCAAATATGTTTTTTCTTATATATTTCTTCTTCTTATATATTTTATTGTTTCCCACATATTATATATAATTGATGCGAAAAAATTGCTTTTTGGACCTCTTAGTAATATGATGAATGGAACTTTACAAAAAATTCTTCAAAAAAAGTACGAGTATTTTTGTAAAGGTGATAAAGATAGCTATTTTTATTATATTTTTGAGCTACCACAGATGATATTAAATTTTATACCTTCATTTTTTTATATAATTTCTTTTGCAATTAGAGTTATCTTTTCTTTTGTTTATGTGTTTTTAATTTTTCCTTTTCCCCTTTTACTTTCTCTTATATTTTTTCTTTTTTTCCAATATTTTCTTCAATTAAGACAAAAGAAAGAGATAGAATATTGGAAAATATCAAATGAAAAATCAAAAAACTTAACAAATTTAATAATCCAATATTTGCGTGCTATTTGGACAATAAAAGTTTATTCATTACAAAAATTCTGCTATGATAAAATAACAACTATTGAAAACGAATATTCCAAAAGTCTTACCTTATTTCACTTTTTAAATAAGTTATATTTTGTATTAGTCGATGGTCAAAACTATTTTTTACAAATGATATTTATTCTTTTTGTAATAATTTTTAATCTTGATACAAATATTGGAAGGATTATTATATCTTTATTTTTTTATGAAACATTTACTCATGGTTTTTCAATTATACTTTTAAATTTAAAAGAAATTAAACAAAATAGTAAAAATGCTCAAGATTTAATTAATATTATTGAAGATGATGATAAAGAAAAAGGAAAAATACAGTTACTTGACGTTTCACGAAGTAATAATGATCTAATTATTTCAATTAATAATTGTTCTTTTGCATATCAATATGAAAATCATGAGATACCTTTATTTAATGATATTAGCTTAGATATAATGAAAAAAGATAAAATAGTAATAATAGGGGAGAATGGTAGTGGGAAAACAACTTTATTAAAAATATTAGCTAACATTATAACTATTAAAGATAAAATTAAATATTCCTCTTTATTAATAGATAAAGATAAACTAAGTACAACTGGATTAAAGATTTCATTTGTTAGTACTTTTCCTCATATATTTCATATATCATTAAAGCAAAATATTGCTGTTAATGAAAATATAGATAATAATTTAGTTGAAAATATTTTGGATGATTTAAGATTAAAAAAATTATGCAATGATTTGCCTGAAAAACTTGATACTATAATAGATTTTAATTCTTTAACACTTTCAGATGGAGAAAAAGTGCGATTAGCAATTGCCAGAACATTATATTTAAAGGATAATAGTGAAATTTTATTTCTTGATGAATTTAGCAAGAATCTGGATTCTTTAAGTGAAAATATTGTTATTAATAGAATTTTTGATGAATATAAAGACAAAATTATTATTGCTGTTTCTCATAGATTATCAACTATATTAAAATTTGATAAGATTTTATATGTAGATAAAAATGATCATAGTATTCACCTTTATAATAAAGAAAAATTAATGAAAATACCTAAAGTAATTAACTTATTCAATAATATAAAATCTAATCTATAGTGATTTTATTTTTTAATGAAGTAAGTAAAGCAGGATAAAAAAACTTATGAAAAAAATATCTATCAATTATAATCAATATAAGGATAATTCACCTAATTCAACTATTAATACAATAAAAAATATTTTAAATTTATATAATATAGATGTTGTAGAGAAAAAGTGGTTTTCAAATTTAAAAAATGGTTGTTACTCAGTAAGGATAGAATTTTCTAATTTGCCGGCTGGTGCAAATGGAAAAGGAGTAAATAAAGAATTTGCATTAGCAAGTGCATATGGTGAGTTTATGGAAAGATTACAAAATCTTGTTTTACCTGTTCCTTTTATTTCTGAACATTTAAATATGTATGATGCACATTTCATTGATGAAAAAACTTGCGAAAAAAATGAAAATAGAAAATTTTTTACAGAAATATTTGATGAAAACACTATTGATTATTTAGAAAAATGTCTATTTGAAAATCCATCCTTTAATCTAAGTACTTTATTTATAGATGTGTTTAATATGAATTTAGTTTATCTACCATATAAAATTTTATTCTTACTTACTGGAAGTAATGGAATGTGTTCTGGAAATACTACTGAAGAAGCGCTAGTTGAAGGATTATGTGAAATATTTGAAAGATATTCAATTAAAATGATATATATGACTCAACCCATTTTACCTACAATACCAATAACAGAATTAGAAAATCTTTATGCATATCATTTAATAAAAAGAGCAGAGAAACAGGGATATACTATAATTGTAAAAGATTGCAGTTTTGGGGTTTATCCTGTTGTTGGAGTCTTTTTTTTACATAAAAGAACTAGTACTTATAAATTTGTTTTGGGTTCTCATCCAATTTTAGATATTGCTATTTGTAGATGTATCACAGAATTATTTCAAGGATTAACTAATCCATATTTTCAAAATATTCTAGATTGGGAAGAAAATCGGAAAGTAAAAATTGAAAATCAAAGTGCAGATAAGAAAGATTTATTTCATTTAGAAATGTTAAAATCATTGAAAAATGGTTCTGGAAGATATTTTATTTCTTCTATCTTTGAAAAAAATGAAAAAGCATATAATAAAAATCTATTTTTAAAAGGTTATTATAGTAATAAACAATTATTATGTTTTCTATTTAGTATTTTAAAAAGACAAAATCAAAAAGTTTTTATTCGTGATCTCTCTTTTTTAGGATTCCCCACTTACTATATTTTTATTAATAAACTATCAATAATAGAAGAAGTTTCATATGATTCTTTATGGTTAAGTATTAATCTAAATAAAATGCAAAAAATATTATTTAATCTTGATAACTCAACTGAAAAAGAAATCTATTTTTTAATAGATTATATAGAAGTGGTAAAAAAAAAATATTCATCACATATGATAGTTGAAAATCTTATGAAACACTTACTTATTCCAGACGATAAAATTGAAAAAAATATTAATATAGATTATTTAGAAGCTCTATTATATTATAAAATTGGTCAATATTCTCTTTCTTTAAAATATATGTCAAACTATATAAATAAAATAAATGATTATTCTGATATTGGAAAACTTAATAATCTTGATTTTTTAGGTTGTTTTTTTTATATTATAAAACTTTTAAAAGATGGAATAAATATTGAAAATATAAAATTATTAGCTTCTCAATTATATGAGCCTTCTATTTCAAATTATGTTTTATTTTTTATTGAGAAGAATAGAATTTTTAAAAATTTTTTTTCATTAAATAATTTTAAATATAAAGAAGAATTAAAAAAAATTAATTTTATAATAAATGAAAGTATGAAAAAAGCAAATTTTAATCAAGAATTATTAAAAAAATTTATTTTTAGTTTATATTAATTAACATTATTAAATCTTTAGCTGGTATTTTCTCTTTTAACAAGAGATTAAATATATTATAAAGAAATTATATTTGTCTAGTTTAATCTTTAGTTTGAACTTTTTTAACTTCTTTTTTAAAATAAACAAATAATAAATCAAAGTTAAAATAGAAATATAAAACTTTTAAAATATAAAATAAACTAAAATTTCAAATGATTTATTTAAATATTAGTTCCCCCTACTTTTTAGTTAAAAATAAGTACAAAGTAATATAAAATTTATTATTCTTTTAAGTTATTATAATTAATAGAATATTTCATAACTTAATTTATATTGTTTAACATTAAAAATGATTATCAATTTTTTTATTAAAACTCTGAGTTTTTCTTAAGTTAAAAATAATATGTATATTTCATTTTATTAAAGGAAACTTTTGAGTATTACATAAAAATTTCTCTATTATTATAGAGAATTAAAAAAATATTAGAAATTAAAATTTGGTATTGTCAAGAAAAGTGTGTGATATTTGTTTGTATTTTTTTACATACAAATTTTTATATCACCTTATACTTTGAATTTGGCCCATCGATGTTTATCACTGAAGCTGGTCCTGCTGCTAATTATGATTCTCAATGGTTATAATACTATAATTCATTATATGATGAAGGTGGATTTACAGTAGGATTAAATTTCAAAATTGGATTAGATTTATTTGTAAGTAGAATGATATCTATCGGTGGTTTTATTTATTTTATCGAACCGATTTTTCAATCTTTTATAGATGGAATGCAGAGTAATGCCTGGGATTATATAGGTAAGCATGGATATTTTGGTTTAGAACTTCTACTCTGGCTATAGTTATAAAAAAAATTTTATTATTTAATTTTTAATAATTAGAGGCTGTCAAAATTAAAGACAGTCTCTTTTTTTATTTTTTAAGCCCTAATTTTGAATTTTTTTAATAAAAGCAAAAATTTAGTGCAAAAAAGGCGAAATTTTTCTTTTTTTTTCATAATGTTTAATATTTTTATTTTTTAACTATTAAAGAAAAAAGCGTT
>CAYVTU010000032.1:0-12241 GCA_964454835.1 uncultured Brachyspira sp.
TACTGTTAAGTTTCAATTTTTGTTTTAGGTGCAAAGTTTCATTTTTTGCTACGCAGCTATTAATATTATTATTGATTTAACTAGAATTTCAAATAGATTTAAAATAATAAATTCTGAAAAATTTTAATATAGAATTTTAAAATATTTAAATATTAAAAAATCATTGTAAAAAGGGTTCACTCAGTAAACTGACTTATACTATTTTTATCAAAATAAGGATTACTTATACCATTAAATAATATATCAATAGATACATTAGATATATAAACAGTTCCGTTTTTACCATCTTTCATATTATTTAATATTGCTGAAATTATAGCCGAGATAAGAGTTTGAATTATATTTGATTTTGAAAAATCAAGGTTAGCATTACCAGCCTTACCACCATTGCAGACAAATTTAAAATTAGCTCCTATAGGGAAATTATTGGTGCATTTCACATAAATATCTCCGGCATCTCCCCCTTTTCCTGGAATTCCTGGTTTACCATCTGAACCAGGGGAACCACCTGGGGCACCATTGTATCCACTGCCTCCTGCTCCCCCTTTTCCTCCTTCGCCTGCATTTCCACCATTTCCACCACTAGTATCTACCATAATTAAAGCATTTAATGGATATAAATAGATTTTTTTTGATATTGATTCATAAATTATTATAAAATAATCATGATAATAACCATTTATTTTTCTTGGAACTTTATAATAAGCAATTTCTAAGAAAACAGTCTTCCCATTTTCTCCATTTTCGCCATCACCACCATCGCTTCCATCCTGACCATTTTGACCATTCGGAGAATATTGGGTCCCGTTTTCTCCACTGGCTCCATCATAGCCATTTACTCCATTTTCACCATCTTGTCCTTTAAAATTTAAAATTGGTAAATTATACCAGTCTACATCCCACTTAAATTGAAATTCTACCTGCTTCCCATACTTAGATTTTATAATTAATATATAATCTTCATAAGCTGCAAAAAGAAAGTCAGCATTAAATGTAAATATTAATCTATTAAAAATTTCAATATTTGATAGAACAGAATTATTTGGACTTGAAAAGCTTATATCCTTAGGATTTGGATTTTTAATTTTTTTCCCACCGTTAGTAGTTATTTCGATATAAGCATTGTAAGAATATCCTGGTATTATTTTATCTGTAAATATATTATTATCAGTTCTTTGAAGTTTTACTTCAATATTCTGTATTGTAATCTTTTTTAGACTTGTAGTAAAGCATGAGGTCAGTAAAAAAAAGGAAAGTAAAACAATAAAAAAAACAAGTATATATTTTATTTTTAAAGAATTAAACATAAGAACCTCAAAGCTATTTATTTAATAATATAATAGCTTGTTTTTATATTTTTTAAATTATATCTTAGAAATATTATCTTATCTTCAATATCAGCCCAAAGAAACCGAGAGTAATTAAAAGCTGAATAATTATGAATTTAACCATTACCTGTGTGTTAGACCAATTTCTAGTAGTTCTTACATGATCATGTAAAGGAAATCTTGTATTATGAAAAATCTTGATTTTTAAAAATCTTAAAAAAGCTACTTTTATAAGACCTGTACCACCATTAACAAGAAGGACAGTGGAAACTATAAGATATAAAAAAGGATTTCCTGTTTTTAATACCATTGCTCCGATGAAAAATCCTAAAGCTCGTGAACCTGCATCACCCATCAATACAGAGCTGGGATAAGCATTAAACCATAGATATGCCATTAATGAGCCAACCATAGCAAAATCTACGACAGCCCATTTTGCTCCCTCTTTTAAGTGAGGTAAAAGTAAATATGATGAAATCTTTGTATGACCAATTATTAAATAAAGAAATATTCCGAGAGTCACAAGACAAAACATTACAAGGGCTCCAGATAAGCCATCTACTCCATCCGAGCAATTGGTTGTATTTATAGATATCCATATTAAAATAGTTGCTCCAAATATATACCATAGTTTTGGTACTTCAATAATCTGCTTGGTAAATGGTAGCCATATTTTTGTACTTGAAAAATAACTTATTACAAAAGCAGCAGAAAGAGCTAAAAGGAAATCGAATAACCCTTTTTTATATTCACTCCAAGGTTTTTCACTTATATCATCTAAATACCCTGTTAACATAGTTAGAAGAGTTAATATTACTATAATTGCAAGTTCCCAATTCATAGGAGCCACTAAAAAAGAGATTATTACAAAGATAATTATAAATATGATACCTGCTCCTGTTGGTTTACCTTTTGCCTTTGTTGAATCATGGGCAAAATCTCTCCCCCTATCGTGTGGTAAATATTTTGAAAATTTTGGTATAGCCCAAAAAGAAAGAACAAAAGAAAGATAAAGTGAAAGCAGTATCATGAAAGAATGAGATTCAAAAAGTCTGAATGGACCAAAATAGCTTTTCAATCTGGCTAGAAGTTGTAACATATTTTTTCCTTTATAATCGATTCATTTTAATTAATTCTAGTAATTTTTATTTTATCTTCAAATTGCATCAATTGCGATTCAAAGATTGGAAAACTTTCTTCCGTCTTTGACTCACAAGTTAAAAAACAGGTAAGTTTCATATCTTTTATCGATGAATTCATTTCTTTCAGATGCAAATTACCAATATCTATTGCATTTACGATCTCAGATATTACTTTTGTAGAGTTATCTTCACTTTCTATCTTGTATTTTCTACTAAATGTGCCAAATGGATCATTCCAGCTTACTTTTATTATCCTAGTTCTTCCATATTCATTAATCATTCTTTGAATAAATTTGCAATTATTTTTATGTATCAATACTGAATGCTTTGATATACTGATATAACCAATAATTCTATCTGCGGGTTGAGGATTACAACATGTAGCAAATTGATATTCTATATTATGGTTTCCAAATATATATACATACTTTTTGTCAAATTTGCTGGATGGTTTAGTTTCAGATTTTTCATCAACTTTATTTAATATGTTTTTATCAGTTTTATATACTTCAGATTTGTTTAATTCTTTTGATTTTTCGGTATTGAATGAGTTTATGACATTTGAAATTGTTTCAGATGAAAATTTAACTTTTTCATTTTTATTTAGTTTATTTACTTCTCTGAAAAATGATCTTATCTTTGATTTTGCTTTTCTTGTTTTAGTTATTTCAAACCAATCAAGTGATGGTAGTTGCTTTTTAGATGTAAGAATTTCGATGACTTCTCCACCTTTAAGCTCTTTTCGAATAGGGACAAATTTACCATTGATTCTTGCACCTATGCAATGAATTCCTATTTCTGTATGAATTGCAAACGCGAAATCAAGTGCAGTGGAATTTTTAGGAAGCTCTACTATATCACCTTTCGGAGTATACACAAAAATCTGCTCCGAAAGAATTTCGGTTTTTAAATTTTCCATAAGATTTTCATCTGAAAAATCTTTCTGTTTCCATCCCTTTAATTTTGAAAAAATCCTTAATTCTGTTTCTATCTTCTTTTCATCTGAAATATTTTCCTTATACATCCAGTGAGCTGCTACACCATATTTAGCATTACTATCCATTTGATGTGTTCTAATCTGAAATTCTATATGTTTTCCATTATCATCTATTACAGTTGTATGAATACTTTGATAAAGGTTTGCCTTTGGGAACGCAATATAATCTTTAAACCTCGAAGGTATTGGTTTATACTGATTATGTACAATACCTAATACTGTATAACAATCTCTAACACTATCAGTAAGGATTCTTATTCCGACGAGATCATAAATTTCATCAATACTCTTGTTCTGATTTTTCATCTTACGATAGATTGAGAAAAAATGTTTACTCCTCCCTTCAATAAACACTCCTGATATTTTTTCTTCCTCTACTATGCTTTTTATCTTATTGATTATGTTTTCTATATATCTTTGTCTATCTTCTTTCTTAGAAGCAACAGCACTTTTGATATATTGATATGCCTTATAATCTATATAATATAATGATAAATCTTCTAGTTCATCTTTAATAGATTCTATACCAAGTCTTGATGCAAGTGGAGCATAAAGCTCCAAAGTATTTTTAGCTATCTCATATTGTTTTGCAGGTGGTTGATACTGCAAAGTTCTCATATTATGTAGTCTATCTGCAAGTTTAATTATCAAAACTCTTAAATCATCTATTATTGAAAAAATAAATTTCCTTAAATCTTCATATCCTTTTGAGACAAATTGAGCACTGTTACGCATAGATGATATTTTGGTAACACCTTTTATCAGTTTTAATATTGTAGTGTTAAAGTTGTTTGATATTTCCTCTTCTGAAGTATCAGTGTCTTCTAAAATATCATGCATTAAACCACCGCATATTGTGCTGACATCCATTTTCAAATCTAAAAGTATTATTGCAACAGATAAAGGATGAACTATATAATCTTCTCCCGATAATCTTTTTTGACCAAGATGCTTTTCATAAGATAATTTATATGCTTTCAATACTAATTCTTTATCTTTTTCATTAAAAGAATTAATCTTTTGAAAAAATTCCTGTTCAAGATTTTGGATTTGAGAAATCATTTTTTTTCTGCCCTATAACGACTCTTCCTATCCCCTGTAAGTCTTTTATAATTATTGTACTATATCCTTTATTTTTTAGAATTTCAGATACTTCTATTGAGTGAGTTGTATCTGAAACTTCTAAAATCAATAATCCTTTTCTAATTAAAGATTTTGAAACTATATCAGCTATTCTTGAGTATAATTTAATTCTATTATTACCCAAAATTAATGCTTTTTTAGGCTCATATTTTTTTACTTCATCTTTTAGCTTAGCATATTCTTCCTTACTTAAATATGGAGGATTTGCAACAAAAATATCATAAGAATATTTTAGCTTTTCACTAAAAGAATTACTAAAAATATCTTTTCGTAATAATTCAATTCTACCAAATTCTTTACCTAAGATATTGCGAGCATTTTTTTTTGCAATTAAAATTGCTTTTTTTGAAATATCTACAAATAAAGCTGCTGGTTTTATATCAAATTCTTGCAATTCTTTAATTATTGAAATAGCTATAGCAGAAGAGCCACAACATAATTCACAGATAGATATTTGCTTTCTGTTATTCTGGTTTTGAAAACTTTTTCTTTCAGTTATTAACCTTTGAAAATAACCGAGGGCTATTTCTTTTTCATATAATAAAGCTTCGTAAGAAATAAAAAAATTTTTATAACTATAATTGCTTCTTGTTTTTAATTTTTCTATTAAATTAATATCAAATTCATCTATATTATCTAAAAGATTATTATGATTATATGAAGAATTATTATTGCTTGAATTATTTTGAATAACAAAATATATTGAATACAAAATTCCTATATCTACTGAAATTTCGCTTTCAGCCCTTGGTATTAAAACACCTTTTTCTATATAAAATTCAGATTCATAAAAGTATTTTGATTTTGTAATGTATGCTATTGGATAAGATTTGATTCTTTTCAATAAAGATATTAAAAATGGGAAAAAACTTAACAGTTCTAAGTCTATTTCTGGTTTTGTTCCCGATATTTTAGATAGAATTGCTGGAATTGAATAATTTGTTTTTCTGAATTTTTGATAAATTAATGCAAAATCAAGTAAAGGTGTATCTGAAATCTTTGATATTCTGCTTAAAACTTTTTTTATAAAATTTGATTTTAGCTTGATTCTCACTTTTATTCTTGTATCTATAATTAAAAATCAGCTTGAGCCAAAAGCCTTTCTTTTTCATCCATTATAAGAGCATCAATCATTTCCTGAATATCGCCATCCATAAATTGGTCGAGTTTATATATTGTAAAATTTATCCTGTGATCTGTAACTCTAGATTGAGGGTAATTGTATGTCCTTATCTTATCAGAGCGATCTCCAGTTTTTATCATCGCCTTTCTTTCAGCAGAAAGATTTTTACTTTTTTCTTCTTCTGCCAGTTCATAAAGCCTTGATCTTAAAACCTTCATTGCCTTATCTTTATTTTTCATCTGAGATTTTTCATCCTGGCAAGCAACGGATATACCTGTTGGAAGATGAGTTATTCTTACTGCTGATTCGGTTTTGTTGACATGCTGTCCACCATGACCAGAAGCACGATAAACATCTATTCTTAAATCTTTTGAATCTATTTCTATTTCAGTTTCTTCAATCTCGGGCAAAACAACAACAGATACTGCTGAAGTATGTATACGCCCTTGTGCTTCTGTTTCTGGAACTCTTTGAACTCTGTGAACCCCTGCTTCATATTTTAAAAAAGAATAAACATTTTCTCCCGATATAGAAAAAATTATTTCTTTAAATCCCGCCATATCACTTTCAGATATTGATAGAACTTCAAGTTTCCATTTTCTTCTTTCGGTGAATCTACTATACATCCTATATAAATCAGCCGCAAATAGTGCTGCTTCTTCTCCACCAGTTCCAGCCCTAATTTCCATTATTACATCTCTTGAGGAATTTTCATCTTTTGGCAATAGTAAAAACTTTATTTCACTTGTAAGATTCTTTAGATTTTCATCTGCAATTCTTAGCTCATCATTTGCAAATTTTATAAGTTCATCATCATTACTTGTCTGTATAATATCTTTTGCTTCTTCGATCTGTTTAGCATTTTTTTTATATTCTTTTATTTTTTCAACGACTTCTTCCATCGATGATTTCTTTTTGCTTAATTCCTTAAAAAGATTTCTATCATTTATTACTTCATTTGTAAGAAGTCTTTGTTCAAGTTCGTTATATGTGTTTAATATCCCTTCTATCTTTTCTGTAAATTGATCCATAATTAATATCCCTTTTCAAATTTTTATTTTTTTAATATTACATTTATATTATATCTATTTTTCAAAAATTTGAATATTAATATAATATTACCCCCGAGACGACTTGAACGTCCGACCCGCAGTTTAGGAAACTGCCGCTCTATCCTGCTGAGCTACGGGGGCATAATATTAAGTAACAACAGAATATCATAAAATAGAAAAAATTACTATGATTAATCTAATAAAAATGATAATGCATAAATGCTTTTTTATAAAATATTAAATGTTTTCTTCACTGAAAAAATACTTATTTATCTTTTTATGTCAATATATTATACTCTAACCTTCTTAGACTTAGCAGATAAAAGATAAGTTATTTCATAAATAACAATTTTTAATTCAAATAACTAATATTAAAGCTAATAACTAATACTAAATTTCAAAAACTAATATTGACCAAGTAAATTCATTTTTCTGGCTTTTCTTAAAAGAATTCTAAATACTAAAATTCCAACAAACAAATAAAATATGCTGATTCCTATAAGAAAAAAATACCACCATAGAGGAAAACTTCCATGTTCATTTATTATAACCTGAACAGAAGAAGCTCCGGCTGAAAAAGGCAAGAAAGAAAAAACATTCAATGGATGTGCATCTATCGAAACAAAAGCAATTAGGACAAATTGCATCAAATTTAAAAAAGCAGCTATTTTTTTAAAAATCAAAGCCATTCCTGCGAAGATAAAACCGAGTCCCCACATAGAAGGGATAGAAAGAAAGAAGATAAGCAAAAAATGACCAATATTAAAAACAAAATATCTTCCTGTTGTCAGCATAGTTAATATAAGAATAACAGATGTAAAAACTAGAGAAAAAATTGTATCATAAAAAACTCTGAAAAAAAAGACAGTTTCAAGTCCTAATGAAGTCATGTACATCTGTTCAAATGTTCCTCTTTGCATCTCATCATAAACAAGATAAGAAGTTCCTTGAAAACCTATTAAAGCGAGCATCCACATTATGTAACCTATAATTAATACATCAAGTTTTGATGTTGACATAGCTGGACCTGTCATAAATTTAATACCAAAAAAATAAACTAGAAAAATTATATAAATTACTAACAGACTCGATATAGTATTAAAAAGATACCTTTTAAGTTCAAGCCAGTATTTCATACCTTCTACTTTAAAAAGATTAATTATTTTCATTTTTTTTCTCCATTTGTATGAAGTATTTCTAAAAAGACATCTTCAAAGTCATCATTTTCTATTTCTATTGATTTTATCATTTGTTTTTTAATGGCAAGAATTGAAAAAACATCATAAAGTGATGAATCATTATCCAATGTAAGATATAATACAAAGCCATCTTTTTCATCCTGAAATCTTGTATGAAAAGTATTGCTCAATTTTTCCTTTTGAATCATATCTAAATGTTCAGATAATGTTATTTTATATACTTTCTTTATGAAAAATCTTTTCAAATTACTTATTGTATCAGTCATTATAAGTTTTCCATTTTTAATTATTGCGACTCTTTCACAAACGTTTTCAACAAACTTCATATCGTGAGAAGTTATTAAAATAAAAACATCTTTTTCTTTTGCTATCTTCCTTATCCAGCTTTGCATCTGTCTTGCTGTTTCAACATCTAACCCCAAAGTAGGTTCATCGAGAAGAATTATTTTCGGATTTGTTATAAATGCACATGCAACAGCTACTTTCTGCTGCATTCCTTTTGAAAATTCTCTTACCTGTTTATTTCTGACATCTTTTAAGTCTAATGTTTCAATAAAATAATCTATATCTTCCTTTATTTCTCCAGTTGATAAACCTTTTAGACCTGCAAAATAAATCATATTTTCGACGGGTGTTAGCCTCCAATATATATTTCTTGCTCCTTCTAAAACAGCTCCAATTTCGGATTTGACAAGATTTGAATGCTTTTTATTATCTAAACCATCTATTAAGATTCTTCCTTCATCGAAATAGATGATTGTCGCAATTGATTTTACTGTTGTAGTTTTCCCTGAACCATTTGGCCCCAAAATCCCAAAGATTTCCCCTCTTGCTCCATCAAAAGAAATATTGTCGACCGCTTTAACTGTTTTATTCTTACTTTTATAAGTTTTGACAAGATTTTCGACTTTCAGTATAGATTCCAAAATATTCCTCCTTCGTTTTTTATCAATATAAAAGATAAAAATTTGACTATTTTTTTTCTTTTCATTAAATTAATTTTATAATTTTTTTTTAAAAATTAAAGAGGTTTAAATGAAAAAAACACAAAACAGGATTTTTATTACAATATTTTTAACTTTATTTATTATACTTTTTTTATTTTCCTGCTCTAAATCAAAATCAAATGGAAACAATGAATTGGCTGATAAAGAATTAAGTTATAATGTAAATTCAAACTCTAATAATAATTCGATTAATAATTCTAATTCTGAATTTAAAACTTCTTTAACTGAAATAAACTGGAAAGAATATGATTTACTTAACAATGTTTCAAAAGATAATGATAAATTTTTTATGCTTTTTTTCTATACAGACTGGTGTTCATATTGTAAAAAGATGCAGCAAACAACTTTCAAAAATACTAAAATTATAGAATTATTAAATACATATTTTATTTCTATTAAAGTAAATGGTGAATCAAATCAACCTTTATCCAAACAAAATAAGAATATTACAGGTATTAATCTAATGAGTCAATTTCAGATAACTGGATTTCCAACCACAGTTTTCTTTGATAAGCAGGGAAAGCCGCTTACTGCAATTCCCGGATATCTAACAGAAGATATCTATATTGATATATTAAAATATATTTATACCGAAAGTTATCTTAAAGAAAGTTTCGAAGAATTTCAAAAAAATCAAGAATAAAGAGTATGTATGGAATTTGGTTCAATTATAACAGCAATTCTTGCAGCTATTTTCTCACTTCTATCACCATGTATTTTACCAATTTTACCTGTTTACTTTTCTGTAATTTCTGGATTCGACAATAATGATTATAAAAACTTAAAAGATGACAGAGAAAAAAGGAAAAAACTTGTTAATAATACCATAATAAATACTACTTTTTTTATTGCTGGATTTTCTATCGTTTTCATAGTTTTAGGTTCAGTTTTCATATCTTTTGGACAGATATTAAGGGAAAATAGATTTATTTTACAAAAAATTTCAAGTATAATTATTTTTTTATTTGGTATTTTTATTTTATTACAAAATAAGCTAGCATTTTTATCAAAGGAATTCAAACCTCTTCAAAACCTAAAGTTGAAAAGTGGTAATGTTTTTTCATCTTTTTTACTTGGTTTTTCTTTATCTTTTGGCTGGACTCCATGTATCTCTCCATTTTTAGGGACAATACTTCTTAGTGCTTCTTTAAAACAAACTGCGTTAAAAGGATTTCTATCATTAATTACATATAGTTTAACAATCTTAATTTTATTCATCATCATTGGTCTTGTTTTTGCTTTTTCTATGGATAAATTCAAACTTGTCTCTAAAAAAGCAGGCATAATAAAGATCATTAGTGCAATTTTACTTATGATTGTCGGAGTTTTGATGTTTTTCAGGTTGATTTAGATAAGTAAATTGGTTGATTTTAGCTTTTATTTTAAAAGTTGAAGCTAGGAATATGTAATATTATATACTTTTACTGATATTATTAATTTTTTATATTTTTCTCTTTAATATTTTATAAAATATATAATGTAAAAATTCAACTTCGTCCTTGTTTTTTATTAATTTTCTACCTTTGAATTTTAAAAAAATTATTAATCTAATTAGGTCTATTAAAAAAACTGATAATAGTGATATAATTATAAATAAATATATTATTAAATAACCTTTTTCATCTAAATTTCTATGAAATGCTCCAAAATTTATAAATATAGTACCATAAATTATTCCAATTATATCTATCTGATTTTTAAATATTAATGAGATTATTCCACTCAACAATAATAAAATTCCTACAATCATTAAATTTTTAATAAATAATATTATAGCTGGAATTACAATAAAAGGGATGAAGTATTTTATAAATAATAATAATTGTATATCTCTTTTTTTTGCATTATCCATATTTCTACTTTATATTGATTAAATTAATTGTAACTTAATTCCAATATCATATTTTCAAAAGATATATTAAAATATTCAATAAACAATTTTTCAAAATTAGTATAGTTTAGGTTATATAAATGATTAATAAACTTTTTTAATTTATCCCAACCATATTTTTTTAATATATGACTCATAAATATGTTTAAAATATCTTTATCAGTATAAGATTTCCAGCTATAAAATTTTATATATTGAATTACATTTTCTTTACCACCAATAACTGAAATTTTCTTTTTTGAAAAACTATCAATATAATTATTTATTATATTATTATCAATATATCGAATGTATTGAATTTCCATTATTTTACTTAAAAATGCTGTTATCGCTTCATCAAAAAAATAAAGGTAACTCAATTTTATATCATCTTGCTCATAATAAAGATTTAAATTTCTTATACAATTATTAGCAACTAAATGGTGACTATATTCGAATATAATAGAATTTATAATTTCTTTTGAATAATTACCTATATATCTTCTTATAAAAATTATGGGTCTATCATAATAAGCAATAGAATAATTAAAATTCAATTTTGCCTCTTTTAATAATCCATAAATAAGTTTGTAATCTTTTTGTTTTATTTTATTTAAAATATATTTTACCTGGAATTCTTCATTATTAATTTCATTAAAAGATGTTTTACATATAATAAAATATAGTTTATTATCTTCTATTTTTCCAAAATATAAACTATTATTTTCATAAAAATCATTTACTTTTTTACAATAATTTTTTTTAATATTTATTACCTCACTTTTTTGAAGTTCATTTGAAACAACAAATATATTATTTTTATTAAAAAATACTTTATCGCATTTATTTATATATCCTTTTAGAAGCAAAATGAAAATTAAGAAAATGACTGTTATGACATATAATACTTTTATCTTCATAACTATTTTTGAAAACTTAAATAAGGCAGAGCATTTAAAACTCTGCCTTTAACAAATTATTTAACCATTTCCACCAGCCCCAGCGTCATTGTAGCCAGGAGTAGTAATATCATCTGGAGTTCCTTTTCTTGTATCATCAACGACAGTTAAAAAATAACCACCATTAATAGTACTCAACTCTTCATCATTACACTCATATAGCACAATTCCTTCATCTAAATTAGGGTTTGTAACAACAACCATAGGTTTTGCCAACACAGGCATAGCAAATAAAACAATCAAAGCTATTAAAATAATAATATTTCTTTTCATAAAATCAAACCTCCAATTTTTAATGTTTTTAATTCTTTTTTAATTTTTTCATATAAAAAAAGCTTTTAAATGAGTTTGTCATATACTATAATTCCCTCATATAAACCACCCCCTTTACTTTTTTTTATCCTCTTATTGTAACATAAAC
>CAYVTU010000033.1:0-11355 GCA_964454835.1 uncultured Brachyspira sp.
TGTTTAATAATGGAGAATCTGGAGATGTAAATTTTACAAAGAATAATCAATATGGACCTGTTGATTTATGGGTATCAATGTGCGGAAAAAACAAAGCCAAAGAAGTATTGACTGAAATACTAAAATTTGGGTCTAATTTTTCAATGGAGAACTGGATAAATAATAGGATAAAAGAATTGAAAAAAATTGATCCAAATTTGAAAGAAGTTGATTTAATAAAACAAGCTAAATTAGAATATAATGAGATTTTTGGAATTTACCAAAAATCTAATAATTCATATATTGTATTTGATTGGAATTTTTTCTTTTATCTTACACCTGTAACTCAAACATATGATTTTTTTACAAATTTTGGATTTACTAACTGGGGAAACTGGTAAATCAAATATATTTTTTAGTTTTAAACTAACAAAAAAAAGGAGAAGAACTATGAACAAATTAATCATGAAAAAACTAACTCTTTTAATAATACTGATATTATTTTCAGTTATAATATTCATGTCAATTGATTTTGATGAAAATATTAATTATGCAAATATTGCGACTGTAAAGTTCAGTGATTTAAAAAAAGAAGTAATAAAACCAGATTTAATAGATATAAGTGATAAGATAAAACTTGAGAAGGTCGAATTGAGTGAAAAGCAGGTAAAGTATATATTTCAAAGAGATGTATTTAACTGGGTATTAAAAAAATATGATAATGTAATAACAGAGAAAAATATGGGAATATTTAGAGTTTTTAAGGATAATAAAACAACTCATAGTAATATATTATTTAACGATAAATTTGGCAATAAAATTTTGAAAGGAGGAGTTGTTTTTTCTATTTTAGAAAAAAATAAGAAAGAAAAACCATTATTATATTTTGGAGATCCTGATGCATTTGAAAAACATAATTTTTTATTTTATGATTACAATGAAAAAGATAATACATATACGCTTTTAGAAGATAAATATAAAGTATGGGATTTATTTACATTTCCTGATTACCCTATTGATGTTAAAGGACAATGGTTCGTTGTAATTAGTTTTTATCAGTGTGGAATGACATTGGATGATTATTATGCATATTTTATGATAAAAATAATAAATATAAAGACAAAAGAGATGAAAATATTATGGTCAAAAAATTATGATATACTTCATTTCATTAATACTCTTGAAGATATATATGGACCGAGATATGATGTGTCGAAAAATAAAAGATATATATATTTAACTGGAGCATATGAACCATTTTCATATGGTAGGGTATTTAATCCAGGCGGATATGTGTATGACTGGTGGAATAATAGGTTTTTTATGATATATAAAAAAAATGAAACAAATTTGAAACATGAGGTTTTTCAAATTACAAATAATATAGAAGATGGATATATATATTTTGAAGTAAGGACCTGGCAAAAGAAAGAAAAATCGTGGGAATATAGTTATGAAAAAAATGCAATATATTATAGAATAAAAGCAGAAGAACTTGAAAAGTTTTTAGATAATTATAAGTAATATATTCTTAATTGTCTAAATAATCTTTTATCTTATTCTCCCCATTTTTCTTTGTAATTTATTCACTTTATTTTGGGAAGAAGTACATATAATTTATTCACATCATTTAGGAGGTTATTGAGGAAATATAATTAATGAAAATATGAAAAAATAAAAAATATATTTAAAAAGAAAAAGAAAGCTGCGCTGTTATCGTCTTATCAAGAGTATTAGAATTTCTATCAACAATTCCATCTTCTCCTCCTTCTATAGTGAAAGAAAAATATGTTGTAACTCCGCTTACGCCTGGAGGATCTATGGCAAATTTTATGATTAAAGTCGAATTTTGTTCATCCCATATAAATGAATTATATTCAATTGTTCCAATTGCATATCCTGCTGAGTAAGTTAATTTTATTTTATCCAGAGATTTGAATACATCAATACTATGGTTAAATATAATTTTAAAGGAAAAGATAATTTTTGGATTTAATGATTCTGCTGTTAATGGAACAATATCTATTTCAGCTAAATTGTATGAAATTATATTGTTTAATTCATTTTGAGCCAGAGTAATTAATGGCTTGATAGAATTTATACCGTCTGTTTTGATATAAAACTTATACTCCTGATCTATTAAATTATTAAAAATATCCATTAATCCTTTTTTGATAATAATTTTATATCTTGTCTCGCTTTTAAGTTTGTTTGTAAAAGAAATCTTAAACCTGAATAAATCACCATTTTTTTCTTTAGAAATTGTATAAAAAGCAGTTGGTTCAATTACAAAATTTGAACTAAAATTTTTTTCATAAATATCATGAGTAAAATCCAGATTTAGTTGCATATCTTTTTCTAATCCATTATTTTCTGCTTGATAATGAATATCCAAATTAATTTCTGTTTGATTGTTTTTCATAATAGCATTATTTAGATTAAAAGAAGAATTATTTTGTAAGGTGGAAAAAGAGAAAGAATAATCTTCTTTCAAAGTTTTATTTTTATTTGATCTGATATCTTTTTTTATCTTTATTGTATATGTTGTAAAAAGAGACAAATCATTATTGAAATTAATATATAAAGTATATCTATCCAGAGAAAATGTATATGAAAAAGCTACCTGTGGATTTATTGATATTTTATCCATAATTGATTGCTCTTCAACTATATCTGAAAAATTAATACTTATTTGTTGATTATGGTTTGAATTTAGAATTTGACCATTTGCTGGCGATGTATTTACAATAAAAAAATCAGAAGATGGATTATATGTAAAAAGAGTATATGAATAGAGTTTGTCTAAATTTACACCATCAGAATTCTCACAACCAGTTTCGATTTTTAAAACATATTTTTTTCCCCATTCAAGTTTATCTTTTAATATTAATGTACATCTTTTTTTTTCTGCATCCCATTGAAATGTACTGCTTCCATTATAAAAATTTAAATGAATATTTCTTTCACTTATATAAAGATTCATAGATTCTGAAAAAGTTATTTCAATAATATTAAAATTATCAATATCTGTTATTATCTGTCCATCATGAATGCTTATATATAAAACAGAAGGTCTTTCAATAAATAATGAACAAGCAGAATTAAGAAAAGTAAACAAAATGATAATTATTAAAAAATTAAATTTTTTTTGTAAAATTTTTTGTTTAATATTACCCATATCAAACCCTTCATAATTTAGAAAAAATAGATCAAATTTTACCAATCCAGAGTAATTAAATTTATCAGTTTAATTATTATTAAATAAATTCAAGCATGAAATATAATATTATAGAGTCTTTAAGATAATTTCCATATGAATCAATTATAGCTGATGAACCTCCATTTACTTTAAAATAAAATATAGAACCGTTATAATCTGGATTTATCTCAAATGTTATTTCACATTGATCAATTGAAACAAAATCATATGATAGAATGGGAATCGAAGTTGCTGTGCCAGGGAATATCTTTTTAATGAATATAGATTGCATAAGACTTGAAGCTACTATGTGAGGATTTAAATAACCTGGATTAGTAAAAACAAGTTTAACTTTAAATTTAACTGGATCAGTATTATTAATATCAACTATTATTTTTAAACCTTCATCTGTATTTTCAAATACAGTATTTGAAAGGGGTAATGAACTTTGAGTCACCTCAATAATCATCTGTTGTAATGAGTCTGGATTTAATTGCAAAAACTGGCTGAAATTCCCGGCAACAAATAGTCTTATTATAATGCTATTTTTTATTGAAAGTCCATCTATATCTTTTATTCCTGTTGTAATATTTAATGTATAAACCTGGCCAATCTGTAATTTATCTGGAAAACTTATAACAATATTATTTAATAGCTCATCGTAATAATCCTCCCAATTACAATCAGGACTTATTGAAATACTTTCTTTAATAGTCGATATATCCAGATTTTTATTAAACTTAAATGTTATATTATCATCTTTTTCACATGTAAAATCAAGATAATATATACCATTTTCATATCTGAAATTCTCTTCGTTTACTATTATGTTTGTAAGTCCTATTTTAACTTCCGAAATATATGGAAATTCTTCGTCAATTCTATAATCAAAAATTTTTGAAAATTCTTTTAATGGTAAACCTTTTGCATCTTTTGCATTTGCTGAAATTGCAATAGTATATAAATTCCCAGGTACTGGTTCTTCTAAAAAATGAAAATTAAATTCTTTAGAATTTATCCATTCAAAGTAACCTTTAAGAGACGGTGAAAAAGAAAATGCACTCTGTACGCTAAGCTTATTTACATCATCGTTAAAAGCAAAATAAAGTTGACTTATTTTTACATTTACAACTCCATTTTTTATATCAGGAGAAAGAAGATTACAGGAGACTGGTAAAACATCTGAAGTTGATTGAAAGACTCTATAATAGTTTTTATTAAATTTTTTGCCTTCAATGCTTTGTAATCCTGTAGAAATCTTCAACCAGTATCTTTGATATGGTTCCCACTTATCTTCAGGAGTTATTATTATCGTTTTTTTTGAAACATCAATATTTATTTCAATTTTGCTACCATTATCTTTTTCGATGGTTATGTTATTCTCTATATCTTTATTATCAATCTCAAGACTGAATTTTAAAATTATTGTTTGAAATTCAGTTCCAATAATATCATTATCCTGAATACTACATTGCTCAACTTTAAATTCCGAAAATAATTGTAATGAACAGGAATAATTAAGAATAGAAATATGTAAAATAATTATAATAAAAAATTTAACTATATTTCTCATATTTTTTATCCCTTTTGAATTATAATGATGAATATTATATGTTTTCATAATTTTAACTAAATTTATTTTATTTTATAATTATTTAATACCATTATTCTTACTTAATTTATTTTTCATTTTTTGTTATAACCTTTATTTGTGTACCATCTTTAAGGTTTGCAACAGGATGTAATATCACTTCATCTCCTTTATTTAATCCAGAAATTACAATATAATAATCATCATTATATTTTTCATATGAAATTTGACGCTTGAATATTCTATTATTTTCATTAACAATGAATACAAAACCACTGGTTTCAGTATCCATAATAATGGAATCTTTTGAAATAAGCAACATTTTTTCGGATTTTTTCCCAGGGATATATACTTTTACGAACATTCCCGGTAATAAATTTTGTGAATTTTTTAAAATACAATCAACAGAAAAAGTTCTGGTATTAGGATCTATATATGGATCAATAGTATGGATTGTACCAGATAATGTTTTCCCTAATGAATCAACATAGATTCTAACCTTTAGACCTTTTGAAATCTTAGAAAGATCATTTTCTGAAAAAGAAACCTTTGCAAAAAGATATGTCAGGTTAATAATTGTAGTTAATTCATCTTCTGTTTTTACTTTTTCTCCAGGAAATTTAGATATATCTGTTACTACCCCATCAATTGGAGCTCGAATATGACATTTTTCTAAAAGCCAGTTAATTCTTTTTTGTTCGATTTTTATACTTTCAAGCTGAGTCATAGATGATTTTAGTCTCTGTCTTGTAAGTTTTGTGTTTATTAAAATTAGTATCTGTATTCTCTGCTGTTTATCAGACGGTACTTTATAGCCTTCAGCTATTATATCTTCATCTCTATATCCAAATGAAGAAAGCTCATATTCTTTTTTTGCTATTTCAAGTTCCTTTTCTTTTTGTAAAAGACTAAATTCAAGATTTCTATACTCTTCTTCTGTCATTCCTCCTTTCTCATACAATTCTTTCTTTTTTAAAAATGATTGCTTTAAAAATTCATATTCAGCTTCAGATTTTTTTAACTGTAAAATTAATTTTTCAAGATTAAAAACCTGTTTTACAATATTTTTTTCTTCTTCTTTTAATTCCATATTGGTTTTTTCTATTTCATCATTAGCTGAATTAAGTTGGTTTTCTATTTTTAGCTTTTCGAGTTCAAGTTGAAAATTAGAGAGATCCATCAAGATCTGTCCTTTTTTTACAATATCGCCTTTTTTTACATAAATTTTCTCTATATTTCCTTCTACAAAAGATATTACTGATGCTTTTTCATAAAAAGATAGACTTCCCAATCCCGTAATTTCTCTTGAAATTTCTTTTTGTTCAATTTTTGAAGTGAAAAATTCAAATAAGATATCTGATTCATCTTTATATAAGTCATTTTTTGTATTACTTTTACACGAAAATATAATTACCAGTATAAAAATAGTTAAAAATATTAAAAATAAAATATTATTTTTCCTTCTCATCTTTAGTAAATTCCTTTTATAATTTAATATTCTTAGTTTTTAATACCCTAAATAATAATAAATTTCTTCAACTGAGGTTTGTGTCAAATCAATTAATTTAAAAATAAGTGAGAGCATTGAGTTTTTCTCTTCTAAAAGTGATAGGTAAAAACTATTTAATTCTTTTAAAAAATTAAAATAGTCAACTTGTTTGATCTCACCTATTTTAAGCTGGGTTTCGATAATATCTTTTTTTTGTTGCATTATCTGAATCTTATCTATCAGCAGGAAATATTTCTGAATTTTCGAATGGAATTGAATTATAATACTATCAAGTTCCTTTTCTATACTTCCTTTCATTTGCTCATATTTTTCTATAGTTGTTTTTAATTCTATCAAAAGCTGTTTTTCATTATCAGGTAAAACAAAAGTATTAAAACCAGATAAAGAAGCTTCACTTGATATTGAATTTGAAGAAGGTGTTGAACTTGAAGTTATATTTAATCCTCCTGAAAAAATTCCAAAATCAATTGAAATACCAAGAATAATTGATGATGTAACATTAACTGGAGGGAATATTATCCCACTAATAGATATTCCTACAGATAATTGAATGTTTTTTAAAAATAAAAGTTTCACAATTTCTAATCTCGATTTTATTTGAAGTATTTTTAATTCTATCGATTTCAGTTCAAGATTAGTCCTAAAGGAATTTGTTAAAAGTATGTTTTTTACATTTTCAATTTGAGTCAATCTTTTTAGCAATTCCATTTCGTCTATTTTACTTGAATTTCCAGTTTGACTCTTTGAAATAATAAGCATAAAAAATGATTCGAGAGTATCTTTAAATAAAATTACTTTCTTTCTATCAGGTTCTTTTAAAATAGAATATACTTCTTCCAGAGATAATTTGTATTCCTCATCAAGTTGCTGCAGTTCTATTTGTGATTCAAGGAGCTTTTGTTTGCCTTCATATAGATCAAGGGGCTTTTTAGAACCTATCCTTACTTCCTCTTCCAATATAGTCACCATTTTTGAAAAAAGTTCTATTTCCATCTTCTTTGATTTTATTTTTTCTTCCATAAGCAAAAGGCTAAGATAAAGATTTATACAGGTTCTTTCAATATCTTTTTCTTTTGTTTCAATTTTATTTTGCATCTGTTTAATGTTTATTTGATATTCAAGTAATCTTAATTTAAATGATATCTGATCAAATAAAACTTCATTTAGTTTAATATCAAAATTAAAATTCTGATTATCTTGAGAATCAAGTACAATACCGTTAGAAGATGATGATGTTATCGAAATTGAAGGAAGTAATGTTTTGATTAAATCATTTTTTGCTTTAACCATTTGAATTAAAGAATATTTCAGGCTAATTAATTCTGCATCATTAATTTTAGCCATATCTATCAGGGTATCAAGCGAAACAATAAGATAATTTTCCTGAGCTTTTATAGAAATACTGTTAATAAAGATTAATAAAATAGTAAAAGATAAATAGAAAAATAGAATGATTAAAATATTTTTTTTCATTTGTTTTTCACTATTTTTAATAGATCATTAATAAAAGAGTTTATGAAGCTTTCCAGCAGTTTATTATTAAAAATAGATAAATTGCCTGAATATTCATAAACAAAATGTGCTATTACTGTTTCTGATGATAAAATTTGTAAAGAAAATCTATAAAAATAATTATCTAAAAAATTTTCAGAATATTTTTTAATAATAAGCTCTGGAATTATTATATATTGTGCATTATCTTTTTCTTCTATATATTTCAGTTTTCCCTGTTTGGTTAATTGAAAAAGCAATTTCTTCATTATTATTTCTTTCAGGTTTTCAATTTCCTGAGAAAATGAAGCAATTATTTTAATTTCATCACAATATATTGTCGATTGATAATCTATTTTCTGAGCTACATAATTATTTTTATTGATACTCATTGATATACATCCAACAATTCCAGAAACACAAAAAAGTATAATTAGAATAAACAAAATAAATTTTATTAAATATTTAGGTTTATATTTTATCATTATTTTTTACTCCTGATTGCTGAATTTGAAATTTTATTTAAAATAACATTTGCCTGTGTAAGAGTAGTTTCATCAAGATAATTCTTTATACAATTTATAAATTCAATTTCACTTATTGATTTATCAATTTGATTATATTTTGATAAAATATCTGCTAATCTTATCTTTGATAAAGCGATAATGTCGATATATGAAAATATTATTTCATAATTTGATATTGCATATTCATATTTCCCTTCATACTTGTCCATTTCAGCAAGGTAAAATCTTGCATCTATATGTTCTGAATCTTCATAAAGGACATTTTGAAAGCAAATCCTTGCATTTACAAAATCCTGCTCAAAAAAATAAACTTTACCAAGCAAATTTTCAGCATCAACATAGTGTTTGAATTTTTTTAATGCTTTTCTTAGTATTTTTTTGCACTCTTTATTATTTCCTAAAAAATAATAACATTTTGCAGCCATTACATAAGAAGGTTTATAAGATTTTTCCTTTTTGATAACATCTAGAAAATAGATCAATGCTTGATCTATCTTCTGATCTTGATATAATAATTTTGCTTTTTCATATAATTCAAACGTTGTTTTTTTATTATGACAGGCTATAAAATTAAAAATTATCATCAAAATAATCATAAATAAAAGCAAACTTTTTATAAGTTTTCTCATAACATCTCCTTTTTTATTTTTAATCTTTATTCAAAAGTATATGACTAATTTTTTTATATTTCAGGAAAAAAGGAAAAAATATTAAAGGCAGTATTGTCCCGCTTAGAATACTGAAAAAAAATGTTCCTGAAAGACTCATAAAAAAATCACTTGATCCAGCAAGGAAAAACAATGGGAAAATTGATCCTATAGTCGTAGCAGTAGTGAGAATAATTGATTTAATCTTGTTTTTATATGCGACTAATATATTTAAATGAATTGATTTCCTTTTATTAAGAAGATTTAATTCTTCCAAAATAAGTATTAATACATTTACTATATACCCGGCTGCTACAATTAAAGAAAGGTATACTGGAATCGATAGACCAAAATTAAAAATTTTTAAAAATATTAAAGCTCCGAAAAAGATAAGAGGTACAAAAATCATAATTATTGCAGGTGAATTAAAATTTCTAAGAATTATTGCTAAAGTTGAATAAATAAGATATAATACTAAAAACATTATACCTGAAAAACTCCTTTGATTATCTTTTAATTTTTCATAATCTTCATCAAATTCATAATAAAAATCTATTGCTTTTTTCTCAGTTTCTAATATTCGTTTTATATCTTTTCCCATTTGATCAATATTTCTGTTTTCAAATCTTACATCAAGGCTTATAAATCTTTTTCCATTTTTTCTGCATATCATAGCAGGCAATGTTTCATAAGATATAGTTGAGATTTTATCTAAAAATACTGGAGCCTTTTTTTTATAATTCCATATTTCAAATTTATCTAAATTTATTAATGAAAAATCATTCAACTGAATTTTTTGTCTAACATCAATTAAATTATTATCTTCATAATATTTCATTATAACAGGATAATAGAAACAAGCTCGTAGATATTGAATAATTTCAGTATCATTCACACCGGAGAAATACATTTCTTCAGGTTTTAATTTTATTGTAATCTGAGGACCTCCCTCTTTATATCCTTTTAGTATTGCAGTTACTCCTTTTAAATGACCGATATTCTGAGAAGACTTATCTGCGTATTTATTAAGCTCATCAAGATTGTCTCCAAAAAGATATATCTTAATAGATTTTTCATTACTATTTTTACTTTCCTGAAAGTAAAAAAAACCATCATTCCTATTGATTTTTTTAATATAATCTTTTATCTTTCTGGTTTTTATTTTAAATTTTTTTTCATCAACAGGAAATTTAAAATATATAGTACAAAGAGTTCCTTCAAGTCTTGAATACATTAAGGAATTATATTTAACTTTTTCAAGTTCTTTACCTATTTCTATCATTTTCTCAAGTTTGTAATCATTCGAGAATTTTGGTTCAAATTCAAAATAAGCTGTGAATTCTTTTTCTGTCATAGGAGAAATTTCTTCAGAAAACAAGTTAAAAAATAATATTAAACCGGATAAACTAATTATAATAAATATGATAACAATAATCCATGGTCGGGAATTTTGAATAAAGCAAATATATTTTTTAATATATAAAGAATTATTATTTAATTTTAATTTGAAATTCATATTTTTTAATATTGAATTAATGAATTTTACTTTTAAATCAGGTTTATAACTTTTATAGTTAACATTTAATATTTTGAATATTTTTTCATTTTTTAAATTTATTGATATTCTTTTTATTACAGATGGAATAAATAATAAAGAGTATAAACAAGATATTATTAGAATAAATGAGATACTTAATGCAAAATCCTGATACAGTTGCTGCTGTTGCATTCCTATGAAAAAAAATGGAATAAAAACAATAATTGTAGTTAAGGTTGATGCTATAATAGATTTATAGGAATTTTTTACTGACTTCATTAAAACTATATCAATATCATTATATTTTTTAATATTGCTTTCTATAAATTCAAGCATTACAATTGCATTATCAACACATGTTCCTATTCCTATAATTATTCCCGATAAACTCATTATATTAAGACTTCTATTGAATGCTGATAATATTGCGATAGATGAAAAAATACTTACAGGAATCGAAAAACCGATTAAAAATAGATAATATCTATTATGAAAAAATATATAAGTAAGCATTAAAACAATTATTGAAGAAATAAATATAGTATATTTTAACTGAACCAATAAATTATAAAATATATTTCCCTGATCAGTTATTATATTATATGAAAAAAGATATTTTGATTTATCTAAATATTCTATAACCTTTTTACTTATATTTAATATACTTGCATCAGATTTTTTATATACAAGAATTGTTAATATATTTTCATTATTTATCAAAGATATTCTATCGTTTTCTTTTTCTTTTTTTTCTATATTAATTATATCTTCAGCGTTTATAAGAAAATTTTTTTCTTTAGAATTATTTTCTTCACGGGTAAATTTAAGTTTTTTTATCTCCCATAATGTGGAATATTTATTTGGAAATTTTAAT
>CAYVTU010000034.1:0-10605 GCA_964454835.1 uncultured Brachyspira sp.
GATAAAAAAATATTATTAAGATAAGATAGATTATTTTATTAATAAAATTATAGTAATAAATAGTTGAAATTAAATATATTAGAGCTATATTAATAAAGAAATAAAAAAGTAAACAATTTTAATATTATAAAAAAAGGAGAAAAAATTGAAAAAAAACAAATTAATTATCTTACTCGTTGTTTTATCTGCAATATTCTTATTTTCAATGCAACTATGTAGCTTGATATTTGGAAATAAGCCAGTAGTTGCAATTACAAGTCCAATTAATAATGCGACTATAAGTGGAACAACATTGACAGTAAGTGGAACAATATCCGATTTAGACGGGGACCAATCAAAAGTCAAAGTATGGATAGAAGATACAAGTGTTGTCGGTTGGGATTATGGTGTCACCTCAGGGATTTTTGAAGTTACACTGGCATTATCTGGAATGACAGATAGAACATATTATCTAATTGCAGAAGGGTATGATTCAAATAATAATGTTAGTGATAAATATACCATAAATATTGTTTATTCTTCTTCAGGTGGTGGTGGTGAAAATGCACCTTATATTACTGTTATAAATCCTACTTCTGGATCTACCATAACAAGTTCTACATTACAGGTAATAGGTACTGTTACTGATTTAGATAAAGATGCAGCAGAAGTATATGCTAGTATCGATGGGCAAAATATAAGTGGTTCTTACGATTGCACAATAGGCGTTGAATCACTGGATTTTTCTATTGATTTAGATTTATCTTCTTTAAGTATTGGGCCTTATACTTTGACAGTATATGCAGTTGATGCTGATAATCATCAAAGTAATTATGCACAAATATCATTTACTTATGCTACTGGAACAAATTATATTGTTAATGGAACTTTTACCGAAACTGGTTTTATAGATAATGATATAACATATAATTCACCCGACACGGTTGTTTCATTTCTTAATAAAGTAACAGGGGACTATTTACCTAACTGGACATTTACAATAGGTTCACCTGCTGAAGATGGACCTAAAATAGATATACAAACTTCTTATGTGCGAATGTATACGACAATTGCTAATGCAAATGGTTCTGGTATGAGCATGACCTCTTCCACAATATCTAATCTTTATACGGGTTCAAATAAAACAATAAGAATAAAATTTAAAATATATTCTTTTGGTGGAGGCGATTGCACCTCACCATTTTTTGAAGCACCAATTAAAATTTGGATTTATGGCAGGGAGACAGAGACAGAGTATCTAATCGCTGCTTTTACAACTAATAATGGTTCTGCATCAGGTGGTTGGTTAAAGACAAATGTACAAACCGGATTAGCAATTACTGAGACATTTACCTTACCAACAACAGCATTGGATGGTACCACTATTCCAGATGGTTTAACTATAGAATCGGTTAGAATTGAATGCAATGGCTGGACGTGGGATGTTGTTATTTTATCAATCGAAATTTATTAAAAGAGTTTATTAAAATAATAAATATAGGGGCTATCTTTTAAATTAAGAGGTAGCCTCTTTTTTTATTTAAAAATAGTATTTTTTGTCATAATTAAATCAACAAGTGCAACAGCGCTTGCTGCTTCTACAATAACGGGTGCTCTCAAAATAGGAGCTGTATCAAATCTGCCTTCAAAAGATATAAATGTTTTTTCATTTGTTTTTAAATTTATTGTTTCACTTACTTTTTTCATAGAGGAAGGCGGCCTAAAATAACAACTAAATATTATATCATTTCCGTTTGAAATTCCACCATTTATTCCACCACTATTGTTTGTTCTGGTTTTACCATTTGAATTTTCTAAAATATCTATATACTGGCTTCCAGCTAGTTTACTTGCTTCAATACCCAAACCAAAAGAAATTGCCTTTATTGAGGGGATTGAAAATAAAATATGACTTAAATATGATTCAAGTCCATCAAAAAAAGGTTCACCAACTCCTATAGGTAAGTATGAAATTTTAGTTTCAATTACTCCACCTAAGGTATCTCCCTCATCTTTTACTTTTTGTAAGATAAGCTCAGCCTCTTTTGAAGGATATTTTTCACCACCAACTTCAATTACTTTTGATTCGATTTCGATATCTTTAAGTATCTTTTTTGCAATAACACCTGCTGCGACCAGTGCAACAGTTAGTCTTGCAGAAAACATCCCCGAACCCCTAAAATCATTAAATCCTTTATATTTATTTTTAGCAACAAAATCGACATGAGATGGTCTTGGACTATTTTCAATCTTATAGTAAAATGAAGAATCAACATCTTTATTTTCAAATATTATTGTTAGTGGGGCTCCTGTTGTTTTGCCATTAAAAATTCCTGAAATTATCTTTGGTATATCAGTTTCTTTTCTTTCTGTTACAAAAGCTGATGCTGGATTTCTTCTTTTTAAATCCTGCTCAAAATCTTTTTCACAAAGTGGTATACCAGGTGGGACCCCATCAATATTTATACCAATAGATGGACCATGAGATTCTCCAAAAATTGTTAACCTGAAAATTCTTCCAAAACTATTCATAATAAATTCCTAAATAAAAATAATATTCACTTATAATTAATATTCATACTTTGCTGATATTATTCTAAGTTAATTTTTATCATAAGGAAAATTTGTATTATTTGAAAGTATAATAATTTCCCCCAATACTCTCGTAATGTTGTAAAAATTCGGGATAAGACTTTTTATAAGATTCATTATCTTCGATAATAATATTTTTATGAAAAAAAGAAGCTAATACAACTAATGCCATAAATATTCTATGGTCATTAAATGAATCAAGTAAAATATATGAACTATCAATTTTATTATTTTCAAAAAAAAATTTTGAAGAACCATTTATAATGACATAATTGGTTCTGATTTCAATATCTATTCCTAAATTTTTAAAATTTTCATATATTGATTTTATTCTATCTGATTCTTTAAATTTTAATCTTTTTATTCCATAAATTTTTGTTGTTCCTTCACAAAAAACAGCTAAAACGCAGATAATTGGAAAAATATCGGGACAATCCTCTATATCAAATTCAAAAGAATATAGGTTATTTCTTTGTATTTCAATAAAAAAATTATTTTCAGCTTTATTATTTAAGTATTTATAATAATTATCTTTTTGTTCTATTGACTCTAATTTGATTTTATCTTCGATATTATAAATATTAATGATGGTTCCAGCTATTTTTAATACTTCTAATATTTTAACATCAGGTTGTCTTGAATTTAAATTTAAATTATAAAACTTAATTGGACCTCTTAGGGCAGCCATTACCATAAAAAAGCTGGCAGATGACCAGTCTGATTCTATTGAAATCGCTTTATTTGTATTAAAATCAATTATAGATTTACCTTGTATTACATATTTCTCATAAATAAATTTTTTATTTTTTTTTATAATTTCTTTTTGAATATTGATATTTGCTCTTTTAAGAATATCTAGGGTTAAATCTATGTAAGAACTATTATGAAAATTATGTAAATAAATTTCAGATTTCCCATTTAATGAAGGTAAAGTCATTAATAGACCACTAACATGCTGGGTAGAAATTCTTGTATCAAGATAGTAATTAGATGGTAAAATAGGTCCATTTATTATAAAATTATTTTCCTTCCTATTAAAATAGATTTTTGCACTGCCTTGTTTTATCATATCAAAAATAAAGGAATGAGGGCGAGACAATAATTGTTTAGAACCAGTAATAGATACTTTTGCTGGAAAGAAAGAAATAATGGGGCAAAGAGCCCTTAGACAAAAAGCTGAATCTTTACAGTCAAAGGACAAATCTGGCTGATTTTCTTTTTTATAAAGATTTTCATTTATACCTTTATCTATCTCAATTTCAAAAAAACATTCTATGCTATTATCATTTTTTAATAAATTAATAGAACTGTTCGGTTTGATTATTTTTAAAATGTTGAAGCAGGTCTCTATATCTTCGCTTAATCCAGAACCAATAAACTTTTGGTTTTTTTCTGAAAATATAGATAAAAGTAAATATCTTAAAGTAATACTTTTAGAAGATGTTATGGTTATGTCGCCTTTTAAATCAGATCTAATTATCTCAAATTTCACATATATTTCCGCTAGATTTATTTAAATCTTAATCTGTTTTGAAATTAATCAACTATTTAATTAATAAAATTAAAGTTGCTTTATCTATATCATATCAGCATTATTCAATAATTTAAATATGTATTCATCAAATACTGAAAACTCAATTTTTATTAGTTTTATTTTTGTTAAACTTTCAAAAAAAGGTATTGTATAAAAATTTTCAATATTTTTTTTATCTTCATGGATTTTATTTATTGTAGATTCAACCAATTCTTTGTAATTAATGTTTGCTTGCAATAACCAATTTTTTAAATTCATTTTTTTTTCATATTTTAATACATCACTTAAATTTGATGGAAGTTTAAATATTTCATATATATTTCTTAATTTTGATAAAATTTTATTATTTGATTTGTTTTTATCTTTAATTTTCAATTCTATCATATTTAATATCTCAATTTCTAAAAACATCCCCACATACAATGCTGAGCCATGAGTCAAATTTAATTGAATTTCGATTCCATGTGATAAGGTATGGCCAAGATTTAAAATATGTCTCTTATTAGAATCATAAATATCATTTTTTAAGTATTTATATTTTGTATTTAATGAATAATAAAAAAATTCAGGATTATTGACGAAGAAAGATTTTAATTCAAATGAAGGGAAAGAATTGAATGTAAATTTATCCAGTTTTTTGTTGATAAATTTTGAAAAATTAGATATAAATTTTTTAAATAAATCATCATTTAATAGAAGATACTTTGTAAATTCAGCAAATCCTGAAAAAAATTCTAAATCAGTCAAGTAGTTAACGAAAGAGGGAGCTAAAAAAATAAAAGAAGGTTGGTTAATTGTGCCAATTAAATTTTTAACCTCTTGAAAATTGACTCCATTTTTACCTCCAAAGCAGGCGTCAATCATTGAAAGAAATGTTGTTGGCATAAAACCAAAGTTAATTCCTCTTTTATATGTACTTGCTGAAAAACCTATTATATCAGAGATAACCCCACCGCCAATTGATAGTACAAAAGAGTTTTTATCTAATTCATTTTGAAAAAATATTGTATAAATCTTTTCAATAAAATTTAAATCTTTATTTTTCTCATCTATTTTTAAAAATAAAAAATTGATATTTAAATCTTTTAAAATTTTGCTTTCAAATTTATTTAATAATAAATTATTGAAAAAATCTTTTAAATTTTCATCTATTAAAACTAAAATTTTTTTCGAGTTAAATTTTTCAATTATTGAAGATAAAATTATTTCAAATGCATTACTTTGAATCTGCCTATTTATTATTAAATTATTTACTAAAATAACATCTGTATTATTAGATAAATGATTAAATTTATATTTATCTTTAATTCTTTTATAAATCATTTTGCTTTCAAAAAGATTAAATGTTCTGTTTTATATAACAAAAATGTACTAGCAATATTATTCATATATTTATTTGAGGACTTACATAGTCAGTAAAGAAGATATAACTGTTAATTGCAATATAAGAGTCTTCCAAAAATTTATGAAAATGACAATGTAAAAGGTTTTTCTCGGCATCTAAAGAAACTACTGATGAAAGTATTTTTAAATTATCCTCATTTATATTTCCTTCAAGAAGAAAATATACACCAGAGTATATATCGACTACATTAATCAAATCTGGAACATCTATTAATGCTCCACCAGAAGAAAGATTTAATAATGTTCCTACTACCCTGGTATTTGTTTTAGTAAATTTTTTTGTTTTTTCATCAAAAGATAAGATTTGCAGGGTGATTGGAATAGTACAATCTTTCCTTATAAATTTTCTTTTTTGAATTCTATATATTTTTTCAGAATGAGATACCATGAATGCCTTTAACTTAGGATTTTCAATATCTCTTTTAATGTGGGTTGAAAACATATAACCTGCATCTTCTGGAACATAAAAATAGATAGAGATTTCTTCATCAGTAAAAATTTGATTTATTCTATCATCAAGAATTACTTTATTAACTAAAATATAATTATCAGTATTATCAAGTATTTTAGAGCGAAAAAAATTTTTTTTATATTCAATGACAATATTCTGCCCTGCTTTTAAATTATAGGTGTTTAGTACAGCAGTCTTCCCTTTATAAGGAACAAAAGATGAGTTTAATACTTTAAAAAGTGAGACTAAGATTGCCTTATGAGATTCTACGTTTTTTTGATAATAATGTTCAAGGGCATTTTCAATTATGAAATCTTTAAGTTTTAACGGTGAAAGGAATAAATCCTGTGGATGCTCAACTTTCTTTTCTTTTAATATTGAAAGAAAATGACGAATAGCTGAATCTTCAACTTTTTTATTTTTTAAAGTTTCTTCTATATATGCTAATTCTTCTTCTCTTTTAGAAGATAAAAGTTTTCGTGCATAGCCAAGTATAATAAAGAAAAAAATGATAATAAAACCTAGAACACCTATTGTTAAAATAATTGCAGTGGTTGTAGTTGGATTAATCTTAAAAAATTGAAGTGCAGATTCCATACATAAAATATATACTATTATTAAAAAATATACAAATATTAGTTCAAAAAATTTAAATCATACGAAAATAAAATATAAAGATAAGAAAATAATATAGTTTAGAAAAAAAAAGAAACGAGATAATAAAAATAATAAAAGAATAAAATTGAAAACACTTTAAATGCATATTTAAAAAATATAATAATTAATAAAATTAAAGAGGATAAAGAATGGGAAGCATTAATGGTGATTATTATAGGATAAAGACTGATATTTATAAAAATAAAGCACAACTTGAAGATTTAGAAAAATTAGCAGAAAAAGATATAAAAAGAAGAGAAGCTGCTGAGCAATTTGCAAGTCTATTTACTCAGATGCTTCTTAAAGAACTTAGAAAAAGTTTACATGAAGAAAATAATCCATTGTATGGCGGATTTACAGAAGATGTTTTTAAAGACATGCTATATGAAGAATATAGTAAGACACTGACAAAAGAAGGATTAAAACCCTTAGTAGAATTAATATACTCGAGTTCGCTAAGAATGGATGGAAAAAAATAGATACTACTCTTCTGGCATATAATAACCAAGCCAATTTTTTCCAACCCGGCCATTATATTGAACAGTTATAAAAACCTGTCTATAGAAGTCGGGTATATATGGGTAAGGTGTTTTATAATATACAATATATAGAGGTGATTGATAGTTTTTGAATAGTTTTATAGCAAGATCGGGATAGAATAGCTCTTCATTTTCAAAGAAATAACCATTGGTCTTTACAGCAAGCTCTTTTAAGAATGTCTTACCTGCACCACTTCCAAAATAGAATATATAAACAGGAATATAATTGTTTTTAGCATAATTTATAATATCATTTTGAGAATGTATTGAAAATGAGTTGCTATTAAATTCACCATCTGTAAATAATATTATTCCACCTTTAATGAATTTTTGAGTAAAAGAAGAAACAGAAGAATAAAAAACTTGATCAAAAAAGGTATTATCTTTATAACTGTTTTTTGAAGAAATGGCATCTTTCAATGATAAAATATCATTTTTCACAGATTTAACCTGTTCAAAATTTGAAGTTAAAAAATATGAAAATCCAATAGATTTATCTATTGAAAATATTTTTTCAACAATTTCGTTTACCTTATCTCTAAAATTAAACATCGATTTTTTAGTATCTATTATAATATTTAAAGCCGAGAAATCATTTACAAGATAAGAATAATCCGAGTTAAGTCTTTTAATAGAAGTCTCATTTTCATGAAAGGTGAAGTTTTCATCTGAAAGGCCATAAACAGTTCTTCCAAATTGATCTTTGACTGAAATATATGCTATTATTAAAGGATAATTTCTTATATCAAGTCTTTCAAGTTTTACATCGAGATTTAAATATAATTCATCCTGAGGAATAAAAAAACTAAGCCTTTGCTTATAAGGTTCAGAAATAATAAGGTTATTATTTTTATCTAAAATACAAAAATATGGTTCAAATAGCTCAGCAGAACCTAAAAATATAGGTTGAATAGATTCTGTATTAAAATCATACGCAATAATTTTTGTTTTAGTAACAATATAAAGATAATCATTTCCAGGATAAAATAATCCTCTAGGTTCAATAATTTCAGGTGATTCGATAGAATTTATGTAATTACCCCACTTATCAAAGATATCTATTCTATTATTAAAACTATTAGAAATAATTAGCTGATTTCTTTCAGGTATATATACAATATCAACAGGTTTAAAAAATTCAGAAGGTTCTTTACCCATTTGTCCAAAAGAAAAAACAAATTCACCATTACTATTAATTTTTACAATTCTATTATTTCCCTGATCTACAACATATATATTACCTATAAGATCTGTTGTTATTCCAGCAGGACCATTTAGTTTTTGTTCATTATTAAAATTTAAACCAATTTTATTAATTATTTTTCCACTAAAATTAATTTGATATATCAGGTTGTTTTTGTAATCTGAAACATAAATGAAATCATATCTTTTATCAAAAGCTATATCAAATGGATATCCTAAAGATACCCCGAAAGGAGTAAGTGATCTATCTACTCTACCATTTCTGACAAGCAAAACATTGTTAGAACGATGTCCAATCAAGAAAATTCTATTTTTATAATCAACATCCATCCCCAAAGGCCATAAAAAAAAGTTTTTAGAAAGGGAAATACCATTCATTTGTTGATATATTGTAAATCTTTTTGCTAAAATTTTACTTAAAAAATTTCCTTCTTGAAAATATATACTTTCAAGCATGTTTAAAAACAGATTATCATTAAAACCAAATGATTTAAGTGTTTCCCATTCAAAAAGTGCATTTTGTAAAAAACCGCTTTTATAGTAACTAAAACCTAGCATATATCGAGCTAAAAAGTTTTTTGATTTATATGAAAGGGCTTTCTTAAAATAAAAAATAGCTTTTTGATAAAGAGCATTATTATAATTTACCATTCCATTTTTGAAAGCAGCAATAGAGTTTATATCGTTAATATCCGTTACCGGTTGGTTTGGATTTTCTTGAGCTAAAGATGAGAAATTCGAGGGAAATAATAAAAAGATAAAATAGATTAAGAAAATAATTAATAAAACAAATTTCTTTTTCATTTTACCTTCCAAGTACATAATAAGTATATATCAATAAAAATAAAGTTCAAAATATAAATTTTTCATTGAATTTAAAAGTAAAAAGGTAGATAAAATAAAAATATGTGTTATTATAAATAAGCAGAAAGGATTAAAAAAAAATTGGAGGCAAAATGAATCTTCTTAAAAAATATTTTAAGCAGACATTGTTTTTGTTTACTTTTCTATTTCTAGTTGCTCTTTTATTTGCTTGTCAGATAACTGCAAGTAGTCAAATAACAAATGTTACAATTACAATTAAAGCTAATGTGAAAGCTCAGGTTTATATTAGCAATATTTATAGAGGGGATACACCTCTAACAATAACAATTGGTACGGGGAAATATCCATTAAAACTTATGGCTAATGGATACAAAACTTTTGAAACTGTTATTACCGTATCTCCCACTGGACCAAAAGAATTTAATTATAATTTAGAGCAGATAGCTTCAACAGGCACGACTACAACAACTACATCATCAGGTGGTAATGGCAAAGCTCGACTTATAGTTAAAGCAGATATACCTTGCTATGTATATTCAAATAATGTTAGAATAGGAATGACTCCTATTGATGTTGAAATATATCCTGGTACTTATGAAATCAAAGCCGAGCCAACAGATAAGAATTATGCACCAAAAACCGAAAAAATTAACTTAAACAAAGGTGAAGTAAAAGAATTATTCTTTAAGTTTTTACCAGATCAACCTCAGACTTATTCTGTTACAATAAATTCTAATGTACCAGCACAGGTTTTAATTAACAATAAACTTGTTGGTACAACTCCATTAAATACAACATTAGCACCTGGAACATACACTGTAACCTTAAATCCTATTCAAGGTGGATATTCAAGTCTTACTCAAACAATTGTTGTATCAGCACCAAATCAGGTATTTAATTTTACATTAACTTTAATAACATACAATATTACTATTAACTCTAATGTTCCTGCTCAAGTTTTTATAAATAATAATCCTGTCGGTACAACTCCATTAAATACAACATTAGCACCTGGAACATACACAATAACATTAAATCCAACTCAAAGTGGGTATTCAAGCCTTACTCAGACTATAGTTGTATCAGCACCAAATCAGGTATTTAATTTTACATTAACAGCAGCTAATGGTAATATTATTTTTAATTTACCTAATGATGCAAAAGTTTTTATAAATGGGCAAATGATTCAATTTAAAGCAAATAGTCAGATTTCTTTACCCCCTGGAACCTATACTATTAGAATAGAATACCATGGTTTGGTTGTCGAAAAAACAATCACAGTTACATCAAATCAAACAATAACAATAACTATAGGGTTGAATTTAATAATTAGTTAAAAAAGTCTGTTTTATTTTTATTAAAATTATTGGGGCTTTTCTTGAATAAAAGAAGAGCCCCTTTTTTAATTTAAATGACAATCT
>CAYVTU010000035.1:0-7492 GCA_964454835.1 uncultured Brachyspira sp.
CTCTATCTCTATATTCCCGCTTATCGATGTTAGCAGATAGTATATCTTTTTCATATCCAATATATTTGAGGTCTTTTCATCAATTTGAGCGGAAATTTCCCATTTATTCTTTTTTTCCTGCTCATTCATTTTAAATATTTCAAGAGCAACCTCATATTTTGCTTTTTCTTCTTCATATTGCTTTGTATATTTAGTGAGCTGTTTTTTATACATATCTATTGCAGAGGTTACATCCTTTCCATCTGCGTATATATTAACACAGAAAAAATATATTTCCTTTGCTTTTAAGTAATTAAGATAAGCTTTATCAACTTCTTTAACAGCATTATTAACATTTGTAACATTATCATTGTACTGATTTTTAAGATCTAAAAGATCGTTTTTAGCGTTTGTAATTGATTCTTTTTTCCCATTTATCTGAATATTAAGATTATCTATCTTACTTTGAATATTTTGTTGAGTCTGTCCTGTTTCTTTAAGTTTATTTTTTGCTTCAATCATCTTCTGAAGCATATTTAATAAACCATTTGATTGTAATTTTTGTGAAGAGACGACAGTAAAAGAATCAAAATAATTACTTATATTGTTTTCAGTAATTGTAAAAGTAATAAGATTATTTAAATCAGAAGATTGAGTCGCATTTAAAATGTTTTTAACAAGAGAAGAAAAATCAAAATCTTTACCGTTATTTTCGTCAGCACTATTAGCTTCATTTAAATCTGAATTTATAATATTGGAAACTTTTAATACATCTTCAAGAGAAATTAATAGATTAGCAATCTTATTTTGAGATTGAATAAAGCTCATTAATCCCTGATCTTCACTTATATATATTCTTGGACTTTTTCCAAACTCTATCTGAATAGTGCTTCCATCATTTTGGTTTTTTGTACATGAATAATTAATAACCCCTTCTATCCAGAGTTTGTTTAAAATGTTATCAATATTTGTATTATCAATTTTAATTATAATATTTGAAAAAATGAGTTTGGCTTCTTCCTGACTTATTTTCTCTTCTCTAAGCATTTGAAAGACATTTTCAGATGTTATTCCCTGATCTTCCATATATTTTAAGTATGAATAAATTGCTTGCTGTGAACCAACTTCATTCATGCATTGCTTAAAACATTGCTCAATAAGCTTTATATAATTAATTTTTTGCTGATTTTTTGAAATTACTTCATATTTTTCCTGTATTCTTTCGACAAATTTCTGAATCTTCTGAGTGCTTTGTGGAGAAAACAAATAAGACATTTTAAGATTTTGAACATAACTGGAATTCTCTTCTTTTATAAGCCCATTTTTAAATAAAAATGTTAAAAACTCATTTTCAATTCCTGAAATATCTGAAATATAACCTATATCTTCATCTGAATCAAAAGGACTTAGCAGTTTACTTGCATAGGTAAGACGAAGCTGCATTATTTTATCTTTTATAAGATTATCTATATCATACTGTGTAATTAAAAGTTTATTTTCTCCTTTTTTAATTTCTTCACTAATTTTTTCATCACTATATGTCATTATATCTTTGATGAAATTATCGAAAGAATTCTTAGAATTGAAAATATTGTCTGTATAATTTTTTTCAAGTTTAGTTATAAAATCTTCAAATCTTTTCTTCGCATCTACTAAATCATTAAGTTCGACCTGAATTTTAACATCATACATTAATCTATTTATTATTTTTTCTTTAACAGAATTAAGATTATCTGAAAATTTAACTTGAAGTATCTGATTCAGATCCTGATCAGCGAAAACCTTATTTATTTCATTTTTGATTGCCTCTAATTTCTGGCTATTATTATCCTGACAAAGTTCATTGACAAGTGTTTTATAATTAAATTCTTTTGAAAGATAAGTTGAAATAAGTGCTGTTATTATTTCTATTTTTTTATTATTATCCAGAGTATCATAATAGAAGGAGTTAAGAATATCAGTAAGTCTTCCTATCGTTGAAACACTATAAAAATCATTTACTTTTTTATCCCATGAAATTGAATTTTCTATTTCCTGCTTCATTCCATTTTCAAATGTAGAAAAAATAATTGAACCATCCTGACTATTTTTTATCTTTTCATTGTACCATCTTTCATATTCAAAACCATTAGTCCCATAATAATCAGAAATTGAATACATCACATTACTATAAGAATTTACTATTTTTTGAACCTGTTCGGAACTTTTACCATTAAAAGTATCTTCAAAAAAAGAGTTTTTTATTTTATTATAATCCTGACCAAAAATCTGTTTTAATTTCATTTCAATCAGATTATAAAGCTGATTGTAATCAATATTTCCATTAATTATTATTTGCTGTTTATTTCTTAGATAAATTTCACTTACAACATTCTGAATAAAATAATTGGTAATCTCATTATAATATCCAATTAAAATAGGATTACTCTTCCATATTTGTTCATCTTTATATATTTCTTTTAAAAGACAGGCAAGATTAGAACTTGAAATAAGATTTGTATCAGTTCCAATACCTTTATTCTGCTCATAATTTTTGGAAGAAGTTAAAATCCTGTTTTTAATCAATTCAAATATAACTTCATTATTTTCATTCTTAATTTTGCTAAGATTATCTATCTTTGCTTTAGCCTCAGAATAGATTCCCTGTGTATATTCGTTTGTTTTATCAAACTCTTGATTTAAAAGATTTGAAAGCATATTGTTTTCAATCGACTTTTTAATGCAGTTTTCTGTATAAATAGTTCTTTCCTGTGAAGAAAGAGTGAAAAAGTAATTTAAAAGTTCAGAAAGTAAATAGTATTGTTCAAGATCACCTTGATTATTATTTGTTCGCAGTTTAGCAAGATAACTTTTTACCTCTTTATCATCATTCAAAATAGTTTTTATATAATTAAATAAATTACTATTATTATTGCCATTGTTATTTTGATTCAAAATATTTACATGATTAATTTTGTCAAGAAATGTAATTTCATTATTATATACATTATTTGAGAATTGTCCAATATTTTCTTTTATGGTATCATAATTATTTAAATTACCGGATATTGAGATATTTTCAAATTGACGGAATATAAAACTATTCTGTAAGAAAATTGCTGCATAAGTTATACTATTTTTTTGTATCAGATTTTGTTTCAAAGAAGAAGTTATTATATTGAGTTTACTGTTAATATTTGTGGAATCTATATTAATAAAAAGGTCATTAAATGAATTGCTCAAACTTTGTTCATATTCTTTTGTCTTTTTAACTAAATACCAATCAAAAATATTAAAGTAAAAATTCTTTAAGTTTTCAATAATCCAGTTAAAACTTTTTTCATAATTTTCTTCATCTTTTTCAACATTTTCAATCTCATTTATGATATTAAGCTTTTTAAAAAAACTGAATAAATTTTTTAAGTATTGTTTTCTAGCATACTCATCAATTATCTTTTTATTTTCGCCATTTTGATCAATTTCAAATTTTATCATATCTGCAAGTTCATTATACATACCCAGAGAACAAAGAGAAAATATGGAGTTTTTTGTTTTTTCAAAATTATCTATTAAGATAGAATCAATATTTATATTATGAAAATTATCTAAATCTAAAATTTCAGAAGAATTATTTTTAATACCAAGAAAATTCAAGATAAAATTTTTTAGAGATTCTTTCTCGCTATCAGTTAAAATCTTTCGTTCTTTTATATTTGAATATAAATTACCGGTAAAATCTAGAATACTTCTTTTAATCTGGTTTTCCAGCTCATTTTTCTTTTCTTTATCATTTTCTTTTAAATAATTATCTAAAGCATTTACTAAAGCATTCACTATTGAAATTATATCATCTATTTGTTCCTGACCGATTTCTATGTATTTAATATTGTTTTGACCTATATCATTGATAAAATTATTTACACTTTCTTTTTCATTTATGGCAATTTCCTTTTTAATATCAAAATAAGATTTCATATCAAGTAAAGTATAAACATCAAGTTCCATTTTAGCATTTTCAAGAATATCTTTAATGTTTTGTTCAATCTGATCTAGTGACTGATTTTGATTGTTATTATTTTCAGAATTATAAAATTCATTATAATATTTTGCCAGGGCATTTTTGTACCCAGAAATGGTGTTATCAATATATGAAAAAATATTATAAATCGAAGGAAGAAGAAGTTTATATGAGAAAATTCTTTCTACTGCTTTAATCTTTTGACCCGACTCATCTAATAACTCACCTTTGGAGGCTTTGTTTTCAAGTTCAATTAATATATTATTGGTCTGTAAAATTAAAGAATATAATTGCTGATTTTTCCTTGCTTTAGCATCAATCGCAAGATTATTTAACCACTTTTTGAAATTTGATATTTTATCAAGATAAATTATTTCATTTTCAAAGCTTGAATTTGTATTATTTGAACTATTGTTTTTAAATAGTTCCACAAGATTTGAATATATATTTTCTTTGGCAGTCAGTAGATATTTTAATGAGTTCGCATTATTATTATCAAGATAATTAGAATTTATTAATTCATTTTTAGTATTAAAAATTTTTGCACTGAGATCCTGCATATACTGCTCTATTTGTGCTATTTCAGAAGGGTTATTTCTCAATAAATTTTTAAGATACTCAGTATATTGAGCTGTCATATCACTTATGGATGAAACAAAAGAAGAAATATATTTTTTAATCTCTTCATTACTATATTTGAATGTCTGAAGTAGTTGAACATTTTCCTGATACTGTCTTTCAAGTTCAGCAAGCTCGGATTCAAGTTCATTTAATTGTTTCATTTTTGCATCATATTCTTCTGACTTATTATTAAGGCTTTGAACAAGATTTTTATATTCAGCAAGTTTAGTTTCATAAATTTGTTTTGTGTTTTCATATTTTGTTTTTGTTATATTAGCATTTTCTCTATCAGCTTCATTTAATGCAAAATCAAGAACACTTTCTACAATTTCTTTTTGTTGTTGCCAGAAATTCATCTTATGATATGCAGTTAAAACTTCAATATCCAGTTCCGAAAGATAAATATTATTCTCTACTAGATTTAATATTGAATCAAATGCTTTTTCACCATTGGTTTTATAATTTTCAAGAAGTAAACCATCTTTAATACTTTCTGAAAGCATATCTACCATATTTAACTGAGCAGTAGAAATAGAATTTACAATATTTGCTTTTTGCGTATAAAGTTCATTTATTCTTGAAAAATAGGATTCATTTCCAAATAGATTATTGTTATTTTTAAGATTATTTATTGCATCACCTATATTAATACCGGTTTTAAGTTCTGAATCAATGAGCTTTTCATTTTGTATGGTTTTATTCCATATACCATTATTATTTTTATATTTTATTGAATACTGTATTGTCTTTTTTTCATTATTTTTAGTAGTATTATTCCATAAACTTACATCTATCCCATAATTTATGGTAAAGCCATTATCTTCATATAAGGTTGAAAGAATATTAATTTTATAATCCTGAATTGTATAATTTTTTCCAACTTTTCCGTTTATTAGTTGATAAATTGGTTTATCCGGTTCATAAAAAGAATAAAATGTCTTAGCATCTGCCTTTTGATTCATCACATAAACATAGTTGGTTTTCCTTTTTTCGCGTTTATAAGTATATTCAATATCTGATTCTTTATATCTATTATTACCATAATATTCTACACAATATTCAACTTCATATTCAATACTATATTCAACTGTCACAGTGCCAGAATATATATCTATTTTGGTATTTAATTTATTATAATTTGAATTAATAAGTATTTCATTATCTTTAAGTTTAGTGTTAATATATTTTGCTACTATAGTTGAATCACTAAGTTTATTATCTGGAATAATCCAATCTCCCTCATTTGAGGTTTGATTGATATAATTAAGAAATGTATTAAGATTTGAATAAATTTCAGATATATCTTTATTGGCAGGCATAAAAACACCAAGATTTTCACCTATCATAGACATATAACTTTGAATGTATGAATCGATACTACTGACAGTGCTTTTTCCACTATTAAGTACTTTTATTATATTCTGAGTATATTCATCGAATTTTTCTGATTCTTCTTTTTGAAAATTATATATTGATGTTAAAAAATCATTTTTTGCATTTTCATTTGCTAGTGCTGTGCTATCCCAGTCTTTAAGAGCATCATTAACTTTTGCAGAAAATTGCTTTATCCAGTTGTTTTTTAATGCAACAAGTTCATTTATTGCATCTGTCCATGCCTGAATCCCATTATTATATATTTCATTATAATTTTCATACCATTTATGTTCATTTTCAGCTAATTCAACAGCTGCTTTTGCCCATATCTCTAACCCTTCTTTGTATACAGTCTGTAACTGTTGCGATAGACCCGATAGATCTTCTTCACTTAAAATATCTTTTGAAAGTAATCTATCCAGTTTTTCATCAATAGATTCATTTAACTCTTCATTTACCCTTTTTTGTATGTCTTTTGCTATCTCTCTTGCCCTCTGCCTTTCTTCGGATATTCTAAGAGAATCCTGATCTGCAAGGATCATCTGTGAAATTCTGTAAAGATAAGTATTATATATTGCAGTTAACATCTTTTTTCTTTCAACAATTATTCTTTCCTTTTCCTTTTCAAATGAATTACTCAATAAAGCAAGATCGATATTATTTATTCTTGCTATCTGCTCTTTTTCTTTTTGCTTTTCATCAAAAAAATTTGTTATATTTCCAAGTGATTCATTCAGAGCTTTTTCAAATTCAGCATAACCCATTCCCTGATATTTTGTAATTAATTCTGTTCTATCAATTTTAATACTTTCTGTGCTATTTATAGTGTTTTTTATTTCTGTATATATTTTATTAAATTGAGCGAGTAGTTCTTCTTTTTTCGCATTTTCTTTTTCTTTTAATATTGATAAATCTATATCTTTAGATAAATACTCTGTTTTACTTTCATTAACCTTTTGCTCTACATTTTTACTCCAGTTATTATAAGCATTTTCAATTATTTTTTTATCCTGTTCCTCATTTTCACTTCCAATCTGCTGGGAAAGAAGAAGTAATTTATCTTTTTCCCACTCACAGTTAAGTATATTAAGTCTTATTTCAATATTGCTGATAAATGCTTCATAGCTACTCTGGATTTTCGATTGTGATATGGCTCTATTAAGATCTTGATTATATAGGTCGAATATTCTGTTAAGTTTATCCAGATCTATTGAAGAAAAAAATAGAAAAGAAAATAGTATTATAAGTATTAATATTCCAGCTTTTTTAAGGTTAAACTTCATTTTCTTCTCCTTTATCAAGTGTTTTCCTTTACTTTAATGATATTATTATAAATCTAAATTTTATATTTTGCTTAAATATTTAATTAATTTGAATTTATCTTTTGTGTTTTTTTAACATCTTTAAATTTTATTTATATATATCTAATTAATTTAATCTTTTTTACAATAAGTCAAGTAATTTTTTTATTTTTGCGTAGCAAAAAATGAAACTTTGCACCTAAAACAAAAATTGAAACTT
>CAYVTU010000036.1:0-7009 GCA_964454835.1 uncultured Brachyspira sp.
ATTTTATTTGTAACTTATTCACTTCTTTTTGTCCAGTTTTTGGGGAGCAGTACATTGATGAGATAAAAGATATTTTTTTAAGTATGGGCGATAAAAGAAGGTATTCAATAGCAATTGGAAATATTGGAAATTTATTTTTAACAAAAGGTGATTTTGAAAATGCATTAAATAATTTTGAACTTCAAAAAGAAATATGTCATCTAATAGCAGATAAAAGAGGTTATGTAACTGCTATTTCAAATATTGGTAAGGTTTATGATTTAAAGGAAGAATATGATATGGCTCTTTCTTTCTATGATCAAGCTATAGAACTTGCTAAAACTTTAAATTTAGACTACCATTTGTCTGATTTGTTAAGAAAAAAAGCTGAATTGCTTTATGAAATAGGACAAATAGATAAGTCAACTATTATAAATGAAGAAGCACTTAAAGTCTCTAAAACAATTGAGAATGCTGAAAATATTTTTGATGGATATGTTTTAAAAAATAAAATCGAAAAAAACTGTGAAAGCCTTTTATCTTTATTAAAAGATGCTGATGAAGAAGAAAAGAAGGCTTCAATATATTATTCTTTATTCAAAATAGCTCAAAAAGATTCGGATAAAATTCAATATAGAAATTATGCATTAGAATTTTATAAATCTTTATATCAAAAAACTGGATTTTTTTATTTTCATAAAAAATTGAAAGAATTAGAAAATTAGATATCTTTATTTAAGATTTTTATATGTAAGAAAGGGAAAATGAAAAAAGTCTTATTTGTTTTTTTTATTGGGTTTTTATTAATATTTTTCATCTCATCAATTTTTATTGATGAAAATTTTGTTATAGATAGTCTTGGAAGAAAGGTTAAAGTTGATGAATATAATAGAATAGGGTTAATAAATCCTGCTGCATTAAAATCTGTTCTATTTCTTGACTTTGATTTAAGCAAGATTAAAGCAGTAGATTCTTATTCTATAATAAAGTATAAAGATCAATTACCTTCATCTATTCAGAATTTAGGAGATTTCAATAATCCAAATCTTGAATTAATAGTGAAAAACAAAATTGATTTGCTTATACTTGATCAATCTTTTCCAATTCAAAAATTATATGAAATAGAAAAATTAAAAATTCCATACTTTGTCTATTCTACTACACCAAAAAATTATTCCTCAATTGATGAAAACTTATACAATCTTTCAAAACTATTAAAAAAAGAGAAAAATTATGAAAAATTAAAAATACAATTAATTATCCCATATGAAGAAAAATTAATTAAATTAAAAGACAAATTTAAAGATAAAGATATCTTATTTATAGTATGGGCAGAAAAAAACATTACTGTTGCAGGTAACGATTCTTATCTTGCCTTTCTTGCAGAATTTTCAGGCTTTAACTATTCAATCAAAGAAAAAGGATGGATAAGCATTTCATTTGAACAATTGCTCATGATTAATTCAGATTACATTATCGCTGCTTCTTCTTATATAGATAAGAATTTTTTTAACAATACTATCTTTAATAGCTTAAAAGCTGTTAAAAATAAAAAAATATACTTTTTCAGCCAAAAAGATGAAGATATAATACTTGCTCCATCATTCGATCTCTGGCAGGGTTTTTATGAAATTTTAACTAAATTTTAAATAATTTATATGTATATCTCTCTTTTCTTCCCATCAATCAATGGAGAAATCAAACCTTCATCTTCCATTTGCTCAACAATCCTTGCAGCTCTGTTATAACCAATCTTCAATCTTCTTTGTAAATATGAAGCAGATATCTTTCTTTCCTTTTTTACTATTTCAATTGCTTGAGGGTAGAGAGGATCATCTCCCGTAAATTCTTCATCTACTTGATTATCTTCTTTTTTAATTTCAGCGAATAACTCATCTATCGATTTTCTTTCTGTTTTATATTTCAATGAAATATTTTGAACAAGACTTCTTACTTCATTTGTAGAAATAAAGGCTCCTTGAATTCTTACTGGAGAAAGTCCTGCAAAAGAAAAAAGCATATCACCATTTCCAAGTAAAGATTCAGCCCCAGAAGTATCTAAAATTATTCTTGAATCAGTTTTAGAAAATGTTTGAAATGCTATTCTAGATGGAAGGTTAGATTTTATTACTCCTGTGACAACTTCTGCTGAAGGTCTTTGAGTGGCAAAAATAAGATGAATTCCTACTGCTCTTGCCATTGCAGAGAGGTGAATAAGAGAATCCTCTATGATTTTTTGAGCAGTTTGCATAAGTGCATAAAATTCATCTATAATAAGAACAAGGTATGGAAGTTTCTCAGATATTACATCATTATAATCTTCTATCGATCTAAATCCCTGTTCTTTTAATAAAGAATATCTATTTTCCATTTCAGCCACCAACCACTTCAATGCAGCGGAGGCATCTTCTGGGAAAATAATTATTTCATCGGTTAGTAGATGAGGTAAATCATTGTAGAGTGAAAGCTCGACTCTTTTGGGATCAATTAAAAGAAGTCTTACTTTTTCTGGTGGATTGGCAATAACAAGTGAAGATATCAATGTATTTATACAGACAGATTTTCCTGAACCAGTTCTTCCTGCAATCAGTAAATGAGGAGACTTAGAAATATCTGTTATAATCGTCTTTCCTTCTATATCTTTTCCAAGAATAAAAGGAAGATGAATTGAGGGATCCTTAAATTCATCATCTCTTGCCAAATCGCTAAAATAGACGATTTGTTTAATTTCATTTGGAATTTCGATTCCCACAGCCTTTTTACCAGGAATTGGCGCTAAAATTCTTATTTTCTCAGCAGAAAGATTATAGGTAATGTTCTTTTCAAGATTTACAATTTTTCCAAGATTAACTTTTTCATCTATCTCAAGTTCAAATCTGGTTACAACTGGACCTTTTATATAATTTATAAGTTTAGATTCTATTCCAAAGTCTTTTAAAGTTTTTAAAATAATAGCACCTTTTTCTTCTATTATTTTGTTATCTTCTTCTATGTTTTCAAAATGTGGATGAGATGTTTTTGGTATAAGTTCATCTATATCAAATGAATCAGAGCTTCTTTCTATTTCTGATTTTTCTTCTATGCCAGTATTATCAATTATATCATTTACTTTATTATTTTCTAACACAGATTCTGATTCAATCGAATTATCTGATTTATTATCTTCATTATCTTTATCATCTTTATCATTTTCATCAATTTTGCTGTAGTTAATATCTATATTACCTAAATTATCTATATTATTTTTATTATCTTTATTGATTTTATCTTTCGTTATATTAAAAGGATTTATTAGAACTATATCCTCTATTGCTTCTTTATCTTCTTTGTTTTCTTTATCTTGTCTTCCTTCATCATCTTCATCTTCATTTTCCTTGTTATTTTCTTTTTTCTCTTTTTTCTCTAGATTTATCTCTTCTTTTTCTACATCTATGAATTCAAGGTTGGTTTCATCAATCTCACTATTCATTGAATCAAATTGTTCAATTGTTGAATCATAGTTTTTTTCTTCTTCTGGAATAAATGGTTTAATTTTGATTTCTGGTAAAACTAAAAAACCATCTTTTCTAACACCTTGCTTTTCATTATAAATCTTATTATTCACCTTCTTGTCAGATTCTTTTTCTAATTTTGAAATTGAGTTAATATTTTTACTATTAAAATTTATATAAAAGATTAGCGAAATTAAAAAATACAAAAGAAAAAAAATTATTAGAAGAACATAAAGTATAAAAAAAGGAACCTCATTAGCAAGAAGATTTACAATATCTTTATTGATAGAAAAAAAATTTGTATTAAAAAACAAAAATTCTAAAAAAGGTAGTAAAATAGTGAATAAAAATAAAGAAGTAAAAAGTAAGTTTAGCAATTTATTATCGAGAAAAGTATCGTATTTTAAAACAAAAAACCATATTGCCTCTATTGCCAACCATGGAAAAATTCCAAGTACTATTATGGCCTCATTATGGGTTATATATAGAAAAAAAGAAAAAATAGTTATAATTGATGCCAGTATATAGTGAAAAATTTTTATATTAAATTTCATTATTTCCTCAATAAAAAAATATTTACATTTTTTATATCCATTATAGTTTTTCGGTATGAAATTAAAAAGTTTCTTTTTTAAATCAATTGCTTTTTCTATTTTTTTATTATTTATTTTTAATATTTCTTGTACTACTTTTAAATATAATGTTGGTGAGTTTAATGGGCAGGATGATTCAAATTTTCTTAACCATTTTTATCCAATTCCTTCTAATGACCCCAAAAATCCAATTAATGAAACCATGAATTTTTGCTCATTGTTTATAGATGAAAATGGTATCTTTTATTCTATTATAATAGAATTAAACAAGTTAATTTTAAACAATACAGAATTCTGGTTTTACGAAGCATTCTTTTTCGATTATTCACCAATTCAAAAAAAGAACACTGAACCAAAAGATTCTTCGGTAAAGCCAATAATAATAAAGATAACTCAGACATCCATAAATCCTTTAACACCACTTAAAATAAAAGATCAGACAATAAGTTTTGGTAAAAATATTTTTTCCTGGAATAAAAATAAACTTATCTTCGAAATAAAAGATAAAAATAATTATATAAAAATTACCTCAAATTTATATCCTAAAAATAATTTTTCTATTCTTGGTACTCCTTTAATTAAACAACCTAATGGACAATCTGCTTTCTTTACATCATCTGATCTCCCAACAGAATGTGAATATACTTTATATTATTCTGAAAAAGAAAAAGTTAAAAAGAGACTTAAAAATGGATTTGGAATAATTTATAAAAGCTGGGGAACTAACTCTGCATCAAATTATGAACTACATTTTTTAAAATTTGCAAACTTCAACTTAAAAGATATTCAAATAAGACCTCCTCAAAATTTTTTAGATAAATCTTATCTTTTCTTTTCTATTCCTAAAGCCCAATTTTATTCTGTACTTGAAATAACAAAAAATAATAATATCCCAGTATTTAATCTTATTCAAAATTTCTTCCCCGAAAATGATTATGCATATTCTAAAGTAATTCCCGATAAAAATAGACGTTACCCTTCTAATTTTTCTATTTTATTAAATAATAACTTGATTCGTTTTACACCATTTTACGATAAATCTACGGTCCAATTTTTTACTCATGACTGTTGGTTCGGAATAGTTCCAGTTTATGATTCTGCTGGAAGAATAATTGGCCTTGGATTTTCCAATCTTTATGAATATTCTAGAATGAAATAATAGATCAAAATAAATTTACAGCTATTTTTCCTTCTTTTTTTCCTAAAATTTATTATTATATAATATAGAAAAAAATTGGAGGAAATAATGGAATTAAATAAAGTAATAGAATCAAGAAGATCTTATAGAGCCCTGGAAAAAATAGATATAACAGAAAAAATGATTGAAGAACTTGTTACTGCTTCCTCACTAGCTCCTTCATGTTACAATAACCAACCATGGAAATTTGTCTTTATTAAAGATTTTAATAAACTAAATCAGCTTTTTGAAGCATATAGTAAAGGAAATGAATGGTGTCATCAAGCTAGTCTAGTAATCGCTGTTATTTCAAAGAAAGATGATGATTGCGTCATAGGAAATAGAAGTTATTATCAATTTGATACGGGTATGGCAACGGCTTTTCTTTTACTTAAAGCTGTGGATATTGGTTTAGTAGCTCATCCTATCGCTGGTTTTAATCCTGAAAAAGTATCCAAAATAATTGAGCTTGCTGAAGGTTATGAGATTATTACCCTTATAATTGTTGGAAAAAAATCAGAAAATTTAAGTAATCTTACAAAACCATGGCAAGTAGAAAGCGAAAATTCGAGACCAGAAAGAAAAAAATTGAAAGAATATTGTTTTATAGATAAGTTTGAACAATAACCTTTATTCTTTCTCTTTCTTTAAGTGATTCTATAATATTGCTAATTAATTTTTCGTATGATATCCCATACATTGATGCTATAATAGGTAAATCTGAATGAGTTGGATGAAGTCCAGCTAATGGATTAATTTCTAAAAATTGTGGTTCATTCTTCTCATTTAGTCTTATATCTACCCTTGATGCGTCTTTGCATCCTAATAATCTATGAATTTTCAAAGCCAAGTCGCATGATTGTTTTGAAAATTTATCGTTAACTGGAATATATTTTACGACTTTTTCGCAATTTTCTTTGTTGAAATATGAATAAGCCCCTTCTTCCGCATTAGCTTTTAATAAAATTTCCATAGCACCAATTACACAGGCTTTTTCATTGGTTCCCACTATTCCAATAGTAAACTCTCTTCCATTAAGATATGGCTCAACCATAACTGGTTGTTTGTATTTATTTAAAAGAAAATCTACCTGAAATTTCAGCTCTTTTTTGTTCAAGACTCTGCTTTTATCAGAAATGCCTATACCTGTTCCTCCGGCAATTGGTTTGACAAAAAGAGGGTATTCAAGATTAATCTTTTCAATATCCTGAATTTTTTCAATTACTTCAAAATCAGTAGTAGGTAAGCCTTCGCTTTTAACTATCCTTTTAGCCCAGGCTTTATTTAATGCGACAGATAAAGTTAAAGGATCTGAAAAAGTATATGGAATTTTGTAACTATCTAAAATTGCAGGTATTTGAGCTTCTCTTCCATAGCCATATAATCCTTCTGCAATGTTAAATACAAAATCCCATTTTTTCCCTTTACAAAGACATTCTATAAGATTTTCAATATTTCCTATTCTTTCTACGCTATAGCCAAAATTAACAAGTGTTTTTTCAAGTGAGTTTATAGTTTCTTCACTATCAAATTCGGCTATTTCTTCTTCATTAAATCCTAATTTTAAATATTCATCTCTTAAATCATAAGTTAAACCAACTCTGGGCACACCATCAGATTCCAATTTTTTCTCCTTTTTATAAAAATTATATAAAAATATTAAAACTTACTTAAATAATACTAAGTCTAAAATTATTTCAACTTTTTTTTAAAAACTTCAATCTTGAAAAAAACTAGTGCAAAAAAGGCGAGATATGGCATAAATAAAG
>CAYVTU010000037.1:0-6858 GCA_964454835.1 uncultured Brachyspira sp.
ATTTGGAAATTTTAATTGAGTTTTACTATTTTCAGTGTAAAATTTACCAATTGGAATATTAATTGAATTCGAAACAATATTTTGAAAAATGTATTTATAATCGATACCGCAATGAATTATTGAATCACGATAAAGACTGATAAAATACTCATCTTGAGATTTTCCATATATTTCAACATTTGCCACCCCATCTATTGATAGAAGCTTTTGTTTTAAATCCTTATCAATATAAGAAAAAAGATCTTTATTTGAAATTAATTTTGAAAAAACAGAAAAAATTATAACAGGCTGATCATCTGTATTATATCTATAAACAGATGGTTGATGGCATTCTTCTGGAAACAAGACAGATACTTTACTTATAGCATCTTTTATTAAAACAGATTTTTTATTTAAATCTTCATTTTTTTGAAGATATATGATAATTTTAGATTTTCCTCTTGAAGAATATGAATAAATCTCTTTAATTCCAGTAATATCTTTAATTACTGTTTCAATAGGTTTTGTAATTATTTCTTCTATTATACCTGGTTCCATACCATAATATTCTGTTATTATAGATAATACTTTTTCTTCATAAGAAGGTAACAAAAGAACTGGTATGGAAAATGAGGCTATTATCCCTGATAGAAACAAAGTAATAAAAATGAAAATAAATAAAATATCATTTTTCATATAATAATATTAACTTTTCTGAAATTTTATTGTTCTTTTAAATCCATTTTTCTTATAAAAGTAAAATAAAGGAAGAGAGAGAATTGTTACTCCCGTTGAAAAAATAAGGCCAAAAATAAGGTTTAAAGATAAAGCTATCTGTATTTTATTGTTACTAAAAAATGTTGGAATAAGGGCAATAATTGTTGATAACTGGGTGATAAAAATAGCGGGAAGCCTTTTTAATGTAAGTTCTATTATTTTTTCTTTATCATTCGCTTTTTCGTTATCATAATCATAAAAAAGCATAATACCATTGTTTACAAGCAAACCTATAAGAACAATTATACTCATAAATGTATTTATATTCAATGAATTTCCAGTAATAAAAAGAATAAAAAACATTCCACATATTGATATTGGAATCATCAACATGACAAGAATTGGCTTTGAAAAAGATTGAAATTGAATAGCTAAAATTGCATATTCTAAAAATATAGACATAAAAAGAGCAAGCAATATTTCTTTCAAATTATCACCTAAAACAGAAAATTGACTTTCATATTTATATTCAAGTTTTTCAGCGTTTTTGTTTTTAATAACATTGATGATATTTTTGTCTTTTCCTTTCTGATTAAAACCTATCCAAGCATATTTTCTTTGATTTTCTTTCATTATTTGATATGAAGATTCCTTATCTGATATTGATAAAAGATCTTTAAGATATATTCTTAACCCTTTTTTATTTGAAATTGTCTTAGCAAGAATTTCTTCTTTAGGAAAATTTTTAGTATCCCCTATTTTTAAAAGAACTGGAATCTCGTATTCATCTTTTTTCCAGTTACTTACATTATATCCTCCTGTATATGCAGCTAAAAATTCTGCTATTGAGGAGGCATCAAGAAAATATCTAGAAATAGAATCTCTATTTATCAATACTTCTTTTTCATAAATTTTTAAATAATAAGAATTAATAACATCATCTGCAAGATTTTGATTTTTTATTTCTTCTGATAATTGTTCAGTCTTTGTAAGCAATTGATTAAAATCATCTGAATATATTTTAATGATTGAATTATATTCACTTCGAGTAATCAATCTTTGAACCGGGTTATCAGGGATTATAAAAATAAAATTAACATCATCGAACTGTTGAAATTGTTTCTTTAAATTTTTTATGATCTTATATACTACATTTCCATAGTTACTGGTTATAATTTTTATTATTGCAGTATTTTCACCATATATGCCTTCAATATTTGCGAGTAAATCTTCACTATTAACACCAATATAAGATATATATGATTTTATTCCTCTCGAAGATTCTATTATTTGTTCTACAAGAGATATAAAACTTTTAGTATAAGTATATGGAACCTGTTTCCTAATAAACAATTTAATATAAAAAGTATTTGATGGCATAGATTCTATAAAAGTCTTCGGGATAATAAAAAAACTTAAAAAACCACCAATCAAAAACAAAAGAACAATGATTAAAAATAAAAGTTGTTGAGAAAATATAATTTTATATATATTATCAAATGTTTTATAGATAAATCTATTTACCTGATTTATTAAAAAGTATTCTTTTTTAGATATTTCCACATTTTTTAGTAGAATTGGAATAAGAAACAGAGCAGTAAACATCGAGAATAATAAAGAAAAAAATATTACTATAACTAATTGCATAAAAACAACTTTTAAAATACCCTCCAGAAAAAATATTGGCAGAAAAACAACAAGTGTAGTTAAAGTTGAAGAAATTACTGCTGGTGAAACTTTTTTAACAGAATGATAATAATCTAATGATTTTTCTTTTTTTTTCAGATATTCTAATACTTCTTCTATAACAATTACAGAGTTATCAACAATCATTCCAATTGATAATGAAATACCTCCTAATGATAAAAGATTTATAGAAATTTTGAAGATTCTCATTATTATGAAAGAACTTATAATACTTATTGGTATGGTAACTGTTACTATTAAACAAAGATTTTTATTATATAAAAATAAAAATATGGATATAATTGTACAGAATATTCCAAATATTATAGTAATTAGCAGATCCTGTATTGCTTTTTTAATATAATCTGATTCATCAAAAACATAATTAAATTGAATTTCTCCTTTGTATCTTTCATTTAATATAGTTAATCCATTTTTAATTTTTTTTGATAGTTTGACCACATTTTGTCCTGGTTGTTTATATAACAAAATAAGCATTTCTTCCTTTCCATTTAATAGAACTCCATCATGTTTATCTTTTGATGTATAAATGATTTTTGAACAATCAGCTAATCTTACTATTCTTTCTTTCTCGTTTTTTATAATGATATTTTCAAAATCTTTAAAATTATTAAACCTTCCTTTAACTCTAAGTTGATATTCTTTATCCTGTTCTTCATAAAAACCAACAGGAAAATCTTTATTAGAATTCTGAATGCAATTTTTCAACTCTTCAAAATTCAAACCATATTTATCTAAAGCTTCTTGATCTAAAATTATCTGAATTTCTGGTTTTTCCCCTCCTTGAATCATTATTCTGCTGACTCCATCAATTTTTTCAAAAAATGATCTAATATCTTTATTTATTATAAGATATAAATCCCTCGGATTTATTGATGATTTAACTATAATTGCACATAAAGCATCCATTGAGCTTTGATATGTCAGTATTATCGGTCTATTAACTTCTTTAGGAAAAAATGGAGTAATCTGGTCAATTTTATCTCTTAACTCAATATGAGCTTCTGTTAAATTTGTTTTCCAATCATATTCAAGTCTTACAATACTGATACCATCTTTAGAAATGCTTTTAGTCCGTTTAACTCCTTTTAATGAAGAGCTTATTTCTTCTATTGGTCTTGTAACTATTGTATCTATTTCATCTGAAGATGTATTTGGATAAGATGTAATGATTATTAATTCAGGGTATTCAATTTCTGGAATTATGGTATAATCCATGTAAAAAAAGCTAATTAAACCAAATAATACTAATGTAATAAATACTATAATGATAGTAATTTCACTATTTTTTCTCATGTTTTTTAATATATAAAATTATTTATTTTTTCTTTGAATTTTGCTGATTAATTTACCAATTAATCTAAAATAATTAATATAAATTATGTTTTATATACCTCAATTTAAGCAATAGTTAATGTTTTTGGTTTACAGATTTAAGATATATCTCATTTTTCAAGCTCTTGAATTACTTTATCAATATTAACTTTTTGTTCTTTATTTGCTTTTAAATAGTACATTTTAAGATATGTAATCAATTCACCTTTTCTTTCATTAATTCCAGATAATATTTGAATAGCAGCAAGTAAATATACATTTTTAGGATTATCAAAAGAATCAAGTAATGGTTTAAAAATATCTACTGGAGCACCATTTTTAGTAAAATCATCAATTATTTTTACAAGTTCCGGGGTTGTTATAAGTTTTATTGATTGTTTTTCATTTAAACCAAGATTCTTTCCGAGATATCTTTTACAATATAATGCCATTTGACTATCTGGCTTTAATTCTATGACCTTTTCTGCTAATTTAATAATTTGCTCAATATCTTTTTGTTCTTCATTCTGAGTATTTAATATTGAATCTAGAATAAAAAAATATGACTCAGCACAATAAGGATAATACATGTTAAATTGTTCAAAATGTTTCCTAGCAGTTTCAAAGTCTTTTTTTATTGTTGAACAAACACCAAGTAAATATTCAAAAAAGGAATTATTTATTCCTTTCAATTGAAATTTATTGATTATTTGCTCAATATTTTCCGGATCTTTTCCAATTAAAAATGAATTTACTAAATTATATGCGAGTTGATAATATTCTGTACCTTTGATTTTTTCAAGATACGAAAGAATTAAAGCAAGACTTTTATGATATTGTATTTCATCATAATTCTGAGATATTGTATTTATTAACATAGAAAGAAATAATGCAGATAATGGTTCTTGAATAGTTTCATATAATTCACATAAAGCAAAAAGATCTTCAAACATATAAGGAGAAAGATTACATAAATATCCCTGATAAATTAAAGCTTCTTTATATTCTTTTCTATTAAGTAAGATCTGTATATAATTCCTTAATGGTTGAGGTGTGAAATAGGAAACTGGTTTACTCAAATCCTTATAAAATCTGTAGTACCATATATAAGCATTATCCTTATCATTTATTCTATAAAAATAATCCCCCATCATTCTTTCAAGTTGATATGGATCAGTTTTATATATTAATAATTTTTCATATTCTTTTTTATTTTTTTCATTAACATTTTTATTATTCACTCTTTTTTCATAAACTTTTATTTTAGAAGCAATATATCTTTTATACTTTTCATTTATCTTATCAATCATATTTATTTCTTTTTGATTTAATTTCAGGATATTATCAAGGGTCATGCCGACATAATATGAAGTATATTCATACTTATCCAGAATATTAACATTGATTCTTTTTATATATTTAAATAAAAAAGTTTTAGCTTTCTCATATTCCATATTCTGCATATAAAGAGAGCTTAAAGTTAAAATTATATTTTTATTATATCCTTTTTTTAATTGCTTTTCTGTAAATAAAATATTCTCTGTAATAGAATTATTTTTATTCAATATCTCCATAAAATTTCTTCCTTCTTCATCTGAAATTTTCTTTGAACATGAAAAGAAAAATAAAAAAAACAGAATAGATATTATTGAAAACAATAAAAAACTTATTATTTTGATTCTTCTATTAACAAAATTATTAATTTTCATATTATCCTCACAAAAATAAATAATTATTTTAAAGATTTTGTTTGAATTGTTTATGATTAATATAACTTTTTAATAAAATGTCAAGAAATTTTATAAACTTGCTATAAAAAAATAAATTATTTTAAATAATTATAAAATATCAATAAAATTCATATTAAAAAAGCAGGAGTTATCACCCCTGCTTATTTTAAGATTTCCTGAAAAAATGATTTTATAGGTTTTAAAAACACATTTCAAGTTAAACTTACAAAATATCTTTATGAAATTATTTAATCTGTTTCTTCTTCATAATCAGACGAATCATCTGTTTGTGGTTCGATTGATCTTAAAATTTCATTCAGTGGTTCTCTTATGCCTGTTTCAGAATTTTTATCTAAATATTCTTTAATCATGGCAATTATTTCATTTATTAAATTTTGATCAACAATTGTTTGAATACTTGAAATACCAGCTGGTAGTTTTGCCTGTAACTTCTGGACAAAATTGACATCGTTAAAATTCTTTGAGACATTGTCAAAAAGAATATATTTACCATATATTTTTTTATTTGAGCAATTAAATTTGAAATATCCATTATTTTCTTCAACAATTGTAACTAATTCAAAAGGATCAAGAGTTCCCAAAGACACAGCAGAATTAATTGGAGCAGAAAAATATTGACTTTTAGTTGCTACAACAGCTGCTTGAGCATCAAAAGCTGTTGTAGAAGCATATACATAACCCATAAGGTTAGCATTATCTTCAAATTGAACAAGTAAGAATTTCCCTTCTCTTACCTTGTAATTTGTAGGTTCTAAGAAAATTGCACCAGGTGAAATTTCTTTTGTCTTTTCAAATAATATATTTAATTGTGTTCCCCATGAAATTGCATTTCCGCCTTTTGGTGTAAGTTTACCTTCTGCATCTAATGTAACTTCATTATAAAAATAAGAACCTTTCATAATGTCTATCATTCCCTGTTTTAACACATAATATGTCTTATCTTTTATTTTTACAGTTTTTTTAACGGGATATAAATCGTTAGAATTCACATAATAGACTTTTTTATTATTAAGAGGGATAACTTTGATGAAATCACCTTTTGTTTCATTGTTTTCTGAAGCAACTCTCTGGACAACACTTCCATATTGTAATACTAAATCTGCTTGATCGGTATTGTTTTGACTTTTATAAAGATTTACTGCATCTTTTAACACAATGGAAAGTCCTTCAATTTTAGCCTTAGGACTGCAGCTAAATAAAGAAATAAAAATAAAAATTGTTAAAATAAAGATAAAATTCTTGGAATTTACTTTCATTTTTTTCTCCAAAAAAAATTTTCTTTTTGTTTTCTTAATTTTAATTTTTTTATATTTCTGTCAAGAAAAAAATGTATTTACTTCAATCTTGAAAAAAACTAGTGCAAAAAAGGCGAGATATGGCATAAATAAAG
>CAYVTU010000038.1:0-5937 GCA_964454835.1 uncultured Brachyspira sp.
ATAAAATAAAAGATAAAATAAATTAAAGATTAATTGAAAGAAATATAAAAGAGAATGTAAAAGGCAAAAAACTAATAAAAACTGATTAATAAAAATAATTAGAAAAAAAAATATAAATAGAAAAAATCAAAAAACATATTAAAAATAAAATAATTATTAAATTCTAAAGAAAAATTAAAAAAATATAGATAATAAATTAGCGAATCTAAGAGGTTTTCTATGAAAAATGTATGGCATGATTATCCTGAAGAAAGAATTACTGTTGATAAATTTTATGTCGTAATTGAAATACCAAAAGGTAGTAAAAAAAAGTATGAATATGATAAGGAAACAGGTTTAATGCGACTTGATAGAATACTTTATACTTCGACAGTATATCCTATGAATTATGGATTTATGCCAAAAACACTTGCTGATGATGGCGATCCTTTGGATGTCTTAGTTTTATGCTCAGAAGTTCTGGATCCATTTGTAAGTGTAGAGTGCTATCCTATTGGTGTGGTGCAGATGATTGATAATAATGAATATGATGAAAAAATTCTTGCAATTCCTTTTAAAGACCCAACATTCAATGGTTTTAGGGATATTTCAACTATTCCTCAACATATATTAAATGAAATATCTCATTTTTTTGAGGTATATAAAGAGCTTGAACATTCAAAGACTTCTGTCAAGGAAATAAAAGGAAGAGAAGATGCAATTAAAACTATTAAAAATTCTATAGAAAAATATAAAAAAGTTTTTAGCAATCAAAATAATGATATACAGGATAATGAATAAAACGACCATAAAACTTCAAAATTATCTTACCATCCTCCACCGCCACCACCTCCACTTCCACCTCCAGAAGAACCTCCTCCTGAAGAAGATGAAGATGAACTGGACATGCTTCCTGAAATAGATGAATTTAAAAGAATAAAAAAAGATTTTAAATCTTTGTAACCAGATGTTCCATCTTTATTTATATAGTTAAAATTAGAAGAATGAAAATTGTCGGAAGATTGATTAGAGAATAAGTCAATAAACCAATCATTTTCTAAATCAAGGGCAAGAGCATAAGGAAGTAATTTATCTATTTCAATAATCAAATTTAAATTTTGATTATTATCTTTCAAGTCTTTAGGTATTTGAAGAAGAAAATTTCTTAAAGCAGCAATTTCATCATAGATTGCACTTCCTTCTGTTGTGGGCCTTTTAAGTAATTTAAAATATATTGAATTAAGTATTATTAAAATTGAGACAAAGATTAAAGCAATAATTACAGTATATGCCTTCATTGCAATTGTAAAAAAGAAAGCAACTACTATATCTACCGTAAGGAAGATAAAACTAAATATCGTAAGTATTATAGCTCCGCCTACCCCATTATACTTTGATGTTTTCCATGCATTTTTAGTTGCACTTAGTAGACCAATAACTCCCGCTGTCCAAAAAGTTAACCATATTAAAGCGAAACCGTACTCTTGCTCAGCAGCTGTACTTATAAAAGAAACAATTACCAGAAAAATAGATGCCAATAAACCTATGATATAATACAATGAATTAGTGATAAAATATTTGTCTTTATAGCTATCCTTAAAACGTTTTTTCAGATTTTGAGTAATAATTTGAATGACTAAATAATTAGATTTTGAAAAAGAAAAAGAATCTTTATCTTCTGGAAAAATGATTTTTGCAAGTTCAGCTTCATCGTCCGATAGTGGAATATCTTTATTAATTTTTTTTATTATTACTTCGTTTTTCTGATAATCTATTGAGCAATATCCTTTTGAAGCCATACTAATTATTTGTGTTGTGATACAACCAGTATCAAAACCCATTTTCCAGATATAACGGATAGAAGCAGGAGATAGATTTTCAATTATCTGAGTTGAAGGCGGTATTTTCATCTTCTTAGGGTCTTTTCCAAAAAAAGCCCAGACAACTGAAAAGTATATAAAAATAATTAAAGTGCCAAATAGTAATATTATAATTAGAGGATTGGAAGAGTAAATTCTACCAATAGTTTTAATATAATAAGAAAACTTAGATTTTTCTTCTATTTTTTGATTTGAAAAAAAATATGGCAGCCATTTTACATATATTGTAAATCCCTCATTTTTGTTTAAAATCTCATTTGTTTCGAAATATAGGATGTTTTTCTTATTTTTATCTCTACTAAAAGTGTAATTTGTTCCCTTTTCACCAATAAAACCAGTATAGCCTTCTGTATTAATAAAATTGAAATCAGGATTTTGAGAAAGATTCTCGGGAAAAACTAAGACTACACTACATTTTTTGATAGGGAAATTCCATTGATTTCCTGTTATATTAAGATAGAGTAATTCACCATTATCTTCTCTTTTAATTATAAAATCATAAGTATAAGTAATCTCAAAAGTATGTAGTCCTTTTTCAAGTATAATATCGGGATCACCTAAATAAATTCTTAGATATTCACCTTTTTTAACCTGTTTAAAAATTGCAGATTTGCCATCTAATTTACCATCCTGAATTTTTAACCCAAGTGATTTTGGAAATATTGATTTAGAATTTTCAAATAATGGTAAATCTCTGTAAATACCATGATTTATTTCAATATTAAGGCAATCGACTACAATTGTTTCATGTATTTGTATGCTGCCATCTTGTATTAAGGATATTGCTGAACTAAAAAAAAGAATTTGCTCTTCCTGTGCTGTTTTAATAAAAGAAAATGATGTAGAAGATATTATAAAAATAATAAAAAAAGTAATGATTTTAATAATAAATTTTTTTCTCATTTTTCCTCTTGTTTTATCAAGTTAATCTGTTCATATTATATATGAATAAAGTTTTAAAAGCAAATTGATAAATTAAATTGTTATAGATACACAGAATATTAAATCATAGTTTTCAATTTTATGAAATGCTCTACTTTCAGCTTCATAAAATTGAGGTATATTTAAAAATACTGAATCATAAGTATAAGTTGCCCCTATGATTAAAGAATAATTAGGTTTTATAAAACTAATACCAAATACTATTCTATGCTTTGTCTGATATATTAAATAAGATTCATTTTTTATGTGCGGATCGTAAAAAGAATAATGAGAAAATACTTTTATATTTGAATCATTTTTTAAATAAAAAATATATGATATATAAACAAATCCTCCTAAACCTAAAAGAGCTGGCATTTTCCCATCAGCACCAACTGAATCTATGAGATTTGGTAAATCATCTGGTATAAAAAGCCCTTCTCCAAAATTATAAATGTCTAAATTAATATCATCAGTTTGCGCATAAGGGTTTAATCTAGGGTCACGAATTCCATGTAAATTAAATACACTTTCTAAAGCCAAAATAAAAGCGTTGCTTTTATATTCAAAATAAAAAGTAAAAAATTGACTATGAATTTTTATAGGAACAGAACCTCTTTCAGTCAAATTCATTGACAAATATATTTTATAATTTTCGTTATCAATACCAAGCTGAAGCAATCCCGATTTTGAGGAATTAGAATCAAGTCCTAATTCACCACTCGATGTTCCAATTATTAAATAAAATTTATCTATATCCCACCTGAAATAAAACTGACAATCATATAAATATATTGCATTTTCATAATATATTGGAAGTTGTTTGCCCCCAAGCACAAATGCGGGATACGGAAGATAGGAGGTATAATCATAAGTTGTATTTATATCTCCATAATAATGGTTAACAAAAGGATTAGAAGGAAGTTTTTGAATTGTTGCGGGGTAAAAATTTTCAAAATGATAACCAAGAGCAAGATTTTGGCTATATTCAAAATTAAAACTTAGATTTTTATTTTTTAAATAAAAACCAATATTTTTTGGTTCAATTATCTTTGGAGCAAAAAAATCATAAAATCTTGCTTTTGTCGAATAAGGAAGACGAAAATTTAAGTTAATAGATAAAAGTAAAAGCCAATTCGAAGAAAGATTATAAGAATAATTTAAATCGATATTTAAAATAATATCAAACTGATCTTCGTTTCCAGTAATTTCTATCATTTCACAGGTTCTATACATAGAAAAAATTGAAAAATTATAGTAAAGTTGCTGAGAATAAGTCAAAATTGGAAAAAGAAATATAAGAATAGTAAAAAAAATATAGAGTTTTAAAATTAGCTTTTTACAAAATTGAGAAAAATTTAAATTTGTTTTTGTTTTCATGATAAAAATATCGGTTTTTTTTAAATTTATAGATTTTCAAAATTATAATTATAGCTAAAAAAGTTAAATCAAATCTTAAGAATTCAATTTATTAAAAACAGAATAAAACGAGACATATCGTATATAATTAATAATAATAGAAACTGAATAACATTTATAAACATAGTAATAAAAATATAAAATATAATAAAATTAAAAAAAAATAAATTAAAAAATATTGAAATATAAAAATATGTGCTATAATAAATTTATAATTAATAAAATTAATATTAATATTGAAAATAGAGAGTTTTATATGAAAAGTAAACTTGTTATTGCTTTATTAATTGTTTTATCTTTCTTCTTATTTTCAATGCAACTATGTAGCTTGATATTTGGAAATAAGCCAGTAGTTGCAATTACAAGTCCAATTAATAATGCGACTATAAGTGGAACAACATTGACAGTAAGTGGAACAATATCCGATTTAGACGGGGACCAATCAAAAGTCAAAGTATGGATAGAAGATACAAGTGTTGTCGGTTGGGATTATGGTGTCACCTCAGGGATTTTTGAAGTTACACTGGCATTATCTGGAATGACAGATAGAACATATTATCTAATGGCAGAAGGGTATGATTCAAATAATAATGTTAGTGATAAATATACTATAAATCTTGTTTATTCTTCTTCGGGTGGTGGAACAAATACTGCCCCTACCTTTGTAGTTACTTCTCCTACTGACAATCAATATATAACAACATCTACATTAACAATAACCGGTACAATTACTGATACCGATGGAGATGGAACATTTATTACAGCATGGATAGATGGTTATGCTTCTATTACAGATACTTATAATTTAACTCCTGGACAAACAAGCCAGGATTTTACATTAAACTTAGATCTTTCTAGTTTATCAAATATGACTTATTATATTAAAATATATGCAAGGGATGCCAATAATAATGAATCTGCTATTACAACAATTACATTTAATTTATCTAAGGGCACGACTAACTTTATACAAAATGGGAATTTTACGTCTTATTACGATAATTACTCTGGGTTCTATACAACACAAGAATTAATTAATACCTACTTAAATAAAACAAATGGCGATTATTTATATAATTGGCAATTTTATATTTGGTCTCAGTATGCTTTGGATAATGAACCAGGCATTTACTTAAATGGTAATCAAATTACACTCTTTTCAAATGTGAGTGATGGTGATGGAAATGCCAAAATAATGATGATGCAAAACATTAACCATGTTGTAACAGCTAAAACTAAGATTTATATTAAGTTTATAATAGATCAATTTTTCGGTGGTACAAATCCAAGCGATGCACCAATTAAAATTGCTTATAATGGTTCTTTAGGAAATAGTGGTACAACATTTGCCGCTTATTCAACAAATTCGGGTACATCTAATGGAAAAAATTATGTAAGTTCTTTGAATTATGGGCAATCTTATGCATTTGATTTTTATTTAAGTAGTGATGCTGGTATTCCTATTGGAACAACATTTTATAATATAATTATTTGGGTAAATGGTTGGATGTGGGATGCCACTATTTATGAAATAAAATTATACGAAGAACCATAAAAATATTTTTAAATATAAGTTCTTTTTAAAGTGTAGGAATATTTGCCTGATGCTTATTTAACTGACTTTAATAAAAATATTAGATAAAAGTGAATATTTAATATAATTTTTAATATAAATGTTGTTAAGATAAAAAAATATTATTAAGATAAGATAGATTATTTTATTAATAAAATTATAGTA
>CAYVTU010000039.1:0-5265 GCA_964454835.1 uncultured Brachyspira sp.
TTTTTTATTTAATATCATTAATAAATTTATACAACTATTTATATTTGTGTCAAGAAATATTTTAAATTTTTTTACAAAAATGATCAAAAAGCTTTTTAATATTCAATATTCAATAATTAATATTATGTCAAAAGTATTGATTCGTTTTTGCAGAAATTTATAATATACTTATCCTAATCCTTACTGCCTTTCATATGCCCCAATATCTACTTTGCCACCTACAATACGAGGATTATCATCTAAATCTTTTGTTACATCACTAGATAAATAAGAATTACTACCTGCATTTATGGCGGGGGATGATGAATTTAAATGGTAATCCGCTGAATTAAACTCTATAAAAAGAGGATTCCCTTCCACATAATTTGTACCTTTTGTTTCTCCTTCTTCAATACCTCGAAAACCATAAATTAAATTGAAATCTATTATTAACTGATTTGAAGTAAAAATTGGATAGACAACAATCTGAAACGAAAGGTTATCGCTTACTATATTATTTGCAATAACAAGATTTTCAATGTCGGGATTATCCACAACTAAACCTCCTCCCCAATTTTCAATCCCATTGTGAGCTATAGTATTGTTAAAAATATAAATATTATGCATAGGATGGTAAGTAGAATCCCCATATGTTGTTATATTTTTTTATAACTAAGATTATTGAATAGACGGATATTTTCCAATAGCCCTCCCATTTCCGAGCTTAATGCAAATCCATCTGCAGCCACATCATGGACAATATTTTGAAAAACATCTATTTTGCATCTATTCCTTCACCACCATTTGTTCCAGGTCCACCATCGTGAATATGATTATCTTTTACTTCAAAATCACTTGTACTTGCTATGGTAATATTTTCTTGATTCCCATCATTATTAGCAAGTTCAACTTCATTTTCAGAGACTATGATATTGCTACATCGCCAAACACCAATTCCAGATGATTTTGTATTATTTGTGTAGTTTTTCTCTATCGTGATATAACTTGATTTTTCAACCAGAATACCGGCAATATCATGCCATCAATTGTTACCTGCTCATCTTGATATGCTGAATATGTTATATAATACCCACTAATGCCAGAATTTTTTGGCTTTACCTGCTCGTTATATGTTCCACCTCTAATATAAACAGTAGCCCCTGCGACAAGGGTATCTGCTGCTTTTTGTATCGTTTTCCAGGGTTGATCTATAGTTCCTGGGTTTGAATCCGAACCATTTGTTGCCACATAATATACTGATGTGTCTATTTCTGGCGGTGTACATGAAAAAAGTAAAAATACAAAAAAAATTAAAATGAAATTTAAAATTTTTTTCATTTTTAAACTACCTTTTCGTAATTAAGAATTTAAAATGTTTTAGATTTAGAATCATTTGATAATATTTATAACATTATAGCGCATCAATTTTAATCAACAAAAAAACTAATTCGAATTTTTTAAAAAATTTTTGGGCGGGTGGTGGGGTGGTCTGTGGCAAAAATAAAAGGTTTAAAATAAAAAAAGGCTGCCACTTTGTTGGCAGCCTTTTTTTTTAAATTTGCTTTTAGTCTATTTGGAATTTGACATTAGCTATTTTATTTACTAAAATCCATGGAAGCAAGTCTTTTGTAAGTTGCAAGGCGTTTTTTAGCGTCTTCTTCGCATGCCTTGAAAAGATCTTCTGCAACATCAGGGAAAGTCTTAGCTAAAGAAGAGAATCGCACTTCACCCATTATAAAGTCTCTAAAACTTTCTGTAGGTTCCTTCGAATCGAGTTGGAATGGATTTTTACCTTCTGCTTCAAGTCTTGGATCATATCTATAAAGATGCCAGTAACCTGCTTTAACAGCTCTTTCTTCTTCTTCCTGACTCTTACCCATACCTGCTCTTAATCCATGGTTGATACATGGTGCATATGCTATAATCAAGGAAGGACCGTTATAGCTTTCAGCCTCTGTAATAGCTTTTAAGAATTGGTTTTTATCTGCTCCCATAGCTACCTGAGCAACATAGACATAACCATAGCTCATCGCTATTAAACCTAAATCTTTTTTTCTTACTCTTTTCCCTGCTGCCGCAAATCTTGCAACTGCTGAGATTGGGGTTGATTTTGAAGATTGTCCACCAGTATTGGAGTAAACTTCTGTGTCAAGTACAAGTAAGTTAATATCTTCTCCCTGAGCAATAACATGGTCAAGACCACCAAAACCAATATCATAAGCCCAACCATCACCACCAATTACCCATACTGATTTTTTGATAAGATACTTTGTAAGTGATGAAAGGTCCATAGCCTTCTGGTTTTTTTCTGAGTTTAAAGCAGTTTTAAGTTCATCGACTAATTTCATCTGTTTATTATAATTGGTTTCATTTTTGTAAGAATTGAAAATATTTTTAACTTTATCTGAAACTTCGCCTTTTGAAATAGCATTTTCAAAATCTGAAATTGCTTTTTCTTTTATCTTTTTATTTGCAAGATATAAGCCAAATCCATATTCTGCATTATCTTCAAATAAGCTATTTGCCCATGCTATACCTTTCCCTTCTTTATTTGCTCTATATGGTGTCGCAGGAGCTGAACCACCATAGATTGATGAACAACCTGTCGCATTTGCAACAATCATTCTATCACCAAAAAGTTGAGATATCACTTTAATATATGGTGTTTCTCCACAACCGCCACATGCACCACTGAATTCAAAAAGAGGTTGTTTGAACTGGCTATTTTTTATGTTGTTTTCTGGTTCAACTGACTTATAAGAAACCTTTTTATCGAAATATTCCCATCTTTTTACTTCTTCAAGCTGAGTTTCTAAAGGTTTCATTTCAAGGGCTTTCGCACCTTTTTTACCAGGGCAGATATCTGCACAATTTCCGCAACCTGTACAATCTAAAACAGAAACTTGAATCTTATATTGATAGTTTTCAAGACCTTTACCAATAGCTTTTAAAAGTTTTGTACCGCTTGGCGCATTTTTCGCCTCATTTTCATCGAGTAAAAATGGTCTAATAACAGCGTGAGGACATACAAAAGCACACTGGTTACATTGGATGCAATTTTCTGGATTCCACTCTGGAACATTTACAGCTATTCCTCTTTTTTCATATTCAGTAGTTCCAGCTGGGAAGGTCCCATCTTCTCTATTTAAGAAGGCAGATACTGGCAAATCATCACCTTTTAATGAATTTATAGGAATAACAATATTTTCTATAAATTCTGGTATATCACCATAATCTTTCTTTTCATCAGGAAGATTTGCCCATGCTGGATCAACTTTAACTTCAATAACCTGGGCACCTTTATCTATTGCAGCATAGTTTTTCTTGACAACATCTTCACCTTTTCTTCCATATGTTTTTTCAACTGCATTTTTCATCTCTTTTACTGCAAGTTCATAAGGGATAACATTTGAAACTTTAAAGAATGCTGATTGCATTATGGAGTTTGTTCTTCCTGGAAGCCCAACTTCCTCTGCAATTTCTGTTGCATTGATAATATAGAATTTAACATTTTGTTGTGCCATTCTCTTTTTCATTGAATTTGGCAAATGTTTTGCTACTTCATCTTTATCCCAGATAGAGTTTAAAAGGAACGTTCCACCTTTTTTAATTGGTTTAAGCATATCATATTTATCTAAATATGATGGAACATGGCAGGCAACAAAATCAGCATGAGAAACATAGCAAGGAAGATGTATTGGTTTTTTGCCAAATCTTAGGTGAGAAATTGTAACACCACCCGATTTCTTAGAATCATAGGCAAAGTAAGCCTGGGCATATAAATCGGTATTATCTCCAATGATTTTAATTGAGTTTTTGTTTGCACCAACTGTACCATCTGAACCAAGACCATAGAAGAGTCCTTCGAAAGTTCCTTGAGGAGTTACATCAACAGATTCAGCAGGAGGTAAAGAAGTAAAAGTAACATCATCAATTATACTTATTGTAAAATGATCTTTTGGTTCGTTTCTTGCTAAATTATCATAAACAGCGATTAAATCTTCTGGTTTTGTATCTTTTGATGAAAGACCATAGCGACCGCCAATAATGATAGGAGCATCTTTTTTACCGTAGAAAAGATTTTTAACATCAAGGTAAAGTGGTTCACCCGCTGCACCTGGCTCTTTTGTTCTATCGAGAACCGCGATTTTTTTAACTGTTTTTGGGAATACTTTGAAAAAGTATTTTTCTGAAAATGGTCTATAAAGATGAACTGTTATAGCACCGACTTTTCTACCTTTACTTACTAAATAATCGATAGTTGGTTTTAATAAATCTGTAACAGAACCCATAGCAACGACAATATATTCAGCATCCGCAGCGCCATAATATGTAAAAGGATGATACTCCCTTCCTGTTATTTTTGAAAGTTTTGCCATCTCTTCTTCGACAATATCTGCAACCTTATCGTAATATGGATTACATGCTTCTCTTGCCTGGAAGAAAATATCTGGATTTTGAGCTGTACCTCTTGTAACAGGAGCATCAGGAGAAAGTGCTCTTTGTCTAAATTTTCTCAAAGATTCCATATCTACCAATGGTAAAATATCTGCATAATCCCATGCTTCAACTTTCTGGATTTCATGAGAAGTTCTAAAACCATCGAAGAAATGTAAGAATGGAACTCTACTTCTAAGAGCTGCAAGATGAGCGACAGGAGCAATATCTAAAATTTCCTGTACAGAGCCAGTTGCAAGCAATGCAAAACCAGTTTGACGGCATGCCATAACATCTGAATGATCTCCAAAAATAGATAGAGCATGTGTAGCAAGTGTTCTTGCAGAAACATGGAAAACTCCTGGTAAAAGCTCTCCTGCAATTTTATACATATTTGGAATCATCAAAAGTAAACCTTGAGAAGCTGTATAGGTCGAAGTAAGAGCACCACCCTGTAAACTTCCGTGCACAGCACCAGCAGCACCTGCTTCTGACTGCATCTCGACAACTTTAACAACTTCGCCAAACATGTTTTTTTCACCCTTTGACGCCCATTCATCAACATATTCAGCCATTGTTGAGGATGGAGTTATAGGATAAATAGCTGCAACTTCTGTAAAAGCATACGACACATACGCAGCAGCATTATTTCCATCCATAGATTTCATTTTCTTTGCCATTAGTATCCTCCAAAATTAAATATGAAAAAAGGAATGGTATATTTTTGAATATTTTTTTCACTTAATAGAATGCAAACTTTTTTGAAAAATGCAATTATTAAATTAACCCCAATCTTGAAAAAAAGTAGTGCAAAAAAGGCGAGATAAGGCATAAATAAAGAAAAAAGCG
>CAYVTU010000040.1:0-3802 GCA_964454835.1 uncultured Brachyspira sp.
GTATATGACAAACGAGTTAAAAAGATTATGTATTAATATGAAAGAATTAAAAAAATTAAAAAATTAAAAAATTGGAGGTTTGATTTTATGAAAAGAAATATTATTATTTTAATAGCATTGATTGTTTTATTTGCAATGCCGGTGTTGGCAAAACCTATGGCTATGGTTACAAATCCATTGGTAGATGATGGATTTATGTTGGATGAATTAAATGATGAGGAACTTATTAAAGTTGAAGGAAATCATGTTATATATGATTCAACATTACCAGATAATCAGATTGTATGGAAAGGCAAAATAGGCGGTGGTTATATATATGTTTTTAATGATGGAAGTGCGATTATAGTAGGAGAATATCCAGTAAATGAAGATGGAAGCTTTGGTAATCCACAAACAACATATATTCATAATTACAATCCAACAAATTTATCTGACTACATTATTAAAAAATAAAAATTTGGGAGCAAATATGAAAAAATTTCTTTATATATTTACATTATTTTTTATGTTTATTTTATTTATTAATATCAATATATTTGCTAAACCTATGAATATTTATAATTTACAAATTACAATATCAATTGTCAATATAGTTGAAATTTCAGATTATGAACTAAGTAGAATAATTGGAGAAGTAATAACAAATTCTGTAAGTGATAGTAAAGGGCAAAAGCCAAAAGTATATGCTTGGAAAGTCGGCATTACTGGTTCAGAAGTTGATGGTGGAATTATAGTCACTGAAAATGGAGTATTTCTTTACGAAATTGTATGGCCAGATGGAGTAATTACATATCAATCTATTAATCCTTATACTGGTTATAACGGTTATCTTATTACAGATAGTTGTCCTAATACCAGTTATTAAAATATTTTTACATATTAAAAAAGAAAAATAATGAAGAAGAGGAAATCTTTTTCCTCTTCTCTAATAATCGTCAATAGATTATTTATAATTTATATTGGATATTAATTATGATGAATATGAGTAAAAAGAAAATATTAATCTTTACTATTTTAATTTTTCTTTTCATCTTTTATAGTTTTGAATTCAAAATAAATATAAAATTGGGAGATAATTATTCAATAATAGTAGATAAAAAATCAAACATTGCATATAAGATTGATTTAATAGACTTACAGATAATTTTATTTACTATTTTTGATTATAAAACATTTAATAAAGATCTCGATTTACTTTTATCTAAATTATATGAAGATCAAAAAAGTTTAATAGATAGCATAAGAAATGAATTTTTAATCTATCTTTCAAATGTATATAAAGGAATAAAACAAGGTTCAAACATTTATGCATTTTATTATAATATGACCTTAGGTTATGATTTAGATGAATTACAATATCATTGGATGGAATTCAAAAGAAGAAAAATAGATTTAAATAGAGTTTTATTAATTAAATATAATGTATGTACAAATTATATTGCAAGAGCTTATCTATACGCAATAGAAAAAATTTATGGCGAACTTATAGGTGGGTACTCTTATTTGAATAATTTTATTTTAGAAAATAATGAAAAATTTAATTATATAATAAATACAAATCCATATATTAAAATAATACATGATTTTTTTAAAGATTTTATAAAGTCATTTAATTTCCAAAAAATCATAGATGATTATTACAATTTTTATTCATTATATTCTAATGAAAAAATAAATACATTTTTAGATGTGTATTTATCCTGGTTCAGTCGGTTTGCCTTTTTTTATGAAAATGATATAAAATTTTATTATGAAGGATTTATAAACCAAAGAATTATTATGATCAATGGCATTGCCCAACCAGAAAAAGTTTTAAGAATACTTTTACATGAAATAGGACATTATTTTACAATTAACTCAAATCTACTCACTGTCCCAAAAGAAAAATATAAGTGGAATGTTTTATATTTTACAGTTTTACGTAATGAAAATGAAAAAACAAAAGAAGAAGATAAAATTTTAATTAAAAAGCAATTAAATAATCTTGATGATTATTATAGAAATTTTCTTCTTTTATAGGTCATTACAGATGTCGCATATTATTATTTTATAAAAGTTCATGAAAATTATAATTATTTATTACCATCTTTTTACCAAAATTACTATTTTGAAAAGGATAATGAAGGCAAAATGAATATCAAATATTATAATTTGAGTCTATATGAAAAGTTAATAGAGTATATCCTAGATTATGTTATGATAAATAATATAAAACTTGAAAATTTTGTGTTTATCTCAAACGAAAAAAGAGATAATTTTTTCATGGATTTGATAAATAAATTTATTGAAGAAGAAATAGATAAAATTCTTGAAAACAGCAAGTGGAAATATCTGGATGAATAGAATAAAAATTCTTATTCTTTTTATAATATTAATTTTATTTTACTCATTTTCTCCTTTGGATTTAGAATATAAAAATTTGGAGAAAAATGGAAGGAAAATACCAATTATTTTAAATTACAATTCATTAAATGTTTTTAATATAGATATTTTATATATTTTATTAAATCCAAAAGGAATTGATTGTTTAAAAACCTATGAAATTAAAAAAATACTTATAGAATATATTGATTTCAATGAAGAAAAAATTGAAAGTTTACGAAAAAGATATAATCAATATTGCTTAAATGAACTTAAATATGATTATACAAAATTTGAAAAAAGAGATCCATTTTATCAATATTTAGAATTTTATTTACTATCAACTAAAATTATAATGAATTCAATTTTAGTTACAAATGATAATGCGAAAATTCAAGCGAACCCTATGTTGTTAGGCAAAAATCAAATATTTCCAATTCTTTTATTCTATCAGGAAATGAAAGATGTAGAAGATCCTTTAATAGAGGATATTATAAAATTAAAAACTGAAATAATTAAACTAATGGATTTAAATATTATTTCTGCAAAGATAAATTATATTTTTAATACTTTTTATGATTTATTTAAACTGAATTCCATATTGCCAAAAGAAAAACATCAAAAATTTTTATCATTAAAAGTTAGTTTTGGATTATTTGAAGATTTTTATCAAACGCTTTCTGAATTTGAAGAATCTCATATAGTATTACCAATTTTAATAAAGCAGAAATTTAATTTTTTCAATATATTTGCTCATGAATTATCACATATAATTATACATGAAAGTAATACTTTGGTAATGGAAAATGTTAAAGCAAAAGATTTATTATATGATTTTTTAGCATCATCTTTTATAATACCAAAAAATAGTTACAAAAATAAGATAATAAAATTACTCAATGACGAAAATTATCCAAGATTAATGAATAGATATGAGATTTATAAAAAATATGATTTTAATAAAATTGATTTAGAAGAAATATTGGTGGACATTGCAGCTAAAATTTATTATTTTAATTTTTATGGAGAAATAAGTAGTGGTGTATTTAGTGAATTAAGCTTACTTTATGATTTTAATAAATATTTCTTTAAAAATAATTTTGAATATTTTCAAAATCCATCTAGTTATTTTAAGGATTTAGATAATTTAGAATATTTAATTAAAGAATTTTTTCTGCAATACAAGGTGACAAGATTAAAGGAATTGTTCAAATATAATAATATTTATCTTTATAAAGAATTTTAAATTAAAATAATTATTTAGATGATTTATAAATTTAAATTTTTTATAGATGTAAATTAGAAATATATTTATAGAAATATATTTATTAGGTCATTTTCACATTGGAATATATCCCCCATTTTACAAAAGAAGTAGTGTTGATATAAACTTAATAGAACCACAGATAAGATTTAGTATTGGATATAGGGCAACAGTAAT
>CAYVTU010000041.1:0-1856 GCA_964454835.1 uncultured Brachyspira sp.
GTTATTATCATTCTACGAATAATAATAACTTAATATATTAATATATTTTATAATACTATTCACTTCTTTTTGTCCAGAAAAAGGGGGCATCTCAAATAATATATCCTCCATCTAATGTTTGTTTTATTGAATTCGCACTGTCATAATTACTACCTCCATACATCTTCTGCCAGATAATATCTCCTTTTGAATTTATTTTTATTATATAATAATCAAAAATTTTTTTTGACTAAATAAGCAGAAATTTTTGCTTAAATAATTTAACTTGAAATTCAATAGAAACAATTATAAAAATAATAACATATAAAATAGTTTAATGTAATTAGTCAAATACTTATTGTTTCCCTATAGAATAAGGTTATTTGAATCATAAAAACATATCACTTATAATTATCTAAAAACTTTTCAAGTTCATCTGCTTTTATTCTATAATATATCGCATTTTTTTCATAACTATATTCCCACAATTTCTCTTTCTTTTGCCAGGTCCTTACTTCAAAATATATATATCCATCCTCTATATTATTTGTAATTTGAAAAACCTCTTGTTTCAAATTTGTTTCATTTTTTTTATATATCATAAAAAACCTATTATTCCACCAGTCATACACATATCCGCCTGGATTAAATACCCTACCATATGAAAATGGTTCATATGCTCCAGTTAAATATATATATCTTTTATTTTTCGACACATCATATCTCGGTCCATATATATCTTCAAGAGTATTAATGAAATGAAGTATATCATAATTTTTTGACCATAATATTTTCATCTCTTTTGTCTTTATATTTATTATTTTTATCATAAAATATGCATAATAATCATCCAATGTCATTCCACACTGATAAAAACTAATTACAACGAACCATTGTCCTTTAACATCAATAGGGTAATCAGGAAATGTAAACAAATCCCATACTTTAAATTTATCTTCCAAAAGTGTATATGTATAATTTTTTTCATTGTAGCTATAAACTAAATGAGCTTCGTTATCTATATTTGCTATATCTAATAATAGTTTTTCATTCTTATTTTTTTCTAAAAGATAAAAAGTATCTCCTCCTTGTAAAATTTTATTACCAAATTTATCATTAAATAATATATTACTATAAGTTATTTCATTATCTTTAAAAACTCTAAATATTCCCATATTATTTTCTGTTATTACATTATCATATTTTTTTAATACCCAGTTAAATACATCTCTTTGAAATATATACTTTACCTGCTTTTCACTCAATTCGACCTTCTCAAGTTTTATCTTATCACTTATATCTATTAAATCTGGTTTTATTACTTCTTTTTTTAAATCACTGAACTTTACAGTCGCAATATTTGCATAATTAATATTTTCATCAAAATCAATTGACATGAATATTATAACTGAAAATAATATCAGTATTATTAAAAGAGTTAGTTTTTTCATGATTAATTTGTTCATAGTTCTTCTCCTTTTTTTTGTTAGTTTAAAACTAAAAAATATATTTGATTTACCAGTTTCCCCAGTTAGCAAATCCAAAATTTGCAAAAAAATCATATGTTTGAGTAACTGGTATAAGATAAAAGTAAAAATTCCAGTCATAAGTTTCCTTGCCAACTGCAAAAATTTGTTCATATTGAGATTTAGCAATTTCAATTAAATAATTTTCTTTCATTTTTGGTTCAATTTTCTTCAATTCTTTTACCTTATTATTTATCCAGTTTTCCATTGAAAAATTTGGACCAAATTTTAATATTTCAGTTAATATTTTTTTAGCTCTATTTTTCCCGCACATAGATATCCATAAATCAACAGGACCATATTGATTATTCTTTGTAAAATTTACATCTCCAGATTCTCCATTATTAAACA